>CAISEZ010000077.1 GCA_903884535.1 uncultured Verrucomicrobia subdivision 3 bacterium
GCGGACGCATTACGAGGCGGTCGCCGAGTTGCGCAATCTGACCGGAAGTTTTCTACGCCAGCACGTGTTGAACCACCTCAACGACAGCGGTCCCCGGCTGGAGCGGATTAAGGAACATTCGCAAGCCTTGACGGGGGAGGCAAAGGCCCATGCCAATGCCAGATTAAAATTGCTCAAGAGCTGGGACAAGAACGGGCGGCGCGTATTGCCGTTCCTATTAAAAATTTTGGGTGACAAGTAGTCGTAAAACCAAAGGCGCATGCCTTGGGTCAGGAACATAACCGATGGCGACCAGGGAGTGGTTGCCAAGGGAATCGCAGTCGCCGGAACTGTTTGCGAAAAAATTCTGCAAACGGCCAAGGGCGGCAGCTTGGGTGGGAAAAGCTGAAACTGGAGCGAGTGCCCCGCGTCTTTTAGCCGCACTGGATGAAGCGATTGCGAAAGCCGATGCGACTCCCGGCCAAGGACATTAGGCGCGCGGCGTCCGCACCCGGTTGATCGAATGGACTTCCAAGTAATTTTCAAGGACACCTTTCTGGCGGACTTTGAACACAGGTGCTATTAAATTTGATGCGCACAGAAGCCGACAAGACCAAAATCGAAGCCTTCATGGCCGCTCTGGGGAGCCGCGTGCGCGGCGGCGGCTCCATTTATCTGGCCGGCGGTGCCACGGCTCTGCTTCATGGCTGGCGGACGATGACGATAGACATTGATATCAAGCCCGACCCGGAACCGCCAGGACTGTTTGAAGTCCTGGCAACCCTCAAGGATGAATTGGACCTCAACGTGGAGTTGGCCTGTCCCGACCAGTTTATTCCCGCTCTGCCAGGCTGGCGCGAACGCAGCCTGTTCATTACGCGTCAGGGAAACATTGATTTCTACCATTACGACCTTTACGGACAGGCCCTATCCAAGCTCCAACGCGGCCACACCCGTGATCTGCTGGATGTGCGGTGCATGTTGCGGGATGGTCTCATCGGGATCGTCCGCTTGCGGGAGTTGTTTGCCGCGATTGAGCCGGCACTCATCCGTTACCCCGCCATTGACCCCGCTTCGTTTCGCCGGGCGGTCACCGAATTCTGTCAATCTGCCCCGGGATGAACACCATGACCGCAAATGAACTTATGTCCGGGTTGCCGGGGGAAGAACTGGTTCGCGCCGGCTTGGCGGATTTGCGGGCTGGGCGGCGCACCGTGCCGTCCTGCCTTGCGGCGATCATACTGCCCCGGCTGCGCCGCGCCGCCTTGATTGACGAAGTTCCCGGCGATCTGGCCTGCGACGCGGAACTGGCGCTTTACCGCCTGCTGCGCGAATCGGGAGGCGACGCCTATTCTCGCTACAACGCCCTGCTCCGGGAAGTGGTCAGCTTCGAGTCCGCGCTGGATTTCCGCTGTCGTCAATTCGCCCGCTGAACTCCGGTCGGAGTTCTGTTTCCCCAATATCCAATTTTGATTTGGTAATTTCAGCGTTTCAGGTTTCTGTCTTGGAAACTCTCTGTCGGTGGGTTATATTGTTTTATGCCGAAATTAGAGCGGATCACCATCAATCCAGCGGTCATGGGTGGCAAACCTTGCCTTCGTGGTCTGCGCGTGACCGTTGGCACCATCGTCGGCCTCATGGCGGTTGGCAAAACGCGTGACGAAATCCTCCGCTTGTATCCCTATTTGGAAAATGGGGATATTGACGAGGCCATGGCCTATGCGGCCTGGCGCGTGGAGGAACAGGAAGTGGCTGTGGCGTGAAGTTGCTGGTGGACATGAACCTTGGGCCGGCGTGGGTGGAAACGCTTCGCGCCGCCGGTTGGCAGGCAACCCACTGGAGTTCGGTTGGCGATCCACGTGCGGTTGATTTTGAAATTATGTCCTTTGCCCGAGACGGTGGCTGGTTGTTTTCACTCATGACCTCGATTTTGGGACGCTTCTCGCCCATACGCAGGCGGGTAGTCCGAGCGTTTTCCAAATCCGGGCGCAGGATGTTTCTCCGGAGCACCTAGGAATGCTGGTCAGTCGCACCTTGCGGCAGTTTACACCTGAGTTGGAAATGGGGGCGCTCGTTACAGTAGATGAAGCGCGGCAAAGGGTGCGGCTGCTGCCGCTGAGCCTTAGGTGAATCAGGATTTTTGAGTTTCAGGTTTCCACTTTCAGTTTTTGATTTGTTGATTTCTGCTTTGAATTGCGGTCTCAAGTTTCAGTTTGCAGCTTTTCAGCATTTTAGAACATGGATTTGATTCTTGAGGGCTGAATGCTTGAAATCAAATGTGGCGAGGTTGAAAACTGGAGGACCGAAAAAATCAGCGCATGTTTCGGGTTTCAAGTTTCAGAGCCTTTGAATTTGAGCTTTCAATTTTTGATCGCGTGAAACGGCGAATGGCCGCAACTGGTTTTATATTTCACCGGGCCAGCGGAAAAGAATTAGTGGCGTGACCTTTGCCGTGGAAATCGGCTTGAATTGACGGCAACCGGATATTTTGGGAAATTACCACCATGAGACTTGGCGCGAAAGAAGTGGAAACCATCCGCGAAGAAATTCGGCAAGCCGACCCGGCGGCGGAAATCTATCTTTATGGTTCGCGCACCGATGATTCGGCCCGAGGCGGTGACATTGACCTGTGGGTGCGCTCGTCACGCATCACCTATTGTGACACCCTGCGGTTGCTGACCCGCATGAAGGACCGGATTGGCTGGCAGAAAATTGATCTGACCATCAATGCCGGCGAGGACGACGTGCTGGCCCAGTTGGTCACCGAACAGGGGATTCGGCTATGAATGAAAAAATCTCCGCCCGGCTGCTACAGGCCAGCCTGGATGAACTGCGGCAGGCGCGCGAACATCTGACCTTCTCCGCCCAACGCGTGGGAAAGCTCGGCGGCGAACGAAGCGGTTGGTCGGAAGCCGACCTGGAAACGATCGAGGCTTATACAGGACGCTTCGCGCGGGTGGTGGATTTGTTGACGAACAAAGTGCTTCGGGCGTTGTTTGCCCATGAACTGGAGCGCGCCGAAACCATGTTGGACCGGCTTAATCTTGCCGAAAAACGGGGATTCGTGGCCAGCGCCGGGGAGTTGAGAATCCTCAAAGAGCATCGCAACCGCATCGCTCACGACTATGCCGGTGCCCAGATCGAAACCATTTTTGCCTTTTGCCGAACCACCCAGGTTCAGCTTGACGCCATCTGCGACCGCGTGGTCGTCTATGCCGGGCGGATTTTATCCGCCGCAGCGCAGAAAAAAGCTAAAAACCAAACCTGAAAGCAGACAATGGAAATTAATTTCAGCGACCATGGAATTGAGGCCGCAAATGGTCAAAAAAACAAGTTTGCCGCCGCCGTTTCTTCAGTTAAATTCGAGACATGGCTTTGACCGCAATTGACCAGATGACGCTGGAAGAAAAGCTGCTCGCGATGGAGGCTTTGTGGGAAGATTTATGCCGGCGCGAAGGCCGCCTGCCCATGCCCCAATGGCACAAGGATCTTCTGGATGAACGCGAGCGGCTGGTGCGTGATGGCAAGGCACGGTTCACCGACTGGGAAACCGCCAAACGCAGGATTGCCGGGCAGACTTCATGAACCTCAAGATACTCGATCAGGCGGAAGTTGATTTGATCGAAGGATTTCATTTTTACGAAACACAACAAGCCGGGATTGGCGGCTATTTCCTGGCGAACTTGTATGCGGACATCGAATCGCTCCGTCTTTATGGCGGCATCCACCTGAAGCCATACAAAAATTATCACCGGCTGCTGTCCAAAAGGTTTCCCTTTGCGATTTTTTACACGGTGGATGACAAGACTGTTTTTATTCATGCCATCGTGGATTGTCGCCGTGATCCAGCCTGGTTACACCAGCGACTGGACCGGACGCAATCGAAAAATGAGTGAGCTGGCTTTCAGGTTTCAAGTTTCCGCTTTCCGCGTTTCAGCATTTTAGTTTTCAGCATTTGTCTTTAAAATATGGATTTGATCCTTGAAGCCGGGCGCGCCGGGAAAAATGACTGGCGCGACCTCTGGCGTTACCGCGAGCTGTTCATCATCCTCGCCTGGCGCGATGTGACGGTGCGTTACAAGCAGACCGTCATCGATGTTTCGACGTCATCTTAGGGGAAGAAATCAGAGATGAGAGGACAGAGGTCGGAGGTCGGAAGTCAGCGGTTGGAGGGCGGATACCAGACGCCAGAAATGAGGTTCTCGATGGTTTTGTGATTTACCACCGGAATTTGCCGGTGATAAAGTTTGCGCATGAGCAAACTGCTCGAAATTGAAGCCGCCGCCGAGGCGTTGCCGGCGGAACAGAAAGAGGAATTGGTCCGCTTCCTCACGGCGCGGCTCCAGCCAACGGAGGTTCCGCGCCGGGCGAGACTTGTGGCGGGACCCAATGGCACACTGTTGTTGGAAGCGCCGCCCGGGGCGCCACCCATGACGACAGAAAACGTAAAGCGGATGCTGGCCGGCGGGTGAAACCGAACAGAGATTGTGAAAAGTTGAAATATCAGGCGTTGGGCCGGCACCAAAAAAACAATTTCGTCAGTCCCTAACCACGAGCTAAATTAAAGCCATGCCAAACACCTTGCCAATCGAACAAATGACCCGTGATGAAAAGCTCTGTGCCATGGAGGCCCTGTGGACAGATCTCTGTCGGGAGGAGGAATGCCTTGAGTCACCGGCCTGGCACGCACAGATTCTCCAGGAAAGAGCCGCGCGGGTCGCGGCCGGGGCCGAAAAGTTCATGGACTGGGAAACCGCCAAACGGGAACTGCGGAACCGGCTGATATGAACTTGGAAATCCTGCCCTCGGCGCGCGAGGATTTGGCTGAAGGTTTCGCCTTTTATGAGCGGCAAGGGTAAGGATTGGGCGGTTATTTTCTGGAATCGCTTTTTTCGGATATTGATTCCCTGCGCCTCTATGCCGGAATCCATCGGCGGGTTTTCGGACATCATCGGCTTTTGTCCAAACGCTTTCCCTTCGCCATTTATTACGAACCCGAAACCAATGGTATTTTCATTTATGCCGTGCTGGACTGCCGCCGGGATCCCGCGTGGATTCGCACCCAGATGCAAAACAGATAAACAAACGGCATGGGCTGAAACTGGCCACCTTGGATGGGCCGCTGATGGACAAGCCGTGGGCCGTCGGAGTCGCAGAAAACCCATTATCGCAGACAATAAAGCCCTGACGACAGAAGTCAGAGGCCTGATTTCCGGTCTCAGGTTCCAGCTTTTGAGATTTTGCTTTCATCAGTTCGATTAGTGTCTAAACCGCTAATCCACGCTCATGCGCGCTAAATTCTGGCATCTGTCCTCCGGTCTCCGGATTCCGGTCTCAAGTTTCAGTATTTCAGCATTTTAGTTTTTCAGCTTTTTAAGATATGGATTTGATCCTTGAAGCCGGGCGCGCCGAGAAGAATTACTGGCGCGATCTCTGGCGCTACCGCGAGTTGTTCATCATCCTCGCGTGGCGCGATGTCACCGTGCGCTACAAGCAGACGGTCATCGGCGTGGCGTGGGCAGTGCTCCGTCCGCTGCTGACCACAATTGTATTCACCGTCGTCTTCAGCAAAATTGCAAAAATGCCCGCACCGGAAGGTGTGCCTTATGCGTTGCTCGTGATGGCAGCGAACCTGCCCTGGCAATTTTTCGCCACCGCCTTGAGCGAGTCCAGCAACAGTCTCATCGGCAACGCCAACCTCATTTCAAAAATCTATTTCCCGCGCCTCATCGTGCCCGCCGGCTCCGTCATCACCAGCTTCGTGGATTTCCTGATCACGCTGGGCCTGATGGCGCTGTTGATGGTATGGTATCAATTCCTGCCGGACTGGCGTTTATTTCTGCTTCCTGCTTTCATGATTTTAGCTTTTGCCGCCTCCTTCGGCATCGGCCTGTGGCTGTGTGCGCTGAATGTGGAATACCGCGACTTCCGCTACATCGTGCCTTTCATCGTTCAATTTGGATTTTTCCTTTCACCCGTGGGTTACAGCACCGACCGGGTGCCGGCCATCTGGCACTGGCACGGTTTGGACCTCCCGGCGCGGCTGCTCTATTCGCTCAACCCGATGGTCGGGGTGATTGACGGCTTCCGCTGGAGCCTCCTGCGCGGCCAAGTTCCATTTCAGCTTTCAACTTTCAGCGTTTCAGTTTTTGTATCTTGCGCGCTTTGCGCTTCCGGCATCTGGTATTTCCGCAAAATGGAGCGCACTTTCGCCGATGTCATTTGAGCGGCGAAAGTGGGGAGAGTGGAGAGCGAGGAGAGAAGAAAGGAAAATACTACTATGATTTTTGAAGACTTGGAGGGTTGGCAACATGCGCGCCAATTGACAAAGCAAATTTACTCGGCCACGCGCGTTGATGGGATTGCGAAAGATTACGGGCTGTGTAGTCAGATCCAACGAGCTGGAGTTTCTGCCATGTCAAACATTGCCGAAGGGTTCGAGCGGCAGCACGTTCCGGAAAAGCTCCAGTTTTACAACGTAGCCCATGCATCCACCGCCGAGGTGCGTTCCTTGACGTATGTCATCGAGGATAATTACCCGCAGTTGAAAGCGGCTGCAATTGATTTGCGTCAACAAGCCATGACAACGGGACAGCTCGTCGGCGGATTGATCCGCTCCACCGAATCGCGAAAGACGAAGTTGGCGAGCCTCCTGTCTCCCCTCTTCACTCTCCTTTCTGCCCTCTTCAGTTTTTAGAAAATGAAAACCCGCTCGACAATCCGCCGTCAGGGCGTAACTTGATCCCCATGAAAGCGATTGCTGAAGTGGCCAAAGACGCCTTGGAACTGCCGCCGGTTCAACGCCTGACGCTGGCGCGCATCCTGTTGGATTTGTCCGATGAAAGTCAGGACTTTTCGCCCGAAGTTGAGGCGGATTGGGAAACGGAAATCTGCCGGCGCATGGAAGAAGTGAAGGCCGGACGCGCCCGTTCCAGCGGTTTCGATGAGGTGTTTGCCCGGCTGGACCAGCGATTCCCCACATGAAGATTGAAATTCTTCACGAAGCTGAGGAGGAATTAACTGAAGCCATTGCTTACTACGAAGAAATCGAATCGGGTTTGGGCGTTCGCCTGAAAGAAGAAGTTCGCACGATCATTCGCTGGATTGGCGATAATCCCGAAATTCCGCGACTCCGCCCCAAGGAATACCGCAGAGTTAACTTGAAAGTTTTTCGATATTACATTCCTTATTTCGTCTGGAATGATGCGGTTTGGATTCTGGCCGTGGCACACGGCTCCCGCCGCCCTGAATACTGGAGCGACCGAAAGAAAAGAATCGGTTGACCTGCGCAGACAGGTTCCATTTCAGTTTTCAACTTTCAGCGTTTCAGTTTTTGTCTCCGTCGCCCTTTGCGCAAGCGGCATCTGGTATTTCCGCAAAATGGAGCGCACTTTCGCAGACGTCATCTAGCCGCGAAGCGGCGACGATGGCGGAGAACGGAGGTCGGAAGTCAGAGGGCGGCAAAGTCACAATGCAAATCAACTCGGCCAAAGACTTGGAAGTGTATCAAATGGCTTACGCGCTCTCGATGAACGTTTTTGAAATCAGCAAACGCTTTCCGCTGGAAGAACGCTGGGCATTGACCGGCCAAATTCGGCGCTCATCCCGTTCCGTTTGCATGAACCTGCGCGAGGCATGGGCCAAACGGAGATACGAGGCCCATTTTGTCAGCAAATTGACTGATTGCGATGGTGAATCAAACGAGACGGATTCCTCCCTTGATTTCGCGCGCGACTGCGGATACATCACCGAATCCGAACATAAAGATTTGAGCGAACGTAATCGTTCCATTGGCCGCATGTTAGGCAGCATGATCAAAAACCCGAAACCGTTTCTGATCTCCGTTCTCTGACCTCCGGCCACCGATCTCTCAATTACAATGTCCGACGTCATCATTTCAGTAGAAGGTTTGGGCAAGAAGTATCGCATCAGCCACCAAGGCGAGAAGCAGCGCTATACCGCGCTGAGAGATGTTATTGCGGAAAAGGCAAAGAGTTTTTTCAGAAGTCGGAAGTCAGAAGTCAGAAGTCAGAATCCGACATCCGCCCTCCGTCCTCCGTCCTCCGTCCTCCGTCCTCCGAAGATTTTTGGGCTTTGAAGGACGTTTCTTTTGAGGTCAAGCGCGGGGAGGTGGTGGGCATCATTGGCCGGAACGGGGCGGGCAAGAGCACATTATTAAAAATATTGAGCCGCA
>CAISEZ010000078.1 GCA_903884535.1 uncultured Verrucomicrobia subdivision 3 bacterium
CAATGGCGTCAAAACACCTTCCGCGCCGGACAAAAACCAAGGTCAGACTGGAAAAATGACTTGCAAACTTATGAAGAAGGCAGAAAATCACGAAAACCACCCACGCCGTTCGTGGGCATTAAACCATATGGGAAATCCCAGATAAACCAGTAAACGGCCAAACAGTTGATGAGGCTGATAAAACTGACCACCAAGAGCGACAATGCCCAGCTCAGTCCAAAATATTCCATGAAAATGGTGACCACCCGTGAAAAACCGGATTTTCGCTCAGATTGCATAAAATGAAATCAAATATTTAGTTTCTTGAAAACCTGTCGGCAGGATAATAGTTCTGCCGAGCTTCTCAATCAATCGCTGCCAGTAATCATGGTAGTTTACCCAGTTGGGCATGGTGGTCCGGCCGAAGCTCATGTCGAAAGGGTTGAAGCCATAATAACATTGTGAGTGAGCACCGGCGAACAACACATTCTGCCTTTACTGTGAATTTACCATAATTTTTGGCCAAGCCGATTGGCGGCAATGACAATGCCGTCGCCGCGCCGGCCGGCGCCAACCCACACTGGCCGCCCCTCCAACTTGGGATCGAGCGCGATTTCGCAACTGGCGAAGAAGGAATCTCCGTCGATGTGCAAAATACGATTGTTGCGGGCGCTCACTGGTAACAGACACGGTAACGTGTCGGCGGCGTCCGTCCATGCCGAGTTGTTCACACTGGCTGAAATTGAGGTAATTGTTGGCTGATTCTTGGCGATGAAAGTGCGTAAAGGCGATTTCATGGGCGGACAGCGAAGCCCACTCAAAGACATGGTTCCAGTCTTCGCTATCCCGCCGCTGAGAATGGACAAAGAAACAAAAAAAGCATAAACTAAAACCGTTGCTTGGACTAAAATCCAGCGTGGCCCAGAAAGTTTATCTCGGTCAAATGTGAGATGAATATGAGGAAACGGATCATTACCTATGGGACTTTTGACATTTTGCACCGGGGTCATATCAACCTGCTGCGCCGGGCAAAGGCGCTGGGCGACTATTTGATTGTGGGCTTGTCCAGCGAGGACTTCAATCTGGTCAAACAAAAGAACGCCTATTATCCGTTCGCGGACCGTCGGATGATCATGGAATCCATCCGTTATGTGGACAAGGTGATCATTGAGGACAACTGGGAACAAAAAGCCGATGACGTGGTCAACTACCGGGCTGACATCTTAGTGATGGGAGATGACTGGGCAGGCAAGTTCGACTATTTGAAAAATTTGTGTGAAGTGGTTTATCTGCCGAGAACCCCCAGCATCTCCTCCACGCAAATCAAAGCCGAGATGTTTTAACCGCAAGCCAATGTCCGTTTTCGTCAAAGAGTCCGTTCGGCATCTGGTCTATTTAATCTACCGGATGATTCCCAAACGGAACCAGGCCGTGGTTTATGGCTGGCCAGATTTTGAAGACAATGCCCTGGCTTTGCAGGCTGGGCTTGACCAGACCACTGTCAGCAAGGTGGTCTTGTTGGTGACCGGGCCACCGAAACACGCCGGCTTTGAAATGGGCAAAAAGACCATCGTTGTCCGGAAGAACAGCCTGCGGGGAGTATGGTATTTTCTTCGGGCCAGATATGTATTTTTCACGCACCGTTCCTTCATGTTCCGATTTCCGCCCAATGTGGTTTCGGTGAATGTGTGGCATGGCATGCCCATCAAAAAAATCGGGTGGATGTTGGAGGGGAATCGCGGCTACGCTTCGAAATATGCGCTGGCCACATCCGATTTCTGGGCGGGGATTGTCAACGCATCTTTGCGGCCATTTGAAAATACGCTAGTAACCGGCCTGCCCCGGAACGACCGGCTCCTCGCGGCTGGGCACGGCTTCTGGGAACGCCTCGGATTAACGGCGGCAATCGCGGACAAAAAAATCATCGGCTGGCTGCCCACCTACCGCAAAAGCGTCACGGGAGAAATCCGGTCGGACGGCTTGGATCCGGGAAATGTGTTCGGGATGGAGGGAATTTTGCCCGAGGAATTAAACGAATTTTTGCGGCAGCGGCAGGGGTTTGCCATCGTCAAACCGCATCCGATGGCGGGCCGGGCGGCGAACCGCCAGTTGAGCAATCTGTTGATCATTGATGATGCGTGGTTGCGAAGCCAGGCTACGTCCCTGTATGCGCTGCTGGGGCAATGCGACCTGCTCGTCACGGACATGTCGAGCGTGGTGGTTGACTATCTGGTGCTAGACCGGCCGGTAATCCACCTGATCGCTGATTTGTCCGAATACCGCGCCAGCCGGGGATTTTCCATCGAACCGGTGGAGGAATATTTTGCCGGCCCGTTGGCCACAAATGCCGAGGAATTATTCGCGCAACTGGCAGTGGCATTGCGGGGCGACGATTCGCACCGGGACCAGCGGCGACGCATCCGCAAATTGTTCCACACCCATCCGGATGCAAATGCCACGCAGCGGCTGATGGCGGCATTAAATTTGCCCCAACAGTCCGGCAAGCCAAACCGGCTGACCGACATCATCCCGGAGCCGCGGACTGCGCCGCCGACCAAGCCGGAAGCAGCCAACGTGGAAACAGATTTGCCGGCGTTGAGCGAAGGCGAACGGCAGCAAATCCTGGTGACCTGGAATCAGACCCAACGGCCATATCCGCGCGACAAGTGCATCCATCAATTGTTTTCGGAGCAGGCCGTGCAGACACCGGACGCGACGGCGGTGGTGTTTGAAACAAGCCGGTTAACCTATCAGGAACTGAACCAGCGGGCGGACCAAGTGGCCGCTCGCCTCCGACAGCTCGGCGTGCGGCCCGGCACCATCGTCGGACTATTCGTGGAGCGCTCCTTGGAAATGGCGGTGGCGTTGTTGGGCATCCTCATGGCTGGCGGCACCTATTGTTCGTTGGATGAAAGTCTGCCCGAAGAACGGTTGCGATGGATGCTGGCGGACGCCCGTGTGGAAATCATGGTTGCCCGCAAAAGTTCGGTTCAGCGCCTTGCCAATCTCATTGGCACAACGCCGTCAAACCGCGCGGTCATTCTGGCTATTGAGGATTTGCTGGCGGTCACGACGGAAAGCAAAGCGCCGGAAGAATTTTTTCACCGCGCCGAAATGCCGGCCTATGTGAGTTACACATCGGGTTCGACCGGGCAGCCCAAGGGCGTTTTAGTGCCGCATCGCGGAGTGGTTCGGCTGGTGAAAGGGGCGGATTACGCCTCGCTCTCGGCGGAAGAAACTTTGCTGCACATGGCTCCGCTGTCGTTTGATGCGTCCACGTTTGAAATCTGGGGCGCGCTGCTCAACGGCGGACGCCTGGTCATTATGCCGCCGGGGCCTTGCTCGCTCGCTGAAATTGGCGAGGCCATTCGGCGGCACGGTGTGACCACGTTATGGCTGACGACGGGATTGTTTCATCTGATGGTGGAGGAGCGGTTGGATAACTTGAAACCGTTGCGACAACTGTTGACCGGTGGCGATGTCATGTTGCCGAAACATTTCATCCGCGCCCAACAAGCGCTGAAAGGTTGCCGGATCAACAACATGTATGGCCCGACCGAGAACACCACTTTCACCTCCGGCTACACCGCCACCGATGAGGCGGGGCTGGCTGCGGGCGTGCCAATCGGCCGGCCCGTTGCCAACACCCAAGTTTACGTTCTGGATTCGCGGCTCAATCCGGTTCCGGTTGGCGCAGAGGGCGAGTTGTATGTTGGCGGCGACGGGCTGGCGCTGGGCTACTTGAACCGTCCGGAACTGACGGCGGAAAAATTCATCCCCAGCCCTTTTGAGGCGGACGCCCGCCTCTATCGGACCGGGGATATGGCGCGCTGGCGACCGGACGGCAATCTTGAATTTTTGGGAAGACGGGACAGCCAGGTGAAAATCCGCGGCTTCCGCATCGAATTGGGCGAGGTGGAATCCGCTTTGGGAACGCATCCGCAGGTGGCATCCTGCGCGGTAACCACCCAACACTTGGACGATGGCAACAAGCTGTTGACGGCCTTTGTGGTAGGGCGCGAAGCCGCCGACATCACGGCCGAAATGTTGCGTTCGTGGCTGAAAAATAAATTGCCGGCCTACATGGTGCCCGGCCGTTTTTTACAACTTCCCGCCCTGCCTTTGAATGTGAACGGAAAGGTGGACAGAAAATCCCTGAACGAATTGCCGGCCAAGGAAATGACCGGCGACGGCGGCTTCGAGCTGCCCTGCAACGATCTGGAGCGGAAGCTCGCCGACCTTTGGAAAACGCTTCTGCGCCGGGAAAAAATCAGCATCCGGGAAAATTTCTTTCATCTGGGCGGAGATTCCCTGCTGGCGGTTCAACTGGCCTGCGCGATTGAAAAAATGACGGGAGTGGAACTGCCCATGGCCACTTTGTTTCAATCGCCGACCATCGAATCGCTCGCCCGCCGGCTCAGTGAAAAGGATTGGTCGCCGGCCTGGAGTTCGCTTGTGCCTCTGAAAACGGAGGGCTCCCGTCCGCCGTTGTTTTTTGTGCATGGCGTGCGCGGCGAAGTGTATCGCTATTTGGATCTGGTGCGCCGTTTGCCTGCTGACCAGCCCTGTTATGGAATTCAGGCGGTGGGATTGGACGGGCGAGCGAACCGTCATGTGACCGTCGAAGAAATGGCGGCCCACTATGTCGAAGAACTGCTGGCCTTCCAACCCGCTGGGGCGTTCTATCTTGCCGGCTACTCCATGGGTGGATGGATTGCGTATGAAATGGCGCAACAACTGCGCCGCCGAGGCCGGCAGGTGCTGCTGCTGGCGCTCTTTGACAGCGGGCCGGCGGGCAAGGTTGCGTTGAGCCACTATGCGTCGCAGATGGCGGTCTTCATCCCGCGCCGGTGCGTGCATCATCTGCGCCGGTGGCTCAAGCTGCCGCGCCGGGAGCAGTTCGCATATTTGCGCCGGCGCTGGATTTCATTCCGGCAATTGTTCACCCAGAACCGTGATTCCGCGTCGGCGGTGACAGCGCCCCCGGAGAAAAGCTCCGAGCCTCCTAAGGTCGCCGGGGATTACATTGATTATTATCATGCAGTCGCCGCGAGTTACCAAATCCGGGAATATTCTGGGCCGGTCGAGGTGTTTGTCAGCGACCAGCATCATCCCGGTTGGAAATCATATTGGAAGCACCAGGCCCTCGGTGGAGCCTCGATTCACCGCATTCCGGGCGAGCATTTTGAGATTTTTTCCGAACCCAACGTCCCTATTTTCGCCAAAATATTCGGCAATGTCCTCCGGCGCGCGCAGCAACGGGAACGCG
>CAISEZ010000079.1 GCA_903884535.1 uncultured Verrucomicrobia subdivision 3 bacterium
CAGAATTTGATGTGCGTGCCGTTCTTGATGCAACGACTCTAGCCCAGCCGGGGCGGAAAATAAAATGGAAAATCAAAGCCGCCTTTTTTCGAGCGCCGGCCGGCGGCGGTTTTTGGCTTCCAGCGATGATGAATTGGAAAAATTTTATGCGGTGCACCGCGTGCGTCCAATTCCCTTTCAAAGTGGTGCGCGCGAGAGGACTTGAACCTCCAATCCTTGCGGAACCAGATCCTAAGTCTGGCGTGTCTGCCATTCCACCACGCGCGCAACCAATAAACTCAAGCCGTTTGTTCGCTATTGCTTTGGTCGTCCGTTTGCGACGACCGCCTTTGTATACCGACTTTTTGGTTTATGCAATCAAATGTGCGATCAACGGGCTTGCCGAGAGTGGGTGTGGCGAACGGTAAGTTGCTAGGTGGAAAATCAAGGAACCCAAGTCCGCCGGGTCAGCGAAAACAACCGTTCGCTTTTTGAAAAATTGATTGACTGGCAAAATGAATCGGGGTGGCTCCGATGTTTTTGGGGTCTTTACAATCGGAGGGATACTTGAACTTCGGCCAGATGGGTGTATTTTTCAGCGCGCCATTTTGACCGGTGGTCAGGACTGGCGGAAATAAATTTTACGATGTCGCACCATTCTCTTAATGCGGGCAAAGCCGACGCAGGCAAACGCGCGCTGACGTTCAGCAAAGTGTTCCGGTGGCAGCCCGAATCGCCGGGCGGGCCCATGCCAGTCCGCGTCGAAGTGGCCGGCACGTTCAGCAGCTGGCAGCGCGTGGCGTTGAAGCGGGACCGCGTCACCGGCGTCTGGCAACTCACGCTCCATGACATTCCCGGCAACCGCACGCACAACTACATGCTGCTCGTGAACGGCCGGCCGGTGAATGATAAATTCGCCGACGGCCTGGCCGTGCCGCACACGGATGAAGAGAAGTTGCACCAGTTGGAAACGCCGCGCGGTCCGCGTGTTTTCATGCTGGCCAGCCAGACAAAGTAAGTGCGGAATTCTGTCGGTTTTGCGTCGCAACGGGGCTTTCGCCGCGCCAGTTTTGCATCGTCTCCCCCGCCGGACTCGACTACGCTGAAACCATGTTGTCGCAAAAACCGTGGCGGGCTGAAGCCGTGATCCAGTTGATCGCGGCGCTGTTCGTGTTCCTGTTTTTCGGCGTGGCCGCAGGGGAATTGCTGCGGCAGTTTGGCGTGCCGGCGTTCAAATCCCCAGATAGTTTTGCCAACCTCCTGCTCGGCACCTTGAGCTTTCAAGGCGTGGCGTGGATTTTCCTCCTGATTTTTTTAAAATTTCACGACGTCGGCTGGCGCGACGCGCTCGGCTTGCGCGGACCAGATTTTCTGAAAACCTTGCTGTTCGCCGCCGGCCTGTTGCTTTTGATTTTGCCGGTGGTGCTGGGCCTGGAAAAAGTTTCCGTGGCCGCTCTCGAAAAAATCGGCTGGCCGGTGGAAGACCAGCGCGCCGTGGAAGTGTTTGCCCACGCCAAATCGCTTTGGCTGCGCGGCTATCTGGCGCTGTTCGCGGTCATCATCGCCCCGGTCGCCGAGGAATTTATTTTCCGCGGCATTTTGTATCCGTTCATCAAGCAGCTTGGCTGGCCCAAGTTGGCCTGGCTCGGTGTGAGTTTCCTGTTCGCGCTGATCCACGTGAACGCGCCAACTTTCCTACCACTGTTTGTGCTGGCGCTCGCGCTGACGTGGCTTTACGAACGGACGGACCGGCTCATCGCGCCGATCGTCGCCCACGGCCTGTTTAACGGCGCCAACCTCATCCTTTTATTTGCCCAAGCCCGATGAACGAATTTGAACTCATCGCCCGCCTGACGAAAACGCTGCCGACAAACGAAAGTGTCGTGACCGGCGCGGGCGACGACTGCGCCGTGCTGGACCTGGGCGTGCCGGACAAACTGATTTTGTTCAAGACCGACGCCGTGGTTGAAGGTATTCATTTCACCCGCGAAACCGCACCGGAAAAAATCGGCCGCAAGGCACTCGCGCGCTGCTTGAGCGACATTGCGGCGATGGCCGGCACGCCGACCGCCGCGCTGGTGACCATCGCGCTACCGAAAAATTTCGATGCAGAATTCGTCGCGCAAATTTATGCCGGCTTGAACGCGCTGGCGGAAAAACATGCGGTGGCGATTGTCGGCGGCGAGACCACGACGAATCCCGAACGCATTTTGATTTCCATCGCGCTGCTCGGCACGGTGGCGCGCGGAAAACACATTTTGCGTTCCGGCGCAAAAGTCGGCGACGCAATTTTTGTGACCGGCGAACTGGGCGGTTCGCGCGCGGGAAAACATTTGGAATTTGAGCCGCGGCTGGCCGAGGCGCGCTGGCTCGCCGACCATTTTCAAATTCACGCGCTGATGGATTTGAGCGATGGATTGGCCGGCGATCTGCCGCACCTTTTGAAGGCCAGCCAGGTCGGCGCGCAGCTTTTGAAATCGGCCATCCCTGTTTCGCGGGCCGCAAAAATGCGGGCGAAGGAAAATTCCGCCGCGAAACCGGCGGTGCTCGCCGCATTGACCGACGGCGAGGATTTTGAACTGCTGTTCACGATCGCCAGCAAGCACGCGGTAAAGTTGCTGGACGCGTGGAAGAAAAATTTTCCCGAATTGAAATTGAGCTGCATCGGAAAAATCGGCGGCGGCGAGGGCATTTTGCTCCGCGACAAAATCGGTTCGCACAAACTCAACGCGCATGGCTACGTTCATTTCGCATAGTCCGGCGCAGACGGAAGCGCTCGGCGAACAATTCGGCGGCGCGGCGCAGTCCGGCCTCGTCATCGCGCTGTCCGGCGATCTGGGCGCGGGCAAGACGCAGTTTGTGAAAGGCCTGGCGCGCGGGCTGGGCGTGCCGGCGCGCGTCCATTCGCCGACCTTTACGCTGGTGAATGAATATCTCGGCGGCCGGTTGAAATTATTTCATTTGGATTTATACCGGCTGGAAACGCCGGCGCAAATCTGGTCGGCGGGCGTGGAGGAATTTTTGTCGCCGGACGGCGTGGCGGTGATCGAATGGGCGGAACGATTAAATGCGGAATGCGGAATGCGGAATGCGAAACAGAAATTCATCGAAGTGAAAATCGAAATTGTGAGCGAGACGGAGCGGAAAATTATTTATGACGATTCTGGCGCTTGAATTTTCTTCCGAGCGGCGCAGCGTGGCGCTGGCGCGCAACGGCGTTTTGCTGGCCGAGGCCGGCGAGACCGGCGGGCGCGACACCAAGGCGTTTGCGCTGATTGAAAAAGTTCTCGCGGCGGCAAAAGTGACGCGCGAAGAAATCGAGGTCATCGCCGTTGGTTTGGGGCCGGGCAGTTACACCGGCATCCGCGCGGCGATTGCGGTGGCGCAGGGCTGGCAACTGGCGCGGGGAGTCAAGCTGATCGGCATCAGCAGCGTGGAAGCCTTGGCGGTGGAGGCGCAGGCGGCGAAAATTTTCGGGCGCGTGAACGTGGGGGTGGATGCGCAGCGCGGCGAATTTTATCTGGCGACATGGAACCTGTCCGGCGAACGGCGCGAGGAAATTTCGCCGTTGAAGATCGTGACGGCGGCGGAAATGACGGCATTGAAAAATGCCGGTGAAATCTGTGTCGGGCCGGAGACGGGAAAGATTTTATGGCCGAGGGCGGCGGCACTGGTGGCGCTGGCGGACGGGCGGACCGATTTTCTGGCGGGCGAACAATTGACGCCGATTTACCTGCGGGAAACGAATTTTGTGAAGGCTGCTCCGGCGAGGCGCGGGTGACCTGATTTACGGCGGCTTTGTCATGGAACAGGACAAGTGGCCCGGATGTTGTTGGGCTTTCGGCGGTTTTTGATGGTATAAAGGCTGCTATGATTTAGCCGATGGCAAACGTTCTGACGGTTTGATTTTATGGTTTTGTATTTCCGACAATCCGCTTTGGCGAAAAGTGAATCGGCATTCACGCTGATGGAACTGATGGTCGTTTTTTTGCTGTTGAGCATGGTCATGTCCGGTTTGATTTACGGGTATGTGCAGGCCAACCGGGTGGCGCAGTGGAGCGCCATGTCACTGGCGGTGCAATCGTTTGCGTCGCAGGGCGCGGAGCAGGCCCGGGCGGCGGACTGGCGGCCGCGCGATCCGGCCCCGACCAGCGGGGCGACGAACGGGCCGGGGACGCGGGATGAACTGCCGCCGACTATTGTGATTACGCCGGAGGTGAACTTCATGGACATTCCCGCGCAGGGCAATCCAAACAACGCCGATTTCAGTTTTTGGGTGACGAACAAGGTGACGGTCACCGATGTCTCCATCAATCCACCGTTGCGGCAAATTTACTCCGTATGCACCTGGACATTTCCGCTAACGGGACTTCCATTCACCAACACGGTTGTTTTGTTGCGCGCTCCCGACCAATGAAACCCTCCACTTTTTCCATGCGGAAATCAGGCGGACGGCACCGCGCCGGTTTTACGCTGGCCGAGCTGATGGTCACGATGATGGTTTTCACCTTGATCATCGCGGCGATGGTGGCGTTGCAGATTTTTGGGCTGCGGATTTACACACTGGCGGCCACCAAGTTGATGGCCAGCCAGACTGGCCGGCAAACGCTGGGGGATATCCGCGACAAGCTGCGTTCCTGCAAAACCGTTTATGTGGGGATTTACACCAATTCCCAGTTTTCGCAAATTGCCACGGGTTCGCCCCAAATTGGCAATGCGGTGCAGATTTTTCCAACCAAGGATGCGACTGGATCCAATTACATCGTTTTTTACGAGGATCCGGTCAACACCAACATTTGTATGATCACCAACGGGCTGCAGACGGTGACGGCGAATTTCGTGACCAATTTTTATTGTTTCCAGGCGGAGGACTATCAGGGCAACGTGCTGACGAACTACCAGAACAATCCAGTGATCAAAATGACGATGTCGTTTGTCCAGTGGGAGTATCCCATCGGTTACGTCGGGGGCAATACCGTCAACGCGTATGATTTTTATTATCTGCGCACCCGGGTCACCCGCCGGTCAAAATTTTAGGAGGCCGCATGATTTTTTCGCCGTCATCCCACACCCACCGCCAGGCCGGCTACGCCCTGATTGTCACGATGTGTTTTCTGGTCGTCAGCCTGATTGTCTTCGGCAGCGTGATGTATTGGGCGGCCACCGGTTCGACCAACACCCAGCGCAACAATCTGTTCAATCAAAGCGAATCCGCCGCCGAATCGGCCACGGAAGTGGTTGTCACCTACATGCAGCGTGACTTTACGTTCCAGAGCCTAAATCCGTCGGCCACTTATTATGCGTCGCTCCAACCGTCGCAGACCGGCTGGCCGCAGCAATTCCAGTTTAGCGACACCAACGGCAATGCCAATATGACCACCGTGGTGATTGGCGTGACGAACTGGTCCATTTTGAATTCGCAGTTTGCGGGTCTCTACGGGCTGGGCCAGACGGTGGATGTCTATTCGGTGGCCTCTCCGCTCAATGTCAGTCAAAACTTGTCGGCCACCGTCTTTCAGGAACTGTGGTTTGGCACCATCCCCGTGTTTCAATTCGCGATCTTTTACAATCTGGATTGTGAAATCAATCCCGGCAATAACATGGTCATCAACGGCCGCGTGCATTCCAACCAGAATATTTTTACCACCGGTTCGAGTGCTGCGACGCCGCTGACGTATTCATCGTATGTCGAAGCTTCGCTGGCCATCAATTTGTTCCGCATGCCGAATGATCCGAACGGCGTTCGCACGGGCAATGTCATTTTTAACATCACCAATAATAATCCGCTGAACAACTACGAATCCCTGACGCTGCCGATTGGCACCAACAACACGCCGACGGCCATCCATGCCATTTTGGAACCACCGCCGGCCGCCATCGCCGCGCCCAACCCCGCTGCCTACTACCAGTCTAACCTGATCTATACTTACAATCTGGCCGACCTCATCATTTCCAATGGTGCCAGCGGCGGCACCAACATCACGGTCTATTACGAAAACCAAAACAACACCACGGTGCTAACCCCGCTCGCGCCGGATGCCACCAACAAAGTCAGCGGCGTGGCGACGAATGTTTATTATTCTTATCTCACCAATGTTAGTTTCTACGATTATCGCGAGGGTGACACAGTGAAAGCGTTGCAGTTGGATGTTTCAAAACTGAACCAGTGGCTGACTAATACGACGGTCACCGGGGGATACCAATACAATTACCAAAATACCAATGGTTCGAGCAGCAAAGGGCATGGCATCAATGGCATTTACGTCAACAATGCCATCCAGCCCACGGGCAGCATCATGCCGGCTGTCCGGGTGGTCAATGGTCAGCAGTTGCCTGTGGCCGGTTTGACGGTGGCGACGCCGGAACCGCTTTATGTCAAAGGAAACTACAATACCACCACCAACGGCTCAACCTTTGCTCTGAATCTGGGTTCCACCACCAACAACACCGTGCCCGCCGCGCTCATGGGCGATGCCATCACAGTTTTGTCCAGCAACTGGAGTGATGCCTACAATACCAACACCGCACTCAGCTCCCGCACGCCCGTTACCACGACCATAAATGCTGCCTGTCTGGAAGGTATCGTGCCCACCCAGGTCGACACTTCTGGCACATGGCATTACAGCGGCGGGGTGGAAAACTTCCTGCGGCTATTGGAAAACTGGGGCGGCACGCCGCTGAATTACAACGGCTCCATCGTGGTGATGTTCAACAGCGAATACGCGACGAATTTTTGGAGCGGCAGTTATTATGGCGTCCCCACCCGCTACTGGGGCTTTGATGTGAATTTCACGAACCCGTCGAAAATCCCGCCCATGTGTCCGCAGGTGCGGGCCATGGTGCGCAGCATTTTTTCCGCTTATTAATTACGGCTGGATAAATTTCTCCAATTCCGTCTGGAGTTTTTTCAGGTCCGGCAGGTTGATATACATCATGTGGCCCGCGTCGAATTCCGCGAAGCTGATATTTTTCCGTCCGGCGTCCGCCAGCGGCATGTGTTCGAGGCTGTGCCGGATCGTGTCAATCGGACACACCAGATCGCAGCGGCCGCCGCAGACGAGCACCTTCAAATACGGATTTTGATTCATCACCGAAGCCAGCCGGTCGCTGGCATTCGGATAATCATTGTGCGCGCCGTAATTCCACGGCTGCACGCCGGCGATCAACTCGTAAGGCAGGTCGTCTTCAAATTTTAATTCGCTCCGCACATACGAATTCATCGCCGCTGAAAACGGTCCCATCACCGCCGCGCTTGCCGGGTCAAACGCCGGGCCGGTGGCCGCCGCGTCGCCATCGCGGCCGGTCAGCCGCGCGTCGTAGGCACCCAAAATCAAACCCGCGCCGTGCAACAGTTGTTTGCGGAAAACGCTTTCGTCCACGCGTAGATTGTTGTCGGTGATCACGTCCGAGGTCAGGCCCGTCAGCCGCGACAGCTCCACCACGATTTTTTGTTTTTCCGCCGCCGGCAGCGCCGCGCCCAGGTGCAAAGCCATGGTGAATTCGCCGCGCGCAAAGGTCCGCGATTCCGCCAGCGCTTTGGGTAAATCGTTTTGCAAATCCGGCGGCAGCTTGCCGTGAAAAAACGCCGCCGCTGTGAACGCCGGCAAGATCAGCGGATACGGCAGGTCGTTGCCGGTCTCGCCGCTGCTGATCGTCGCAAAATCCAAAACGCCGGACACCAGCACCAGGCCGTTCAAATAAAGCCCGAAGCGCGCCCGCAAATTGTCCGCCAGGCCGGCCGCGCGGAACACGCCGTAACTTTCGCCGCACAAAAATTTCGGCGAGAGCCAGCGCTCGTTCCGCGTGGTCCACAGCCGGATGAATTCGCCGACGGAATCCAAGTCCGCTGAGTCGCCAAAAAACTGGTCGGCCTTTTCGTCTTTTGCCGCGCGGCTGAAACCGGTCGCCACCGGATCAATGAAAACCAGATCGCTCGTGTTCAAAACGGAATATTCGTTGTCCATCAAACTCGACGGCGGCGGCGGCTGCGAACCGTCGGTGTTCATCTTCACGCGGCGCGGTCCGAGCGCGCCGAGATGCAGCCAGAGCGAAGCCGAACCCGGGCCGCCGTTGAAACAGAACATCACCGGCCGCGCCGAGTTGGTCGCGCCGACCCGCGTGTAGGCCACATAAAAAATGGACGCGCGCGACGAGCCGTCCGGCTTGAGCAGCGGCAACATGCCGGTCTCCGCCACATAGGTCACGCGTTCGCCGGCGATGGTCACCGTGTTGGTCACGCGCGCCGGTGCGTGCGCGGCGTCGGGGATTTTCACGACGACGGCATTGTTCGTGGCGGCGGGCGCGTTTGTGCCGGCCGGTTCAGCGGCGCGCAGCGACAGCGCGGTGAGGGCGGACAACAGGCAGAGGATTTTTTTCATGCGTTTTTTTAGTTCCGGTTGGACGCAGAATAGTGGCTGGGCGTTCACATTCCCAAGAAATTTTTTTGGCACAGCCGGATTGGTCGGCACTTTTTTGCCAATTAAAATGACAAAATCCAAGTAGCCACGCGGCGGCAAAATCAACAAAGTGGAATGCAATGGGGTGTTCCCGGCGCGGTTTGGAGTTATGGGTCGAGGTGGCAAAACGCAGAGGCAGGAAAAGGTTGGCATCGCATCCGCAACGTTGCATCCGTGGGAGCGAAGGGGCTTCACGTTGATCGAACTTCTCGTGGTCATCGCCGTCATCGCCATTCTCGCGGCGCTGCTGCTGCCCGCATTAAACCGGGCGAAATGCGCCGCTGTGGCAATCGCCTGCCGCAATAATCTGAAACAATGGGGACTTGCCACGCATCTTTACGCGACCAGCCACGACGATTTCCTGCCGCCGGAAGGCACGCCCAATCCATCGGCGGCGGACACGAACGCCGGCTGGTATGTGCAGTTGCCGGTGGAATTGAATCTGCCGCGCTATGTGGAAATGCCGTGGCGCACCAATGCGCTGGCCGACGTGGGAAATTCGGTCTGGCTTTGTCCCGGCAATCTGCGCCGGAGCAACACGAATAACTTATTCCACTACTGTTTGAACGAGTCGGTCAATGGCACGGGCAATAACAACGCGGCCATCAAACTGGGCGCGATCCGCCAAACGTCCGCCGTCGTGTGGTTGTTTGATTCCAAGAATCTGCCGGCCGTCGGAACGGCGAATTATGTCCACACTAATTTGCACAACCTCGGCGCGCAGTTTGTTTTTCTCGACGGCCATGTCGCGCGCTTCGGCGTCGCGGCATATCGCGACACCGCCGGCAATGTCATCACCAACAATGCAGAACTCGTCTGGCGTCCCTGAAAACCAAACACAACCACCACCAACTCCCGACCACCATGAAATCAAAACACTTTTTCCTAAATATTTTGGCCGTGCTGACCGTGACGCTGCCGGCCACCGGCCAGGTGGTGTTGAGCGGAACCAATTACACCCAGACCTTTGACCGGCTCGGCGTCGGCTTGCCCGCCGGCTGGTCGGTGCGCACCAATGCCACGGCCACCAGCTTGGGAACAGCGGTTTCGTTCAACACGGCGGTCGTCAGTTGGGGCACGCAAACCGGCCAGTTCGGCAATGCCGCCGGCATCACCAATAATGCCGTCGCTGCGGCCGCTGGTAATGAAACGGTCGCGCAACAAAGTGCCTTCACCAACCGGTGCCCCAGCCTCCGGCAAACCGCCGCGTTTGGCGATCCCGGCGCGGCCTTTGTGGTTCAAATCGCCAGCACGCTCGGTTTCAGCAATCTGGTTTTCAGCGTGGATCTGAATCTGTTGAACGAGCAAACTCATTCGACCACTTGGACGGTGGATTATGCCGTGGGCAATGCGCCCTCGGCGTTCACCGCGCTGGGAACTTTTTCCGACCCGGGAATTTTTGGCGCGACCACGGAAACTTACAGCCTCGGCGTGGCGGCCGACAACCAGCCGCAGAATGTCTGGATTCGAATCGTCGCGCTGGCTGCCTCGACCGGCAGTTCCGGTTCCCGCGACACCTTCGGCATTGATAATTTTATTTTGAATTACACCGCCGCAGCGACGCCGGTTCCGCTATTCATCCAGACCGACGGGCAAAACACCATTCTCACCTGGAGCGACACCACCTTTGCGCTGCAATCCGCGCCCACGGCAAACGGTGCTTTCACGAATGTCACGGGTGCCGCCAGCCCGTTCACCAACGCGTTCGACGCATCGGCGAAATTCTTCCGGCTCGTCCGCTGACAAGAAAAAGGGCGGCCAGCGCTGGCCGCCCTTCGGTTTTGAAATGAAGATTAAATCGCCGCCGCAATCGCGTCGCCCATTTCGCGCGTGCCGACGCGTTTCGCGCCAGTTTCAGTCGCATTGAAAATATCGCCGGTGCGAAGGCCCGCTTCAATGGCCTTGGCCACCGCCGCTTCAATCGCCGCCGCCGCGTCGTTCAAACCGAAGCTGTGCCGCAACATCAGTGCGCTCGACAAAATCTGCGCGATGGGATTCGCCAGGTTTTTTCCGGCGATGTCCGGCGCGGTGCCGCCGGCGGGCTCGTAAAAACCAAAAGTTTGATTACCATTCGTCGCGCCGAGGCTCGCGCTCGGCAACATTCCGAGCGATCCGCCCAGCGCCGCTGCTTCGTCGCTCAAGATGTCGCCGAACATATTTTCGCAGAGCATCACGTCGAACTGCGTCGGCTTGAGCATGAGTTGCATCGCGCCGTTGTCCACGAACATGTGATCGAGCGTCACATCGGGATAATTTTTGCCGACGCGCGTGACAACTTCGCGCCACAAAATTCCGTTCTCCAGCACGTTCGCCTTGTCAATGCTCGTCAGTTTTTTCCGGCGCAACTGCGCGGCTTTGAAAGCGACGTGAGCGATGCGCTCGATTTCCGGCGTGGTGTAAACCATCGTGTCAATCGCGCGAAAATTGCCGCCGCCGAGATCTTCAGTTTTTTTCGGCTGGCCGAAATACATGCCGCCGGTGAGCTCGCGCACGACCAAAATATCAATCCCGTCGCCTTGACGCTCCTTCGCGAGCGGACAGGCGTGCGACAAAACCTTCGGCAACTTCACCGGACGTAGATTCGCGAACAATCCAAATTCCTTGCGCAACCGCAGCAGCGCGGCGCGTTCGGGCCGTTCCTCTTTGGGAATCGTCGGATCGCGGTCGGGCAGGCCGACGGAGCCGAACAAAATTGAATCTGATTTTTTGCAGAGCGCGAGCGTGGCGTCGGGCAACGCTTTTCCGGCCGCGTCAATGCCGGCCCAGCCGACCGGGGCTTCGGTGAGGTTGAGTTGAAAGCCGCATTTTTTCTCGGTGGCGCGCAAAACCTTGATGGCCTCGCGCATGACTTCGTTGCCGATGCCGTCGCCGGCGAGCGCTGCGATGTTGTAAGTCTTCATAAAAATTGAAAGAAAAGTCTAACCAAGAAACGCACGAAACACACGAAAAGAAAAGCGGGTTGCCGGAAATAATTTTGCGTGGTTCGCGTATTTCGCGGTCACGGTTTTCTTCCCATCAAAAACTGTTTTATGGTTTCACCGGCGCGTTGGTGGCGCGGAAGGATTCGCGCCACGGCCGCTGGTTTTTGTAAAGGTCCAGCCGCAGTTGCACCGCGCCGGTGTCTTTCATGGACGCCTGGGCGGCCAGATCCAGCACGCTCTGAGCGCAGGCTTGGGCGTTGGTGAAATCTCCGTTTTCGGCATAAGCCATGCCGAGCGCATCGAGAGTCATCGGCTGACTGCCGCCGGTCAGGTCGTTGGCCCGCGTGGCAAAATCCAGTGCGGTCCGACCGTCGCGCCCGGCGGCGTTTTCGTTGGCCGCCAGCACCCGCGCCGTGAAAGCAAGGATCTGGATGTTTTCTGGATCGCGTTGCAGCGCGGTGCGAAATTCCTCAATGGCGGCGGCATCGCGGCCCTGCTTGAGCAACGACTTGCCGAGTTCGTAATGCGGTCGCGCATCGGCCGGCTGGATTTCCGCCGCGCGCTGGAATTGTTCGGCCGCCTCGTCGAACCGTTGCAGCTCCACCAGCAGGTTGCCCAGGTTGAGCTGCGTCTCCACCGCCTGCGGATCCAGGCGCAAGGCCGTCTGATATTCCGTCAGGGCGGCGGCCGGTTGACCGGCTTCATCCAGCAGATCGGCGATGTTGTTGTGCGTGTGGGCGCGCTGCGGATTGATGGTCAGCGCCTGACGGTATTCCTGCATCGCCTCGGCGGTCCGGCCTTGTTTTTCATAAACGACGCCGAGATTAAGATGCGCGATTTCGTTGTTTTTGGCGACGGCGACGGCGTGGCCAAAAAGCGTTTCATCGGTCCGCCAATAACGGAGTTGGTTTTCGGTGGCCAACACGCTGCCGGCGAGAATCAAGATCGCCGCCGGTGCCAGCATTTTTTTCACCAAGGAAAATCGTTCCGCCAAAGCCAGTCCGCCGTAGGCGACGATGATAAAAATTCCGATGGCCGGAAAATACGTGTAGCGGTCGGCCATCGCCTGCTCGCCGACCTGGACAATGCCGATGACCGGCACCAGCGTTCCCAAAAACCACGCCCAGCCCACGGTCACAAACGGCCAGGCACGCCGCGCCCGCCAGGCAAAAAAACTGCCGGCCACCAACACCAGTCCCGCCGCGGCGAGGCTGGCCGCGGACGGCGCGGTCAGCGGATAAAAGAACGCCAGGTTTTCCGGCCAGAAAAGTTTCAGCAGGTAACCGACGTAGGCCACCAGCGAATTTTCCAGCCGCAGCGCAAAGGCCACTTTTTCCAGCGAGGCCATCGCGCCGCGCTGCGCCAGGCAGGTGACGATGCACGCGGCGGCGGAGAGCAGGATGAACGGCAGTTTTTCCAAAAGAAGTTGAAGGTTGAAGGCTGAAGGTTGAAGGTTGTGCGGCTTCGAACCTGCCACTTTCAACTCGAAACTTCCAACTCGATTGAACGGCCAAAAATCCAGCAACAGCAAAACAAACGGCAGCGTGACGAGCATCGGTTTGGCCAGCAGGCCGAGCGCAAAAGCCAGCAAACTGCCCGCCAGAAAAACTTTGGACTTTGGGCTTCGGACTTGGAACGCTTCGACATA
The DNA here is from genome assembly GCA_903884535.1 of uncultured Verrucomicrobia subdivision 3 bacterium. GTDB lineage: Bacteria > Verrucomicrobiota > Verrucomicrobiia > Limisphaerales > UBA11358 > UBA11358. The sequence goes on from CAISEZ010000079.1 coordinate 13,005, forward strand.
TTTCGCGTAGCTCAACAGCGCGAGCAGCGCAAAAAACGTGCTCAACACATCCTTGCGCTCGGCAATCCACGCGACGGATTCAATGTGCAGCGGGTGCCACGCGAACAGCGCCGCAACAAACGCCGCCGGCCAGATTTTTTGTGTCAGCCGCCAGAGCAGCGCGAAAAGCAGCGCGGCGTTGGCGGCGTGAAACAGCACATTGACGAAGTGCATCGCGCCGGGGTTCAGGCCGAACAGCGAGCAGTCCGTCATGTGCGAAATCCAGGTGAGCGGATGCCAATTGCTGGCGTGAAAAGTGGTGAACGCCCACCAGAGGTCCGCGCCAGTCAGGCCATTTTTGACGAAACTGTTTTCGGTCACATAATCCGGGTCGTCGTAATTGACGAAGCCGAAGCCGCCGACGGGCAGGAACACGACGAGCGTGCCCAGCGCAAGCAGCAGGGCGATGAGGCGCGGACGAGACATGATATTTTAAGCGGGCGCGGCCAGTTTATTTGAACCGCAATCCAGAAGGAAGAATGAAGAATGCGGAAACATTTTATGCAGCCCGCGTTTGAATTTTACTTCGGCATTCTGCATTCTTCCAGCTGCATTCATTTTATGCTGCCCTACAAAATCGCCACGGCCTTTTGTAGATAACGGCAACGGCTCAAAACATATGCATTTGTTGGCGTTCTAGCGTTTCATGCGCCCAAACCAGCTTCAAACCGTTCCGATGCCTTGGCGGTGCTCCCGGGAGCGATGGCGGGCCAATCTGGAACCTTGTGTAGCATACCGTTACAACCCTTGGATTGTTACCGTTTCTTTTTGGCTGGGGTTGATTCAAGCCGCAAATCTTCAGTGTCCTTGACCAGACGCCAAAGCGGGACGCCCAAGCCCCTTGCAATGCTGTCGGCAACATTCA
>CAISEZ010000080.1 GCA_903884535.1 uncultured Verrucomicrobia subdivision 3 bacterium
CTGACTCGAAATCAGGAGTAGGGGTAACTCTACCGTGGGTTCAAATCCCACCCCTTCCGCCATTTTGATTCTAGTCAATAGAATTAATGGCTTTGTAAAAATTTAAAGCCGTTTCAATCCGTTTTAGCCTTTCTTTTTTCATCATTTAGGCGATCCAAAAAGGATGCTTTCATTCCGCCAGAGCCAGCCTGTCGTGCTGGTGACGCCCATTTCAATCAACCATTTGTTAAGTATTCTGCCGTGGAGCATTGGATGGTCAACGGCAAGACCGCCCAGATCATCGCCAGGGAACTGGGCATTAATGAGCAGAGCCTGCATAATTGGAAACAGCAGTTTAAGGCGCTGCCCGCCGGTCACCCATTTCCCTTTGCCGTCGCGCGCGATTCCATTAACTTGCCGCCATGTTCACCGCCGCTGATTTGTTCGACCTCACGCAAACGGAACACGCCGCCATTTTTGACGGTTGCCACCACGCGTGGGAAGCGCTCAAGAAAATCGAACTCTACCTCGCCCGCGTGGCGAGGCAAAATCCGCCGCCGCGTTTTCCCGGCGCGCGCATCGGCGACCGCGTGCTCATCGGCGAAGGCACGGTCGTGGAACCGGGCGCGCTGATCAAAGGCCCGGCCATCATCGGGAAGAATTGCCAGATCCGGCACAACGCTTACCTCCGCGAGAACGTGATCATCGGCGATGATTGCGTGGTGGGCAATTCGTCGGAACTAAAAAACGCCCTGATCTTCAACGGCGCGCAGGTGCCGCATTACAATTACATCGGCGACTCGATTCTCGGCCACAAGGCGCACCTCGGCGCGGGCGTGAAGATTTCCAACATCAAACTGCTGGCCGGCAACATCACGGTGGCAGCGGACGGCGTGACGCTGGACACCGGCCTGCGCAAGTTCGGTGCGCTGCTGGGCGACGGCGCGGAAGCCGGCTGCAACGCCGTGCTGAATCCGGGCAGCATTCTCGGGCGCGGTGCGGTGGTTTACCCGAACGTTTTCTGGCGCGGCATTCTGCCGGCGAACATGATTGCCAAGAACAAGGCGGAGATTGAAGTCGTCGTCAAACGGGCGGAATAGAAAAAACATTGAATGGAAATTAGTCGGCGACGAAAAATCACCGCGACTTCTTTTCATGGCTTGCCACGGTTGCGCGCATAAATCATTTTGTCCGGTCATGAATTTTCAGAAGCCTTTCTCATTTTTCAAAAACTGGTTCATGGCTATCGTCGTGCTGTCGCTGGCCGCCGGCCAGCTCCAAGCCCAGACGATGACGGTGGGACAAAACGTGGACATCAATCGCCAGAGCGGTTATCAGGGGGAGGAGGCGATTGCGATTGACCCGACAAATCCGAACCGGCTGTTTGCCTGGGCCAATGACGTCAGTGCGGGCAGCCGCAACTCGGCTGGGTATTGTATCGACGGCGGGACCAACTGGACGGCGCGTTTCACCGGCTCGGACGGCTGGCCGGCGCTGGGCGGCGACCCGACCTGCTCGTTCGACAGTTTTGGAAATCTTTTCGCGGCTTCCTTCAATGGGGCGTTTTCCGCGATCCTCGTCCGCGCCAGCAGCAATGCGGGCCAGACGTTTTCGACTTCGCTGCTGACCATCAGTGGTGCGAACTTGGATCAGCCGACGATCAAGGCGGGGCCGGGAACGGGGACCGGGCAGCAGTCGGTTTGGATCACCTACCAAAATGGATCGGCCGTGGTGGCGCGCGGCGCGGCGGTGACGGGCTTCAATTCGTTCGGCACCTTCGGGGCTGAGTTGACGGTCCCCGGATCGAGTTCAGGAAATTTCGGCGACATCGCCATCGGACCGAATGGCAAGGTCGCGGTGGTTTATGAGACGCCGGCCAGCGGCGCCGGGCCGGATACGTTGCAGCTCGGGGTCAATTCGTCAGGCAGCACCGCCGGCAGTTTCATCCTCGCGGCCGGCAGCGTGACGACGCAAGTCGGCGGCTTTCGTTTGATTCCCGCGCAGCCCAGCCGGTCGGTGGATGCCGAAGTGGGCCTAGCCTACGATAATTCCACCGGCCCGCACCGCGGGCGGCTGCACATGGTCTATACCGACGCGCCCAACACCACGTCCAATGACCTGAACATTTTCACACGCTACTCGGACAACGACGGAGCCACGTGGAGCAGTCCGCTGCGCGTCAACACCGATGCCGGCGCCAACAGCCAGTTTTTTCCAAAAATCGCGCTCGACCCGACCACTGGAAACATCGCGGTGGTGTGGTATGACTGCCGCAACAGCGCCGCCAATAACCACGTGGAACTTTGGGGGACGGTCAGTGTGAATGGCGGCGTCTCCTTCCTGCCCGAGGTGAAGATCAGCGCCGGTTCGACCTCGGGCGTGGGCTTGGGCAGCGGCAACGAACTCGGCGATTATCTGGGGCTGGATTTTTACAATAATGTTTTCCATCCCGCTTGGGCCGATGATTCCAATTCCACGGGCAATAATCCCGATGGCACCGCCAACCTGGATTATTACACGGCGGCGGTGACGCTGACGCCCACCACTCCCGTGCTTTCCCCGGTGAGTTATTCGACCAACAAAATTTTCAGCCTGAAACTCGCCTCCACTCCCGGCGCAGCGTTTGGGATTCTAGCCTCCACGAACCTGACGAACTGGATCAAAGTCGGGAGCGTGCTCACGTCCACCAACGGATTGGCCACGTTTCAGGAAACCAACTCGACCGGCATGTTCAACCGCTTCTACCGCGCATACTGGCCGCTGCCGTGATTTTTTAGGCCGGCTGCTGCTGCGTGAGGCAGTGCAGCGAGCCAAAACCCCAGACCAAATCCACCGCGTGAATGCCGACGACGGGGCGGTCTTTGAAGAGTTCGCCCAAAATGCCAAGCGCCACGCGGTCGTTTGGGTCGTTGAAGGTCGGCACGATGACGGCGGCGTTGCAAATATAAAAGTTCGCATAGCTCGCCGGCAGCCGCACACCGTCAAAATACAGCGGCGCGGGCATGGGCAGTTCCACGACTTCGGGCTTGTGACCGTCTTCGAGCCGCAAATCGCGAATGCGCTCCCAGTTTTCCGCGAGCGGTTTGTAATTTTCGTCGCGCGGATTTTTTTCGCGCACCAGCACCAGTGTTTTGGCGTTCACAAACCGGCAGATGTCGTCAATGTGGCCGTGCGTGTCGTCGCCTTTCGGGCCTTTGGCGAGCCAGAAAATATTTTTGACGCCGAGATAATTTTTCAGCGTCGTCTCGATTTCCGTTTTGCCGAGGCCGGGATTGCGGACTTGAATTTTCGGATCGAGATAACATTCCTCCGTCGAGAGGAGCGTGCCGCGGCCGTTCAATTCGATGCCGCCGCCTTCGATGACGAAGGGCTTGCCGCCGCATTCGGCGTGGAAAAGTTTTTTGCCGAGCAGCTTCGCGGCGGTTTCGGGCACCTTGGTGTCCTTGCGCCAATTGTCATATTTCGCCCAAGCATTGAAATGAAAGTGGACAATGGCCGTCTCAGATTTAGCCCCGGCGGATTTGGCCTTCGTTTCCTTTTTGACAAAAATCGGCCCAGTGTCGCGCGTCCAGCCGCGATTCGTGGGGTGAATGACGAATTGGATCTTCCGCAAATCCACGCCGACGTGTTTGAAGACATGGCGTGCAAACTGCTTGTCTTTATTGTGCCGGATGATGAGGCGGACGTTTTCGCCGGCGGAAATTTTCCGCACCATCTCGCCGTAGATCCACGGGATGAGCTCGAATTTGCCCGGCCAGTCGCTGGCATTGTGCGGCCAGCCCAGCCAAGTGGCGGCGTGCGGTTCCCATTCGGCCGGCATGGAATAGCCGAGCGCGGCGGGCGTGGATGCAGTGATGGATTTGAGGGACGCCATAAATCGGGCGGAGCATAGCGGGGTTTTTCGGAAACCGGAAATAAATTTGGCGCGAACGCCGCCGCGAAAATGTCCGCCAATGAGATCCGGTGAAAAAATAATTAAGAAAATTAGATTTTTTAGTGGACGATTTAAAAAATTGGCCGACATTAAGTTAAGAACACTGATTAACAACAACGGTCTCGTTCTTATGAAAACGAACTACAATCAGGCTGGGTGCCGGGCGGCGGTGGAAAAGGTTGCCGCTTTCTTCGGTTTGTTCATTGCTTCGACCGTTTGCCTGACCTCGCCCGTGCTGCCGGTCAAGGAACCGGTGGTGGTCACTTTGAATGCAGGTGTGACCGGCGCGGACATTCAGCACGCTTTGGATGCCCTGCCAGCCGCCGGCGGGGAAGTCGTTTTACCGCCGGGAAGGATTGAGGTCCGGCAGCCCATCATCTTGCAACGCGATCACCAAACGCTGCGCGGCTGCGGCGTGGCGACGGTTTTGACGCTGGCGGACGGGGCGAATTGTCCAGTGATCATCTTGGGCGAACCGGTAAATCATCCGCAACAAACCATCCGGTATCTTCGCGTGAGCAATCTTTCCGTTGACGGCAACCGCGCCCAGCAGTCGCGCGAACTCTGGCAGTTGGCCGGCGAAGGTTCGCAAATCCGCAATAATGGCATCACCGTGCAAGGCGTCAGCGATACCACGGTGGAACATGTGACCGCCGCACGCTGCCGTTCCGGTGGCCTGGTCACGACGCTCGGCGTGCGGCGGTTGACGGTGCGCGGCCTCGATGCATTTGATAATGAGTTCGACGGCCTCGCCTGTTACCTGACCACGGACAGCGTGTTCACGGATTTGTTTTTGCACGACAATCCGGGCGCGGGCATTTCGCTGGATCTCTCATTCAATCACAATGTCATCAGCCATGCGGTGCTCGCGGCGAACGACCTCGGCATTTTCATGCGCTCCAGCCGCGAAAACCAATTTCAGGACGTTACGATTCGCGGCAGCCATCACTACGGCGTGTTTATGGCGCACGTGGATCTGCAAACGCCCCACGGTTTGACCGCCGCCCCCATGACCGAGTGCGTGGAAAATTCCTTCACCAATCTCACGGCGAGCAATTGCGGCAGCGCGGCCTTCCGCGTGAACAACACCACCTGCACCAACAATATCGTCATCGGCGCGCAGTTCACGGACAACGTCAAAGGCGGTCTTTCGTTGGCACGGCCGGACTTGGTGACGCTGCAATAATTTTTTCCGCTCACCCTCACGCAAAGGCGCAAAGGCGCGAAGATCAAAAAAATTTGGATTCCATTTCCCCCGTTTCCAAATCTTGGCGCCTTGGCGGCTTGGCGTGAAATCCGATTCAACCTTAATTTGAGATTGGATTTCGTGTCCGCTCGCGTATCGTTTGCGAAAATAATTCTGAAAATCATGGCCAAAAAATCTGCACCCAAAATCACCGGCGGACCCGTCTCCCGCTTCATCCAGCACCATTACCGCCACTTCAACGCCGCGTCGCTCGTGGACGCCGCGAAAGGCTACGTCGCCCATCTCGATGCGGGCGGCAAAATGATGATCACGCTCGGCGGCGCGATGAGCACCGCGGAACTTGGCCTCTCGCTCGCCGAAATGATCCGGCAGGACAAAGTGCAGCTCATCACCTGCACCGGCGCGAATCTGGAGGAGGACGTTTTCAATCTCGTTGCGCACGATTATTACGAACGTGTGCCCGGCTACCGCTCATTGACGGCAGAAGACGAGCAGAAATTGCTCGAACGTCACATGAACCGCGTGACCGACACCTGCATCCCCGAAGGCGAAGCCATGCGCCGCATGGAAAAAGCCATGCTCGAAGTCTGGACCGACGCCGACAAAAAGGGCGAACGCTATTTCCCGCACGAATTTTTCTACAAGGTTTTGCTCAGCGGCAAATACGAAAAATATTACCAGATTGACCCGAAAGATTCCTGGATGCTCGCCGCCGCAAAAAAAAATCTGCCCATCGTGGTGCCCGGCTGGGAAGATGCGACGCTCGGCAACATGTATGCCGCCGCCGTCATCCGTGGCGACGTGAAGAACGTCCACACCGTCCGCACCGGCATCGAATACATGACTTGGCTCGCCGAGTTTTATACGAAGACGGCCACCAAGAAGAGCACGATCGGCATGTTCCAGATCGGCGGCGGCATCTCCGGCGACTTTCCGATCTGCGTCGTGCCGATGCTGCATCAGGATTTGCTGCGCACGAGCGTGCCGCTCTGGGGATATTTCTGCCAGATCAGCGATTCCACCACGAGCTACGGCAGTTATTCCGGTGCGGTGCCGAACGAAAAGATCACCTGGGGCAAGCTCGGCGTGAAGACGCCGAAGTTCATCATCGAATCCGACGCCACCATTGTCGCGCCGTTGATTTTCGCCCACGTCCTCGGCTGGTAATTTGTTTTATGAAGCCCAATGACTTTTCCGATGCGCGCGTCCTCGTCACCGGCGGCGCAGGCTTCATTGGCAGCGCGCTCGTCTGGGCGCTGAACCGGCGCGGCTGCGACAACATCGTCGTTTGCGATATCCTCGGCACGAACGAAAAGTGGCGCAATCTCACGCCACTGCGCTTCGCCGATTATGTCGAGGCCGCCGATTTGCAAACTCGTTTGCAGAGCGGCGCGTTAGGCAAGTTCGATTGCGTGCTGCACCTCGGCGCGTGCTCGGCCACCACGGAAAAAGACGCGACGTATCTCATTAAAAACAATTACGAGTTCACCAAGGACCTCGCCGTCTGGTCGCTCGCGAACAAGGCCCGTTTCGTTTACGCGTCGTCCGCCGCCACTTACGGCGACGGCTCGGCCGGCATGGATGACGATGACACGCAACTCGACACGTTGCGGCCGCTCAACATGTATGGCTATTCGAAGCACCTGTTCGACCTGCACGCCAAGCGCGCCGGATTCCTGAACAAGATCGTCGGTTTGAAATATTTCAACGTTTTTGGCCCGAACGAAGATCACAAGGGTGACATGCGGTCGCTCGTTCATAAGAGTTTCGCACAGGTGCAGGAAAAGGGCGTCATTCAGCTGTTCAAGAGCTATCGCAAGGATTACAAAGACGGCGAACAAAAGCGCGATTTTCTTTACGTCAAGGATTGCGTGGCGATGACGTTGCATCTCGCGGCGACGCCCAAGGCGAGTGGTTTGTTCAACATCGGCAGCGGCGGCGCGCGGACGTGGATTGATCTGGCGAACGCCGTTTTCACCGCCACGAAGAAAAAGCCGGTCATCAAATTCATCGAGATGCCGGAAGTCATCCGCGACAAATACCAGTATTTCACGCAGGCGAACCTGATGCGGCTGCACGGCACCGGCTACAACACGCCCGTCACCTCGCTCGAAAATGCGGTGAACGATTACGTCCGCAAATATCTGGTGCCCGACAAAAGGCTCGATCCGGGACTCGCATAAATTCACGCGAACGTGACTTGCGGCGGGAGCGGTTCCAACTTCATCATGCGAACATGAACTGGAAATGTTTCACGCCTCCGGGGCTGGTGCTCATTGCCGCTTTGAGTCTGCAGCGAGTTTGGGCCGGTGATTTTGCCGCGACGACGGCGCACGTCGGCCGCAATGCGGCGGCGTTGGTCACCCCCGTCAATCAACTCATCACGCCGGCCGGCACGCAATTGGAACTGCCCGGCGTCCGGCCCAATGCGCTCGCCTTGAGTCCGAATGGAAAAATCCTCGTCACCGCCGGACTGACGCACGAACTCCTCGTCATCAATCCGGCCACCGGACAAATCGCGCAGCATGTCGCGTTTCCCTCCGACCGGGCGCGGGAACAATCGGCCGTGTCGTCAGAAATTTTGGCGCCGGACGGCAAGGCGCAGTTGAGTTTCACCGGTCTCGCTTTTTCGCCGGACGGTTCGCGGATTTATCTGGCCAACGTCAACGGCGACCTCAAGGTGTTTGGCGTCGGCAATGAGAATCAAGTGTCGCCGCTGTTTTCCATCGCGCTGCCGCCGGCGAATGCGCCGCGCCGCGCCAATGACATTCCCGCCGGTCTCGCCGTGTCGGCGGACGGCAAAAAAATTTATGTCGCGCTGAACCTGTCCAACCGGCTGGCGGAACTCGACGCGGCGACCGGAAAAGTTTTGCGGCTGTGGGACGTGGGCGTCGCACCGTTCGATGTCGTGCTCCGCACCACTAAAATTTCCGTGCGCGGTGCCGGGAAATCCTCTGCCGGCACCGTGGTGCTTGGCAAAAATAAAATCTACGTCAGCAACTGGGGTGGCCGGCGGCCGGCGGCGGACAGCGTCACCGGCCCGATTGGCCGCGGCACGCTGGTGCGCGTGGACGACCGATCCATCGCCAGCGAAGGCTCGGTGTCGGTGATTGATCTGAACTCCGAACCCGGAACGCAGAACGCTGAATTGTTGACCGGCCTTCACGCCGCCGCGCTGGCGCTTTCGCCGGACAAAAATTTTCTCGCCGTCGCCAATGCCGGCAGCGACACGGTAAGCGTGCTCGACACGCGCACCGACAAAATCGTGGAGACGATTTGCGCGCGGCAGAATCCCGGCGACCCTTTTGGCGCGCAGCCCAACGCGCTGGCGTTTGACAAGTCGGGGGAAAAACTGTTCGTCTGCAACGGCACGCAGAACGCCGTGGCCGTGGTGCAATTCCAGCCGGGCGCATCGCAACTGCTCGGCCTGATTCCTGTCGGCTGGTTTCCCGCCGGTATCGCCTTTGATGCCCGCACTGAAAAAATCTACGTGGCGAATCTGAAGGACATCGTCGCCACACCGCAAAAGGCTCAGTTCGACCTGTCGGGTTTTGGCTTCAGCACGCATCAATATTGCGGATCGATTTCGTTTGTTTCCGTCCCATCAAAAAATGAACTGGCCGCGTTCACGAAAACGGCGCTGGCGGATTTGCGTTACCCGCTGCTCGCGCAGGCGAAACAGCCCGCTCGTCCGGATCGCTCGCCGTTGCCCGTGCCGGAACGCGGCGGCGAGCCGAGCGTGTTTCAGCACGTTATTTACGTCATCAAGGAAAATCGCACCTACGACCAGATTCTCGGCGACGTGGCGGCCGGCAACGGCGACGCGGCGCTCTGCAATTTCGGCGAACACGTGACGCCGAACCAGCATCAGTTCGTCCATGAATTTGCGCTGCTCGACAACACCTATTGCTCCGGCATCCTGAGCGCCGACGGCCACAACTGGGCCGACAGCGGCATCGCCACGGAATACATCGAGCGTTCGTTTGGCAGCTGGCCGCGCAGTTATCCGGCCGGCGGCGGCGAGAACGCCTGCGACGCGCTGGCGTATTCGCCGGCCGGTTTCATCTGGACGGATGCGCTGGCGCACGGCAAAACCGTCCGCGACTTCGGCGAATTCACTCGCGCCAACAATCATTGGCGCGATCCCGCGCGCAAAGACAAGCCCACGTATCTCGATTGCTACCACGATTTCATGACCGGCTCGAACGCCATCGCCTACGGTTGCGAACCGGACATCGAAGCCCTGCGGCCTTACATCGTGCCCGACTGGCCGAGCTGGGCGTTGGGAGTGCCGGACGTGGTGCGCGCAGCCAAATTCATCGCGGAGTTGAAACGGTTTGAAGCCGACGGCAATTTTCCGAATCTCACCGTCCTCTGGCTGGGGAACGACCACACCAGCGGCACGGCCGCCGGCAAACCCACGCCTGCGGCGCAGGTGGCCGACAACGACCTCGCCTTCGGGCAGATTGTCGCGGCCGTCAGCCATTCAGCTTTCTGGACGAACACCTGCATCATCGCCGTCGAGGACGATCCGCAGAACGGCTGGGACCACGTCAGCGGCTACCGCACCACGGCTTACGTCATCAGCCCGTTCACCAAGCGCCACGCCGTCATCTCCACGCAATACAACCAGACCAGCCTGCTGCGCACGATGGAGCTGATGCTCGGCCTGCCGCCGATGAACCAGTTCGACGCGACCGCCACGCCCATGTTCGACTGCTTCACCAACGTGCCCGACTTCACCGCCTACGACGCCGTGACGAACAACGTGCCGCTGGACGAGATGAATCCGTCGCCGAAGAAAATTACCGACGCGCAACGGCGGACAGACGCGCAGGTTTCCGCGCGGCTGCCGCTGACGCTGCCCGACCAATGCCCGGAGGACGTGCTGAACCGCATTCTCTGGCGGGCGACGATGGGCACCAAGCCGTATCCCGAATGGGCGGTGAAGAAGACGGACGAGGATTGAAATTCATTAACGCCTATGTTTCGCCATATCGCTTCTTTCTGCTTAGGACTCGCGTGGTCATGGCAATTCGACTCTGTAACGCAATTCAAAAGAATTGGGCGGAGCATTTGTGGAACGGTTGGTTGATTTATACCCGCGTATAAAATTCCAGTCTGCATTTGTTTCACCGTAATCAGGACGACGCCAATTCGTCCAGTCCATTGCCTTTGGTTTGCGAGGCAAGGAAAGCAGGAACACCTGATCCGGTTTATTCCTCTGAAGACTGTGAGAGTAAATCACTATGGCTCGACGACGTTCTCTAGCGCGCAGATTGAATGACTTCTGAAAGACTCTAAAATTATCATCGCCATTATCTTTTATTCGAAGCAGCAAGCCACCTTCCGAAGTGGTATCCGTAACAAAGTTCAAATCCGCATTAGTGTCAAACGGCAATGACTTTGAAAATCTAACCTCAACCTGCAATTTTATTGCATCAGCGGCGAACACGCTCAGAGAAAGACCAAAGAAGGCTACCACCGTAAAAATGCTGCCACGCTTTTTAGTTGTTTGAATTCTCATGAATATAGCTAAGCCACCGCCGACTCGCGGCGTGAACCGCGACAGCGGAACTGCAAGCGCCAACCGGCGTTTGCTCCGGCGACTTAGGCCGATACGTCACATGTTTTTGATGTTCCCACTCGTATGGTGAATCTTGTCTATTTCTGTCTAAAAGCACGAGAATACAAGCCAACACGAGGTATAAAATCCACATGGCAACAAGGATCAGACATGAAATCAAAAATGACCTAAGCGCTGGAATGTGACTGAAATAAAGAACCGTGAACGAACCCAACACTGGAATCAACCCAAACAGCAACCACTTAGCCGCTCCATCGAATACGAGCGACCCCGAAATGTAATCACAAATCCAAGTAATGAGTAAAAAGCAACCGATACATGCCAAAGCAGCAGTTCCAACAACCTGTGTTGAACATCTCCGAACTTCCTGCTTGTTACTTGCAGTCATATTGTTCATTCGGCCTAACAGGTTGGTTAGTTGATATTTTGCAGCCTATCCCAGAACAGCCTCGCTTGCTTCATGACCTGACCGTAGGACTGGCCGGAACACCTGTCGAGCAAAAAGTCCCAGAAGTATTGCGTGCGGGTATTGACCATAGCCCAGCCTTTCAAGGCTGGGGTGCTGGCGCACGGCCACCCTGAAGTCCCGTCCGGGACAAGCACGCCGCAGTCGTCCCGGCCGGGACTGGCGGTTTGCCGGGCTGGGCTATTATCCGTCGTCGTCCGGTGCTGGCGGCGCTGGCGGAGGGTTAAATGCGCGCGGCGCGGCGCGAAACATCTTCACGGTGACAACAACGAACCTTGCGGTTGAATCCTTCAACTCAATCTTCCGCGAACAGGTATTCCAGATCCGTGGCGGTGAGGCTGCGGGCAAAGCCCTCTTCGCCCAGCACGTCGGCGATGGTTTGCGCCTTGCTCTGCTGCAGCTCCCAGATTTTTTCCTCGACGGTGCCGGGCGCGATGAGGCGATAGGCATTGACGGTCTGAGTCTGGCCGATGCGGTGCGAGCGGTCGATGGCCTGCGCCTCGACGGCGGGATTCCACCACGGATCGTAGAGGACGACGTAGCTGGCATTCGTGAGGTTGAGCCCCGTGCCCGCCGCGCGGAGACTTAACAGGAACACGCCGGCGCCGGTGTCTTTCTGAAAATCGTTGACGACCTGCTGGCGGTCCTTGGTCTGGCCGGTGAGGATGTGCGTGCGGATGTTGCGGGCGTGACATTCCTTTTCGAGGATGTGCAGCATCTGCACGAACTGGGAAAAGACGAGCACCTTCTGGCCGTCGGCCACGAGCGTGTCGAGCAGTTCAAACAGCGTCTCGGTCTTGCCGCTGGCGGTGTTGCTGCCGACGAGCGACGGATGGCAGCAGACCTGGCGCAGACGCGTGAGCGCGGCGAGGACGTGCATCTTGCTTTTGTTGAGGCCCTGTTCGGCGACGGCGGTCTGGATCTGCTCGCGGCTGCGGCGCAGTTCGGCGAGGTAAAGTTTCCGCTGTTCGTCGCCGAGCGGACAATCGCGGCGTTCCTCGATGCGATCCGGCAAATCTTTAGCGACATGTTTCTTCAAGCGGCGCAGCAGGAGCGGCCGCAGCTTCGCCGACAACCGCCGGCGCGCGATCCGCTGTTCAGACTCGGCATTCTCGCCGCCCTTCGGTTCGTAAGTGTCGAGGAAATGTTCCTGATTGCCGAGATAGCCGGGCTGGATGAAGTCAACGATGCTCCAAAGATCGAGCAGGCGGTTCTCCAGCGGCGTGCCGGTAAGGGCGATCTTGTTTTCGCACTTCAACTGCTTCACCGACTGCGTGACCTGCGCGCCGGGATTCTTGATGAACTGCGCCTCGTCCAGAATGACGGCGCGGAAAGCAAACTTGTGAAACTCCTCGAGGTCGCGGCGAAGCAGCGCGTAGTTGGTGACAATGATGTCGTGCTGCGGAATCTGTTTGCGGAGGTTGTGCCGCGCCGCGCCGCTTTCGAGGACGAGCACTTTCATGCCGGGCGTGAACTTCTCCGCCTCGCGCCGCCAGTTGTGCAGCACGGACGCGGGACAGATGACGAGGGACGGCTTGGGATTCTTCTTGTTCTGCTCCTTCAACCACGCGAGCCAGGTCAGCGTCTGCAGGGTTTTGCCAAGGCCCATGTCATCGGCGAGAATGCCGCCAAGCCGGACATGCACGAGATGCGCGAGGAAATCGAAACCGTCTTTTTGATACGGCCGCAATTCAGCCTGCAAGGTCTTCGGCAACTCGGCGGCGGGAACACCTTTGAAATCACGCACACGTTCGCGCAGCGCCTGCGCTTCCGGCGAGTCCACAAACCGGCCCAGACCGTCGTCGTCCAGATGCGCGATATGTTCGAGCCCGACTTTTTGCGGCACGGCGATGAGCCCTTCCACGCCCATGTCGGCCATGGCTTCGTGCGCGCCTTGCACGGCGGCGGTGTCGAGTTCCACCCAGCCGGCATTGGGCAATTTGACGAAGCGACCGGTCGCGGCGGCAAGGCGTTCGAGATCGGTCTTGGAAAGTTTGAGGCCTTCGGCTTCCCATTCGGCGGAAACGGCCAGCCAGTCAATGCCGCTGCCCTTGACGACGAGCCGAGGCTTGAGCAAACGCGGCGTGAGGAACAGACGGTGAAACGCGGCGTTGCCGAGAAATTCCGCATCGGCCGGCTTGGACGCCCACGCTTCGGCGAGCGCGCCGAGAAAATTTTCATTGGCATCGCCGAGCCACAGGCCGGGCTCCTGCATGAACCAGTCGAGCTTGCGCAGCCATTGCACGGCGGGATCAAGGCGCGGATCGTCGAGGATCTCCGGCTTGTCGCCGGGCTTGATGACGCGGTTGTGCGGCGACCATTCATGGCCGTTCCAAATCCAGGTGGATTTGTCGCGCTGGCTTTTGCCGAACAGGCGCAACTGCACCGTGTCCTCGAGCAATTCAAAAACAAATTGCGGCGCGGCGGCGTGCGCCACGCAGAGCTGGTCCCAATCCACGCCGTGATTCACCTGCGTTTTGCGCAAATGCAGCAGCAGGCGGTGGCTCAACTTGCGGACGGGCACGGACGGTTTCGCCGCAAGATACTTCAGCACGCCGACGGGCGGCGCGTTGCGCAGCAGGAAAAAGGAATTGCCCACGAGCACCAGCGGCGACTGGCGGTTGAAAAATTTTGCGTCCGCCACGGAATGCACTTTCCCGTCTGGCAACGTGATCTGGTGCGTGAACGAAAGTTCCTTGGTGCCGTTTTCCAGATGCGGCGTGAGCGCGATGACTTCGCTGTGAAAATGCAGCGGCTGGCCGTTGGCGGCGGATTCGAGCCGGTTGGTGTTGCCCCAGCGCGCGAGCCATTGCAGCAGTTCCGCGTCGGTGAGCAGGAGCGAATCGGCTTCATCGGCGCGCTCGCGGTGCGTGTCGTAAATCCAGTGGATGAATTCCCAGTCCGTCGGCGTGAACAATTCCTGCTCATGCGCGGCGCGGACGACAAGGTCCACCAGATCTTTCAGCGAACGCGCCTTTTCGCCGGTGCGCGGACGCAGCAAAAGAAATCGCAGTTCCAGCCGGTGCCGCGAAGGTTCGGCTTCGTCCGGCTGCGGCCGGCAGACGACGCGCAACGTGGCCCGGGGCGTGTCGAGATGCAGCGGCGCGGGCGGCGAGAGCCAGTTTTCTAGTTCGCGGACGAGCTGCATTTCCTGTTCGACTTCCTCGGCTTGTGCAAACCGGTCGAGGCTGGCGTGCGGCTGCAGCTCCGGCGGCACGGAACGCTTGGCGCGCAAAAATAAAAAGGCGAGATCTTCCAGCCGCGCCTTGCCGGTGGCGGCGAGCATTTTGGTCCACCAATCGGTCTGCGGAAAATCGCGGCGCGAGAGCGAGAGCTTCTCGAAATAATCCTCGAGCGCGAGCCAGGCGCGCTGCGAATCAGGGCACGACGCGAACGTGCGCAGGATTTCCTCGCGTTCGCTGACGGTGGTTTTCGAATCGGAGAGTTCGCGCCGCAAATCGGCGAAGGCGCCGTAAGTTTGCGAGAGCACCTTGTGGTGCGCGTCGTATTTGCTCGCGCCGGTGCGCGGCGATCCATTCCCGTTTTTGGTTGGCGTTTTCGGCATCTGGGCAAAATTACTATGTTCTATCATTTCGACAGATCGCGCGTGGCCGGTCAATCGGAAATGAAAAGTTTTTTGGTTGAGCCGATTTCGCGCGGTTGACGGACCGGTGTTTTTTGCTAGATTATCCGGCCATTTATGAATCGTAATCCGCACGTCGCCGTTGTCGGTGCCACTGGCGCCGTTGGCATCGAAATGATCAAGACCCTCGAAAAAAGAAATTTTCCGGTGGGCAAGCTCACCCTGCTCGCGTCGGCCCGCTCGGTCGGCAAGAAACTGAAATTTCGCGGCGCGGACGTGACCGTCACCGAGCTCACCCAGGATTCGTTCGCGGGCATTGACATCGCGCTGTTCAGCGCCGGCGGCAGCATCTCGCGCGAGTTCGCGCCGATCGCCGTCAAGGCCGGCTGCGTGGTCGTGGACAATTCCAGCGTGTTCCGCCAGGACGACAACGTCCCGCTCGTCGTGCCGGAAATCAACGCTGCCGACGTGAAGCAACACAAGGGCATCATCGCCAATCCGAATTGCACCACGGCGATCACGCTCATGGCGCTGTATCCGCTGCACCAGGCGTTCGGTGTGAAGCGGATCTTTGCCTCCAGCTACCAAGCCGTCAGCGGCACCGGCGCGAAGGCGTTGGAAGAACTCGAACGGCAGGTGGAGCAGATCGTCCGCAAGCAGCCGGTGACGAAGGAGGTTTATCCGCATCAAATTGCCTTCAACGTGCTGCCGCATGTGGATTCATTTCTGCCGAGCGGTTACACGAAGGAAGAAATGAAGATGGAAAACGAAGGCCGCAAAATCATGCACCACGCGAATTTCCGCGCCAGCGTGACCTGCGTGCGCGTGCCGGTCTATCGCTCGCACTCCATCGCCGTCAGCGCGGAATTTGAAAAGCCGGTGACGGTGGAAGCCGCCCGCGCCGTGCTGCTGAAAGCGCCCGGCCTCGACGTCGTGGACGAGCCGGAGAATAAAAAATATCCGATGCCGCTCAACACTTCCGAACAATATAATTGCCAAGTCGGCCGCCTCCGGCTGGACTGCGCGTTGGACAACGGCCTGTGTTTCTGGGTCAGCGGCGACCAGTTGCTCAAAGGCGCGGCGCTGAACGCGGTGCAGATCGCGGAAGAGCTGCTGAAATAAGTTCAGCCGCGGAAAATAGAATCACAAAACCAGAAGTCAGACTCTGGCTTCCCATTCAACTTTTCTTTTTATACATCTGCTCGGGCGTCAGCAATTGTGACTCGGTCGTTTTGAACGTGTCACCGTTGCCTTCGATGGAACGGAAGAAACAGGAATTGTAACCTTCGTGGCAGGCTGGGCCTTTTTGCTCGACTTGGATCAGCAGCGTGTCGCCGTCGCAATCGAACGCGATGTCTTTCACGGTTTGCGTGTTGCCGCTTTCCTCGCCCTTCATCCAGTATTTCTGGCGCGAGCGGCTCCAGAAATGCGTCTTGCCGGTCTTGATGGTGTCTTCCAGCGAGGCGCGGTTCATCCACGCCATCATGACGACGCGGCCGGTTTTCTGTTCTTGGATGATCGCGGGAATCAACCCGTTGGCGTCAAATTTTAATTTGTCGTAAAAACTCATGCCCAGAATTTAACCGCCAAGACGCCAAGGCACAAAGCGGAAATTGCCGTTTTACAATCGCGGCACCCTAGCCGCACAAAATAAATTCAGAGCGGACTCACGTCCGCTGCGACAAACATCAAGGCTGCTTTGGTTCACGCAAGTCCGGCGGCGCGACCAGTAAATTGGTCGCCGCCGAAGCCGCCGGCGCATTGGTCGGCACGATGTTCGGCAAAACCGGCGACTGGTTGGTGGACGCCGCGACCGCATTCGCCACAACAAGGGCGAGATTGGTTGCGGCCACCGGACTGTTTGTCGAAATGTCATCCACGGAATTGGTCAGCGGGTTCTCATGGTCGGCAAGGCTGCGTTCCAGCCGCATTTTTAGAACGGCGTAGTTCGCATTCGTCACAGCGGCGAGATGGTTGCTCGCCTCGTCATAAAAACCGGCGGCGATTTTCACCCGCGCGAGGTGGAGCTGCACCCCCTGCTGTTCCAGGTCGGTGTGCGCCACGTGCAGCGCGTTGGTCCAGGCGGCGAGCGCGTCATTCGTGCGCAACGGCTTGATGCCGTAATAACTTTCCGCGTAGTCGTCGGCGAGCACGAAACTGGCCGGCGCGAGCTTCATCGCGTCGCGGTAAAGTTCCAGCGCCTTGTCAAAAACCTGCTGCTCGTTGATGTGATAAAATTCCCGCGCATCCTTGCGAAACAAATAAACGGTGGTGGCAAAATTCTGGTAATAGACCGGCTCGTCCGGCTTCAAGCGGATAGCCTCGGTGTAATAAGTGAAGGCGTTGGTCAGCTCGCCGTATTCGCCGTAATAATTCGCCAGATTGTTCCACACGGCCGGATTTTTGG
Organism: uncultured Verrucomicrobia subdivision 3 bacterium; assembly: GCA_903884535.1. Classification (GTDB taxonomy): domain Bacteria; phylum Verrucomicrobiota; class Verrucomicrobiia; order Limisphaerales; family UBA11358; genus UBA11358. Next base: position 17,164 of record CAISEZ010000080.1, read on the forward strand.
GGTCAAGCTGGCGGGAATTTTCATACTGCGTCTTCGCCGCCTCTTCGTCGCCGATGTCGTTCAGGAAACTGCCGTAGGCGAGAAAGCCGCGCGCATTGTTCGGATGGTTGCGGAGAAATCCGTCGTAGCGATGGCGCACCTCGTCGAAACGCTCAATGATGTGCTGATTAAACGCCAGCTTCGTCTCGGCCATGACGTTCGTTCCCACCGGACTGTTAGTGCTGATCCAGTCGTTCACTTCGGCCTGCGCAGCATCGTCGTCCAGCATCACCGCGTGCAATTCCTGCTCCTCCGGCGTGGTGGCCAGCGGCATGGAAATGCCGGTGTGTTCCTGCACCAGATTGCTGACCGCCTGCGGCTGATTGGTGGCCAGCAGCGCGCTCAAAAGCCCAATGGTCAGGTCGCTCATGCGGAGAAATTATCAATTACCAAACTTAAATGACAGTTTTTACAAAAGAGCAGACAAGCATTTTACCGCCGCGTTCAGCGCTGAAAAAATTATTTTAAAATTCCGTCCAAACATTTTCACTTCGTCACCGCCAGATCGCGCGGCGCGAACTTGACCACGAAATACGTTGCGGGATTCGTGCCGATGTTGCGCAGGCCGTGCAGTTCGTTCGACGCCTCGAAAATGATCCCGCCCGCGGTGACGATGTTGGTCACGCCATTTTGCATCGCCTGCACCGTGCCTTCGCGCAGAATCATCAACTCCTCCGCCGGATGCCGGTGCGGCAGGTGCGGCGATTCGCCCGGATTTAGCGTGGTGATGTGAAGTTCCAAATTGCCGAGCGCGGGCGTGGGCGCATCGCACACGGCGCGACGCGCACCGGTCTTCGTCGGCTCGGCCTTGAGGTCGGCCCAGTTGAAAATGCACGAATGCATCACCGGCTTGCTGGCGGACTGCGCGAGCGCCATGCCGGTGACGGCTAGCGAAATGGAAACGGCGGCGACGATCAAATCTCGGCGGGTGATTTTCATCCGCGCATTTCGACGGGAAAGCGATTTGAAGTCAAGCGGACAAATTGAAGCGGCGCATGACGGATGAAAATCAACCGCAATGTAAAACGGCGTTTGCCAGTTGCCCCGCCCGCCGACGTGCGGCAAACTGACCGGTCATGGCACGGGCCAAACAAGATTCTTTGCGCTACAGCGGCTTCGAAATGGAGCGGCTGACGCTGGCCTTGTTGATTTCGCTGCTGCTGCACCTCGCGATCTGGGGCGGTTATGAAGGCGGCAAAAAATTGGGCTGGTGGGAAAAATTGCGCCAACTCACCCAGGCGCATCAGGCGGCCAAAAAAAATCCACCGCCACCACCGGTGACGCAGCAGGCCGAGGAACCGGAAATTTTCGTGGACGTCAGCCACGCGGAACCCGACCCGCCCAAGCAGACAAAATATTATTCCAACAAAAATTCCATCGCGGCCAATCCGAATGCGCACCGCGATGAAAAACAGCCGGAGTTGAACGGCAAACAAAAGCTGGTGCCGAAAACCGAGGACGCGCCGCGCCTAGTGAAATTGCAGCCCACGCCGCCGCCCCAGCCGGCCCAGCCGCCGGAAAAACCGCAGGAGCAGCCCGCACCGGAAGTGCCACCTGCCAAACCCGCGCCGCCAAATGACCCGATGAGCCTCGGCGATTTGCATCTGGCCAAAATCACCGACGCGACGACCGCCAATCAGCAGCAACCGCAGCAACCAAAGCAGGCGCCGCGCGAACGGCCGCGCACGCTCAAGGCGGCGCAGGCGCAGCAGCCGCAGTTGCCCGGCCAGCAAATGCAGCAAGCCGGCGGCGTGCGCCGGCAGCGCTTGTGGTCGTCGCTCGATGCCCGGGCCACGCCGTTTGGCGATTATGACCGGGCGATTGTCGAGGCGGTCACGGACCATTGGTATGCGCTGCTGGACAGCCGGCATTTTGCGCAGGACCGCACCGGCAAGGTGATTTTGAAGTTCAAATTAAAATACGACGGCACCATCACCGAAATGCAGCCGCTGGAAAGCACCGTCGGCGAAACGCTCAACTACGTTTGCCAGGAAGCCATCGAGGAAGCCGCGCCGTTCGCCGCCTGGCCGCCGGACATGCGCCGGATGATTGCGGATAATTATCGGGAAATTTCATTTGTCTTTTATTACTATTGATTCGGAAAATTTATGGAAAACATCATCTATCTGTTGCTCGGCCTGACTTCGCTCGTCGGCCTGACGTTCATCGCGGAACGCGCCTGGAGCCTGCGCTGGAACAAAGTCGTGCCGCTGGCCATTGCCGAGGCGGTCACCGAATGCCGCACGCCGGACGACGTGAAAACTTTACGCCACCTGTGCGAGGCGAAACCGTCGCCGCTCGGCCGGCTTTTGCTGACCGCTTCAAATCATCTCGACTGGCCGAAAGTTGAAAATGTCAGTTCGCTCGAAACCGCCGCGCGCCACGAAATCGTCCGGCTCGAACGCGGGCTGGTCGTGCTGGAAATCATCATCGGCATCGCGCCGCTGCTCGGCCTCGTCGGCACGATCATCGGCATGATGACTTTGTTCGGCGACATCGGGCAGACGGGCTTGAACGACGCCGCGCGGCTGGCGCAGGGCATTTCGCTGATTTTGCGCGCCACGTTGATCGGCCTGCTCATCGCCATTCCGGCGCTGGTGGCGTGGAGCTATTTCAGCAAAAAAGTCGAAGTGCTCGCCGTCGAGATGGAAGCGCTGTGCGATGAATTCATCCGCCGCCAATACGTCGGTAAAAATTCCTGAACCATGCGCTTCGTCGTCCGCAAACGCCGCACCGCGCCCGCCGTCATCATCGTCGCGCTGATTGACGTGCTGATCGTGCTGCTGATTTTTTTGATGGTCACCACGACATTCAAGCAGCAGCCGTTCATGAAGCTGTCGCTGCCGGAAGCGTCGCAGGCGGTGAAATCCGGCGCGAATGAAAATCCGCCGCTGCTCGTCTCCATCGCGGCGGACGGCCAGCTGCGCTTCGGCCTGAAAGGTGAACCGGTGACACTCGACCAGTTTCACAACCAATTGGTCACCCGTGTAAAGGAAGCCCAAATCGTGAAACAACCCGAACCCAAGCTCGCCATTCGCGCCGACAAAAATGCGCCATGGGGAAAAGTGGTGCAAGTGATGGATGAGGCCAAAAAGGCGAACATCAAAATCATGAGCGCCTTCACCAAAGAAGCGGGCAAGCCGTAAAACTCAACCGCCAAGTCGCCAAGAGCGCCAAGTTTTCTACAAGTAAGCAGGAGTTTTAAAAATGGACTCCTGCTTTCAATATTTTGCACAATGAATCGCGCAGGATTTGGCAAAATATGGTTGGAATATTATTGGGTTAATTGGTGAAGTAAAATAATAGGACTCATGAAAGCCATCAAAACTCTGCTGCCAGTTTTGGCCTCGCTGATTGTCGCCGAAGGTGCCTTTGCCCAGACTTGGACACAGACCAGCGCCCCCACAAATTATTGGAGTTGTGTTGCCGGCTCGGCGGACGGAACCAAACTGGTGGCGGCAATTGATGATGGCTATACCGGCATGAACAATATTTACACTTCGACCAATTCGGGAACCACTTGGATGCTGACAAGTGCGCCCACTAATTATTCTTGGGATGCCGTCGCCTCCTCGGCGGATGGAAACAAGTTGGTGGTTGCGGCTTTTAGCAGCGTGAAAACTGGCAGCAAGGGCGCGATTTTTGTCTCAACAAATTCGGGCACTACTTGGGCATTGACCAGCGCCGCGACCACTAATTATTGGATTTCTGTGGCTTCCTCGGCGGATGGGAATAAATGGGCAGCAGTGTCCGACGGTGGAATTTACACAACGACAAATTTAGGGGCAACTTGGACGCATCAAACCAGCGCACCTAATTTTGGATGGGGTTCCATTATTTCATCGCCAGATGGCACCCGACTATTGGTTCAGACTTCCGCACATATTTATAGGTCAACAGATTCGGGAGCCACTTGGACCCCAACAACCCTGCCAATTCCAACTTGGTTGGGCGTCAGTTCTCAGCCAGTCATCGCTTCATCGGCAGATGGCACCAAATTGGTGGCAACATTTAACACGGATCAAAATTTTAATGCTTGTCCGATCTTCATTTCCACTAATTTAGGAACCACTTGGTCAGCAACCAGCACCTTAAGCAATCATTGGACCTGTGTCGCCTCTTCAGCGGACGGAACAAAATTTGTTGCTGCGGCTGTCAACTCCCAGAACATCGGCCCCATTTATACCTCGACAAATTCAGGAGCAACCTGGACATCAAATACCGTGCCCAATCAGGATTGGACTTGCGTTGCCTTTTCGGCCGATGGAAACAAACTGGTCGCAGTCTCGGGACGTTATATTTTGGGCCAGATTTTCACTACGTCTTTCACACCAAATCCATCAATAAACATCACACGTTCGAGCAGTAACCTCGGGCTTTCGTGGCTCGTGCCTTCGACGAATTTTGTCCTGCAACAAAGCGCTGATTTGGCTTCGTGGTCGAATGTGACGAACTTGCCTTTGCTGAATCTCACCAACTTGCAGAATCAAGTCGCGCTTCCGCCGTCCGGCAGTAGCGGCTTCTACCGCCTCAAAACGCAGTAAAACTCAACCGCCAAGTCGCCAAGGGCGCCAAGTTTTTTAATAGGAAAGCAGGAATCTGAAATTCCTGTTTTTCTCAAATAATTTTCCGCGCGGTTTTTTTCGGGCGGCAAACGCCGAAGACGCAGCCGGCTAGCGTGATCAGGGAACTCACCGCTCCCAGTTGAAACTGCCGGTCTTCATAAACCAGTTTGACGCGGTGCGTGCCGGCGGGGATTTCAAAAGTTTGAAACGCGTAGTTGCCATGCCACAGCGGCACGCGGCGACCATCCACGTAAGCGTGCCACGGATGATAAAAAATTTGGGCGGCGACCACCATCGTCGGCGCGGCGGCCGTGACGTCGGCCTCGATTTTCTGTGCAGCATAGTTTACGTCCGAAATGCTGGCTGCGACCACATTGCTGGCGGTGACCAAACCTCTGGCTTCCACCGGCAAAAACACTTCCGCGTCCGGTTGGAAATCCGCGTTGGTGAGGCCGCGCAACGTATTCAGTTCGTTGGCGAACACCGGCTTTTGACCAGCCGTGAGCAGTGGCAAAAACGTCGTCCGCGTCGCCCAATTAAACTGGTTATTCTGTTGGTTGAAAACCTGCGCGACGCCAAGAAAATTCAGCAGCGGTTCCGCCGGCTGGTCGTCCTTGTAAAAATTATAAAACAGCAGCGCGTAATCGGTGAGGTAAAGTGGATAAAATCCGTCGCACTTGGGCGTGTTCTCCAGCAGATTGCAATTGGCAAACAGTGCGTAGCGACGGGCGATGTAGTCCGTCGCGGCATCCGGCAGAACCGAATGATAAAAGTTGTCGCGCACAGCGGAGGGAAGCTGGGCGCGCGACAAACCGAATTGCGGCAATACCAGCGGCCGCGGAATTTCCGGCTGATAAACCGTCCGGCTGACGGTGGGTGCCGGCGGCATTTGCTGGAAAAAGTCCAGCCACACCAGCAGCAGGCACAGAAGCTGACACACCAAACGCGGTTTGAAGGTGGAAAATTGATTCGCCAAAAACCAGACGACGGCCAGCGCCGTGAAGAAAAAAAGTCGCGCGAGCCCATTGACCAAAACCGCGGTCCGGTCCGCGCCCGGCGGTTCAGATTGCCAGTGCCAGCCCAGCAGTCCGAGCATCAGCCCGGCGACAGCCAGCCAGACGGAAATCCAAATCCACGGCCGGGGCCGGCCACCCTCGCGAAGCTTTTTTGCCAGCAGCAGCGCGGCCAATAGCGGCAGCACAAACACCGGCACGATGACGAACTTGACAGGAAACCGGATCAGGCCGATGACGCTGACGTGCCGCGTTAGCCAACTGTAAACCGGCGTCGCTTCCCCGACGGCCAGCACGAGGCAGAAGCCGGCGAACGCCGCCAGCCAGCGGATTTTTCCGTCCGTCACCAGCACCACCGCGCCGAGGGCCAGCACCACCGCAGCCACGCCGAGATAATACGAGCTGGTCCACGACTGGCCGTCCTGCGTGAAAATGCCCGAACTGGAATGGCAGCGGAACAGCGGCACAAAAAAATTGGCCAGACCGGTGACGGGCATCGGCCACAGCGCGGCAGAAATATTTTGCTGCTGCTGTCGGCTGGATTGCAGCAGCGACAAAAACGGCAGCAACTGCGCGGCACACAATCCGGTGACCAGCAGCACCACCGCGAACATTCGTCCCAAAATTTTGTGGAGCGGGGCTTCACGGTTCAACAACGCCGGCAGCGCCAGCACGCCGGACACGATCCAGGTGAACAGCACGGCTTCCGTGCCGCCGGTGAGCATTTGCAAGGCGCCGATGATGGCCGCGCTGAAAATTTTTCTACCGCCACCACTCCGCGACTGCTCCACGGCCCGCACCACCCACGGCATCCAGCCCAAGGCGGCCACGGTGGCCGGCCAAATCAGGCTGTTCAACATGAGTCCGTTGAAGGCAAAAACGATTCCGGCGAAAGCCGCCGCGAAGGAATTTTTTGTCCAGTCGCGCGCCAGCAGGAACATGCCCAGTCCGCCCCAGAACAAATGCAGCAGGCAGAACACGCCGAGCGACCACGACAGCGGGAACACCAGATAAAACAGCGCCGGCGGATAAAGCGCCTGCGTGTTCCATTGCGCCAGAAACGGGATGCCGCAATTATTCAGCGGATTCCACAGCGGAATTTCACCGTGCCAAAAACGCTCGCGCAAATATTGCGCCAGCGGGTAGGAAAAAATTCCAAAATCACGATAAACAAAGCTCTCCACCCCCAGCACAATCTGGGGAAAAGCCGCGAACACCAGCAGCGCCAGCACGACGGCAAAACGGCGCGCGGAAAGCCAGTCGTCGGGTTTGGATTTGGTGGCGGGTGCCGACGGTTTGCGGGAAAACGGCATCCGCACCACTATGTCCGAACCGACTTTCAACCCAAGCTAAAAATCAATCGGGCGACTAATTATTCCACATGAAATTTCTGTGCCGCTTCAAGGCAGCGAGGCCGGCAACCATAATCGGGTGCTGACTTTCGCGGGCATTCGGTGTTTCATGCTGGCGATGTCCGAAGCGCGAACAGAACTGCTGACCGATTTGCTCCGTGCGACGTCGCGCTCGTTTTATCTGACGTTGCGCGTGCTGCCGGCGGCGGTGCGCCCGCAGATCGGCCTGGCCTATCTGCTCGCCCGCACCACCGACACCATCGCCGACACGGAAATCCTGCCGGTGACGCAACGGCTGGACGCGCTGCAAAAACTCCGCGAACGGATTCTCGGCCAGACGTCCGTGCCGCTGAATTTCGGCGAGCTGGCGCGGCAGCAGGGTTCGCCGGCGGAAAAATTATTGCTGGAAAAGGCCGAGGCCGGCCTGGCCATTTTACCAACACTTTCACCGGAAGACTTGAAATTGGTGCGCGAGGTTTTAATGACCATCACGAGCGGGCAGGAACTGGATTTGCGGCGGTTCGGGAGTTTGGCCAAAACCGGAGGGAGCGCCACCGGCCAGCAAATTATCGCGCTGGAGACGGCCGCGGAGCTGGATGATTACACTTATCGCGTGGCGGGCTGCGTCGGCGAATTCTGGACGAAGATCTGCCGTGCGCATCTTTTTCCGAACGTGCGGCTGAATGAGAAACAATTCATCGCCGACGGCATCCGGTTCGGCAAGGGATTGCAGCTCGTCAACATTCTGCGCGACCTGCCAGCGGATTTGAAAAACGGCCGTTGCTACCTGCCGACGCAACGATTGGACGAGGTGAAATTGTGGCCGGAGACGCTGCTCTCGCCCGCGAACGCGCAAAAATTCCTGCCGCTGTATCGCGATTACTTGGACAAGGCGGAAGCGCATCTGACCGCCGGCTGGCGTTACACGAACACGCTGCCGTTCGGGCAATTCCGCGTGCGGCTCGGCTGCGCGTGGCCGATTCTGCTGGGCGCGAAGACGATTGCGAAGCTGCGCGCGGCGGACGTGACGCAATTGCAGCAACGCGTGAAGGTGTCGCGCGGCGAGGTTTACGGAATTTTATTCGGCTCGCTGCTGGCGTGTCCGCTGCCGTTCGCGTGGCGGAAATTATATTCGCCCGCTGCAAAAGCGATTGCGTCCGGCGGCGATTTGGCGTAATAAAGCGGCATGCAGACCTCAAAAATTTCCGCAGTGATTTGCGCGCTCATGGCGTGCGCCCCATTGACGCTGCGCGCAACCGACACGCCGGCTCAGGCCGCCGCCCGCGCGCAGGTGGTGGAAAGATTGAAACAACTGGAGGCCCAGGACGTAGCCACCAACCCGCCCGCGCCGACCGCCGTGGTGGTGTCGCCAACAGTTGTCACGCCCGCACCGGCACCGGTGGTCGTGGTCGCTCCCGTGGCCGCCGTTTCGAATGAACCGGTGTTGAAACCCATCCACCAAACGAAGGCGGAAAAAGCGGCCGCCAAATTAAAAGCCAAACAGGAGGCGGACAAAGCCAAGGCGGACAAGCAGGCGGCCGAATTAAAAGCCCAGCAGGACGCAGCCACAACCGCAGCGGATTTGAAGGCGCAAAAACAGGCGGCGCAGATGGCAGCCGACAAAGCGGCCGCGGAACAAGCGGCGGCCAAAAAACAGGCGGTGGAAAAAGCCAAGGCCGAGAAAGCCGCCGCGAAAGCCAAGGCCAAGGCGGACAAGCAAGCCGCTGAAG
>CAISEZ010000081.1 GCA_903884535.1 uncultured Verrucomicrobia subdivision 3 bacterium
GGCGAGGCGTTGTAAACCGACAGGCTGACGTTGACGGCGTTGCTCTTCACCACGAAACCAAAGTCGCTGAAGGCGTAATAATTCAAATGGTTGGTGTTCACCACCTGGTTGAGCGCGAAATTGTCGTAATAATTGGTCGGGCTGTAATACGCCTTTTGATCCCAGGTGGCCGAGCGCGTGGAAACCACAAACGTCCCCGGCGCCACCACGTCCGGCTTGAACCGCCCGAAGGTGCCTTCCGTGCCGATGCCCACGTTGCCGCGGCTGGAATACCACGCCACCGTCGAGCTCGAATCCGTTTCCGGCAGCCACACCTGGTTGGACGTGCCGTCCAGCGCCGTGACCCAGTTCGTGATGCCGCGCAACTGTTCCAGCGCGCCGACCGTGATGACATTTTTCGCGGTGCCGGGCGAGTCCACGGAATCCGGCGTGCCGCCGCCGCCGCCGTTGTCGCCGTTGCCGTCGTTGCCCGCCGCGAACACGAACAGCACCGGCTGCGGGCCGGTCCGCTCCGGAATCGCATCGCGCACCGCCGCGTCAAAGCTCGCCGCCGACAAGTCATATTCGCTCGAACCGCCGTTGACCCAACTGTTGTTGGAGATCAGCGCGTTGTTCGTGGCCGGCGTTTCTTGGAGATAAGAATCGGGAATATCGGCAGAGTTATAAAGCGGATCGGTGCCGAAAATGCCCACCGAGAACAAAGTTGCCAGCGGCGCTTTGCCGCGAAAATCCGCGTTCGTCACCGAGCCTTGCGGTTCGTTGGTGAGCGTCAAAGATTCCGAACCGTTGCCCGCGATGATGCCGGCGACGTGCGTGCCGTGGCCGTCAATGTCCACCAAGCTGTTCGTCGAATCACCCAAAACACGGGTTGCACCGGCGGGTCCAGTTGCGGCGGTTCCCGTCGCCGTAAAATCCGGATGCGTTTTATCAATGCCCGAGTCGTTCACTTCCACCAGCACGTTCTTGCCCGTGAGGCCGAGATAATTATTGGTGATGGCTGACGTCGTGTCCGTGGTGACGCCCACGGTCACGCGGGTCAGGTCATTCGCCAGCACGCGGCGCGTCGCCGGCTCCACGATTTGCACACCGGAAAGCCGCACCAGCGGCAGCCAATTGACCGGCGGCTGCACGCGCACGATCGGCCCGAACGGCGAACGATCCTCGCCCACGATTTTGCCGCCGAGCTTTTCAATGGCCGCCACCGTGGCCGCCGAACCGTCCGCGAACAAACCGAGCGTCAGAAAAGTTCCCGCGGCCAGCGGCTGCTCTTTGACCGCCAGCGGCAGCAGCGACGGCTGCACTTTGTAATACGGTTCGTAGGGCAGCACCGCCGACACCAGCGGATTCGCGGCCAGCCCGTTGGCCTGCCCCGCCGACAGCCGCACGAGATACGCGTCGTTCGGAATATAGGAAACCACCTGCGCGCCCGCCGCCGCCAGCGCCGCGCGAAACGCCCCGTCAATCGGCCCCCTGGCCTGCACGATGAATGCGCCGGGATCGCCCGCCGCCGCCAGGTGTTTGGGGATGGACAGATTTAATTTCACGCCGGTATCAATCAGCGCGTTCTCCAGCAAAATCGCGTGCCGGTCGGACGTGAGCTGGCCGATGGTTTTCGGCGTGTTGCTCAAGCGGTAGGCGAACTGGTTGGTCTTCACCGTCACGACATGGTTCGTGCCGGCACCGGCGGCAAAAATATTCTTCGGCGCGGTGGACGCCGCGCGCACGGTCGCCGCCGTGGGCGCGACAAATTTTTTAGCCGTCGCGCGCTTCGCGTGCGGCCAGAACAACCACGCGCCCGCCACGGCCAGCAGGCACAACAAAATCAGACTCAACGAACGCTTGCTCATAAAAAAATATAAATTAACCGCCAAGACGCCAAGGACGCCAAACCAACGAAACAAAATCCAAAACGCTGCTTTTTAGTTCACCAAAACCCGGTGCGCTTGAGGTCCGGACGATTTGATGAACTGTATAAACTACTCTCGGTATTCCGTTTTTCAAAATCGGCAATAAGATGAACCGCCAAGACGCCAAGGACGCCAAGCCGGATGGTTCAACCGAAACCGTTTTTTTATTTTGCGTGGTTTTCATCCGGGCGCACTGGGCGTCTTGGCGGTTTGGTGCTCCGTATAAACTACTCGCTGGATCCCGTTTTTCAAAATCGGCACATTAAAATTAATCAGCAGCCCCAAGGACAGCCCGGTGGCCTTGAGATAGGAAATGGCCTGCGCTTTATGAAGGTCGGCCAGCGCCTCGACGGTTTTCAACTCCACAATCAAACTTCCGCCGACCAGCAAATCCAAGCGGTGCTTGCCAATGGTCCGACCTTTGTAAACCACCCCGATTTCCTTTTGCCGTTCAAACGGGATTCCCGCATCCGAGAGTTCCAGGCACAAAGCTGCTTCATAAATGCCCTCCAAAAAACCGGAGCCAAGGTGACGATGCACCGCAATCGCTGCGCCAATGACGGCGTGCGCCAGCTCGTCCACTTTTCCCCCCGGTTCAATAAAAGCATTCATAAGATGAACCGCCAAGACGCCAAGGACGCCGAGGGGGCCGTAACCTGAGATTTGAAACTTGAAACCTGAAACTTGAATAAAAAAAGCGGAAAACGGAAACGGCTGATTAAACGCCAAGACGCCAAGGCGACAAAACAAAATCCAAAATACTGTTTTCCAGATTTATTAATCTTGGCGCTCTTGGCGTCTTGGCGGTTATTTGGGTTATTTGTTTTGGCGTTCATGGCGGTTGTTTAGTTTGGCGGCAGCACGTTGTAACTTTCCACCGTGGTCGTGTAATTCGTCACGAAGCCGGTGGCGGTGGCCGTCACGTGCGGATGCACCGAAATCACCGCGCGCGCCGCGCTTTCCGCCGTCACCTGATAATTCGTCACCAGCCCGAAAAAGGCCGGGCCGCCGGAAGTCACCAGCCCGTTGGCCGCCGGCTTGAGGGTCTGGCCCCAGGCGTAAAGCACATACTTGGGCGCGCTGCTGTCGCGCAGCAGGCCGAGCGTCTGCTGCGGCAGCCATTCAGCCAGCGCGTCGCTGATCTGGTTGTTGGTCAGGACAAGGCCGGCGAGGAACGGCGATTGTTCGGTGAGCGCCGGCGTGCGCAAAATGTCGCCGACGCGCGGGAACACGCCCTGCGGAAACAAATTGAGATTGGCCCGCGTGGGGTTGATGCCGGCATAATTTTTCGTCGTGTAGTTAACCAACTGCCAGAGCGCGGCGTTGGTGCCGTTCATGCCGACCGGATCAATATTGGTGAACGTGTTGCCGAGGCTGGTGGGCACCGTGAGGCCGCTGAACAAAGCCGACCACGCCGCGAGATTGGTCTGGTTGACCGAGAGCGTGCCGCGCGTGGCGTTGGCGTCCAGCGCGGTGGTGAACAAATCAAACAACGACGCGTCCTGCACCGGCGCGGAATTGCTGGCGTCAAACGGATTCGAGTTGCCCATCCAGTTCGTCCAGGTGGCGAGATTGTTGGTGGCCAGAATGTCGGTGGACTTGAGATAAACCGTCTGCCACGGCGTGCCGCGATGCACGCGGCCGAGCCAGCCCACGGTGGGATATTGGTTCGTCGGAAAATCCCAGTTGTCAGACTGGGTCATCGCCGGATCGCGCTCGGCGGAATTGAAAAGATTGGGGTCAGACTGAATCGTTTGGCCTTCACCCTGAATAATCGGGTTGCCGCCCCACGGCTGGTAACGATCATTCAGGCTACCGAGATTCAAGTTCGTCAAAGCAGAAAGCGCTAAATCTACATTGTAGTGATGAACGCCGGGTGCCGGGGTTGTTCCTTGATTGGGCGACGAATAATCCACATCGCTGGCCAGATAATGCAC
>CAISEZ010000082.1 GCA_903884535.1 uncultured Verrucomicrobia subdivision 3 bacterium
AAATACGAGGAAGGCGCGCGGCTGGTGAAACTGTGCCAGGAAAAACTGGCGGAAGCGGAAGTGAAAATCCAGCAACTGGAAAAAACTGCGGCCGGCGAATTGAAACTGAAGCCGCTCGATCTGTCGGAAGAATAAATTATGAGTCGTTACTTGGACATGGTGGATGGACCGGCCCACGTCAAAAAACTGACGTTGCCGCAACTGCAGGAACTCGCGGGCGAAATCCGCACCGAACTGATCGAAGGCCTCGCCAAAGGCGGCGGCCACCTCGGCCCGAACCTCGGCGTCGTGGAACTGTCCATCGCGCTCCACAAGGTGTTCACCACGCCCAAAGACAAATTTGTCTGGGACGTGAGCCACCAGGTTTATGTCCACAAGATTTTGACCGGTCGCAAGGACCGGTTCCGCACCATCCGTCAGACGGACGGCTTGAACGGTTTCGCGCTGCGGACCGAGAGCGAACACGACTGCTTCGGCGCGGGCCACGCCGGCACGGCGCTGTCCGCCGCGCTGGGCATGGCGGCGGCGCGCGACAAGCGGGGCACGGATGAAAACGTCGTCTGCATTTTCGGCGACGCGGCGCTGACCAACGGCATTTCCTTCGAGGCGATGAATAACGTCGCGCACACGACGAAAAAATTCATCGGCATCCTCAACGACAACGAGTGGAGCATCGCCAAAAACGTCGGCGCGATTTCCGGCTATCTCAACAAGCTCATCACGAATCCAAGTTACAACAAGCTCGCGAAGGAATTTGAAAGCTTCGTCCGCCGTCTGCCGAAAGGCGACGTGGCGATGCAGCTCGCGCACCGCGCGGAAGGCGGTTTCAAAGGCGCGATCACGAGTGTCGGTTTGCAACAGACCACGCAGGCGCTCGACACCGACGGTCGCGGCGGCCACGGCAGTCCGGTGTTCTTCGAGGAAATGGGCATGCGCTATCTCGGCCCGATTGACGGCCACAATCTGCCGCTGCTCATCAGCACGCTGGAATTCGCCAAGCAGTGCGATCATCCGATCGTCATCCACATTTTGACGCAGAAGGGCAAAGGCTACGACGCCGCGTTGAAATCGCCGGAAAAATTCCACGGCCTCGGGCCATACAACGCCGCCACCGGCGAAACGCCCGCCAACAAACCCGGCACGCCGCCGGCGTATCAGGACGTCATGGGCCAGACGATGGTCAAGCTCTGCCAGAATAATAAAAACATCGTCGGCCTCACCGCCGCAATGCCCACCGGCACCGGCATGAAGCATTTGGAAAAGGCCATGCCGGACCGCTATTTTGACGTCGGCATCGCCGAGGAACACGGCGTCATTTTTGCCGCCGGCATGGCGACAATGGGCTACCGCCCGGTCGTGGCGATTTATTCCACGTTTCTCCAACGCGCCTACGATTGCATTCATCACGATGTCTGTTTGCAAAATTTGCCCGTGATTTTCGTGATGGACCGCGCCGGACTTTCCGCGAATGACGGCCCGACGCATCACGGCCTGTTCGACATTTCGTATTTGCGCTGTTTTCCGAACGTCATTGCCATGGCCCCGGCCAACGAGGACGAACTGGCCGACATGATGTTCACCGCCACAAAAGTGGATCATCCGACGTTCATCCGCTATCCGCGCGGCACGGCGGAGGGTGTGCCGGTGAAAGCCGAGCCGCAGCTCATCGAAGTCGGCAAGGCGAAGGTCGTGTCAAATTTTGCGAACAACGGCAAACGTAAGGTCGCGCTGTTCGGTCTCGGGCCGATGAACGCCATCGCGCAGAAAGCCGCGCAGCAGCTCAACGCCGAGGGCTACGACGTGGCCGTCATCAATCCGCGCTTCACCAAGCCGATTGACGCCGCGGTGCATGAGCAATTCGGCCGCGAGGCGGAATTGATTGTGACGCTCGAAGACCACGTCCTCATCGGCGGCTACGGCTCGGCGGTGCTGGAATTGTTCAGCGAAAAAGCCGTGACCACGCCGGTAGTGCGCATCGGCTGGCCGGATCAATTCATCGAACACGCCACCACGCAGGACGAACTCCGCGCGAAATACGGCCTGTCCGTCGAGAATACCGTCGCCAAGGTGAGGGCGCAGTTTGGCGACACGATTCCCACGACGAAGCTGGTGGGCGGTGCGTAAAGATTTCCGCGCGATTGGAATATGTTTTCATTTTTCAAACGCCCGGCTGTTGCCAAACAAGAACTTACTTTTAAAACACGTGTTCAACATTTTTGGTCGTGGTATTCTGAAGTAGCCCCACACTTTTACAAAACGATTGAAGCCAAGAATTGCGCAGACCTCGCGCCTGAAGTAAGTGCTAAAATCCATGAAATGTTGCCCGGTTTTGCTTGGGTATTTGGCCCGGGTGCAAATGGAAAGGGGCATTCATTCACACTGACCGGAGAAGGAGTTTTGCATCAGCAGTTGCTTGCGATGTTCTGGCACAGCCAAGCTCCAGCTCTGCCTGGCTGGACATTTTACTGCGCCCGCCAACCGGGTTCTGTTGAAGGAATCCGCTTGGACATTGCGGATAAGGTTTTCAATCCACTTGAATTTTGGATTACCACCACCACCAACTCCGAGAGCGAAAAAGTTGACTTGGTAGTTTGGCATCCTTTGTTTGGCGAGATGCCAGAAAAAGATCGCTACACCGTCTTGTTTCTTTTCCTCGATGAGGTTCTTGGTGAGTTTGGAACCCAACAATGGATTGGAGAAATCAAACTGAATGACCAGAAGTTGGCTGAAGCAATGCCGCTTCACGAACTGAATTTATTCTTGAAGCACGTCGAGACGGAAACCGGCTGGAAGAAGTTTCCTCCTGGTGAATCTTGGGTTGGTTATAAGATGAAGCAACCGCATCAGCGGTTTCTTCGAGGGGATGTCATTACTGGTTCGACAACGAATTACCGGCTAATCGAGGAATATCTTGATGCAAAAGGTGAATTGCCTGACCCGCTGGCGGGAACCGGAGCTGATTATGTGTTCATATCTTTCGATGCCAAATTTCTTCCCGATGGCAAACAGAGCAAGGCGCGCGGAGTAATTGAGGATGCCTTGGCCGAGGCATTGAAGTCAGATTCAAACGGGAGGTTGCTTGGTGGGGCGTTTGGAACTCAAAATGCCTACATTGACTTGCTGCTTTTCGACGGTAACAACAGCCTGGAAACGGTGCGACGGATTTTGAAAGTTCAGAATATACCATCGGAAACGAGCATTAACTATTTCGCGAAGGAAAAACGCGGATATAAAATTTTGTTGTGAAAGAAAGCGATGGCCACGTGGAATCGCCGACGTTGAAATTTCTTTTCGCGGACACCAGCGACGCCGCCCTGTGCCGCTGGAACCGCGACCACCAGCCCCACCGCGAACGCTTGGCTCCATGATTTCGTCGCCCAAGCTGCGGAGCAGCGCGCGGTAGTAGCCCACAGCCCGAGCTGTGGGTTGGAGGTTCACAACCGCACAAGCTCCGGCAGGAGCGACAGAAAAACCACGCCACGCAAAACATTTCTTCCGCCCCATCCGGGGCTAGATTCATTTGGCGACTGATCCCACGGCTGACGCCGTGGGCTACTTTCTTCCACCACTCCGTGGCTGATAAACTGCTCGGTCTTTTGTGCCAGTGGAATCGCCGACGTTGAAATTTCTTTTCGCGGACACCACCGACGACGCCCTGTGCCGCTGGAACCGCGACCACCTGCCCCACCGCGAACGCCTCGCTCCATAAATGCGCCGTCGCCTTTTGCCACGCTTGACGGCATTAATAATTTGACGTTTATTTAGGCCATGATGGTCAACCTCACAGTCGAACAGGAAAAATTCATCGCGGAACAATTGGCGGAGGGTCATTTCAGTTCCGCCGCCGAGGTCGTCGCCCAAAGCCTCGGCATGTTGCGCGCCCAGGAGGAATTCATCCGCTCAAACACCGCCGAATTGCGCGATAAAATCGCGGTGGGTTTGGAGCAGATCAAACGCGGCGAGGTCGTGGACGGCCGCACGGCTATTAAAAATCTTCGAGAAAAATTGCAACGGCGCGAACGCGGCGCGGAATGAAATCCATCCGTTACTCAACGCAAGCCCATTGCGACATCGAAGCAATCTCAGGCTATCTATTCGACCTCAATCCGGTGGCAGCGTATCGCTTTCTTGATGCGCTCGACGGAACCTGCGAACTGCTGGCGGAACATCCGTTAATGGGCAGATTGCGCCCCATGCTCGACGACAGTTTGCGTTCGTTTCCTATCGGAAATTACCTGATCTTCTACACGCCCGGTCTGGATGGGATAAATGTGGCTCGGAGAATTTATGGCGGACGCGATTTGCCCGGCATGTTTGGCCGTTAATTTTGTGTTGCGCCGGACTAAAAAACAGGAATTACATACACGATGAAACCCGCCACCGACTTCGCCGTCGTTCTCATTACCGCGCCGGATATGAAATCCGCCCGCGCGCTGGCCAAAGCGGCGTTGACCCAAAAACTCATCGCCTGCGCGAACCTCGTGCCGCGCGTCGAGTCACATTATTCGTGGCGAGGAAAAATCGAATGCGCCACCGAAGTGCTGCTATTGTTGAAAACACGGAAAAGCAAGCTGGCCGCGCTCGAAAAACTGGTTCTCGCCCAACATCCCTACGACACGCCGGAATTCCTCGTGCTGACTCCGACCGCCGGCAATAAAAAATATCTCGATTGGCTGGCAGAAAACTGCCGGTGAGATTTTATTTGAACTCGCGCGGCCAGCGCGTAGATTCCCGGCATGAATTCCGTGGACCCCATTCCACTGATGCTCCTCGCCATGAACGGCGTGGCGCTGGCAATCGGTTTCTTCATGCTCGGCTGGATCATGGCGCTGAACCGCCGGACGCAGTCGCAGGCCAATAAATTCCCCTCCGTGCAGGATTTTTTCCCGGCGCAAAACCGTCCGCAGCCGGCGCGGCCGGAATGCTGGCTGGCCATCCGCTCGGTCTCGCCGGAGGCGGTCAAACTGGCGTTGGGGCTGACGCGCGCGACGCCGTGTTCGTGGGCGGAAGGCATCGGCGGGGCGCACGAATTTTTCATCAGCCCGCGCGTCCACGGCTGGGTCATCGTCACCGGCGTCGGTTTGCCGAATCCGTCGGACGATGTGGACGGCTGTTTTCTTTTTCTCACGGCGATGAGCCGGCAACTCGGCCACGTGCAATATTTTTACGCGAACCGTTTGTTTCAGCATCACGGCTGGGCGCGGCTGGACGAAGGCACGGTCACGCGCGGTTATGCCTGGACGGGGGAAACGGTCTGGAATCAAGGCACCGAGACGCTGCCGGAAATCTCGGCGGGGCTGAAGTCGTTTGCCTACGGCGAAAACGCGGCGACGATTCTCGACGCGGAAATGAATTATGAATGCGTGCCGCAGCTCGCCGCGCGCTGGAGCCTGGACCCGGCGGAAGTAAAATTAAATTCGGTTCGCGAGTCCACCGGCATCGCCGGCGAATCGGCGTGGAGCTGAATAATTTTATTGCGCCGGCGTCACAACCGGAGCAGAGTGCGGGCACGAAAGGAAAACCATGTCGTATAACATCGAACTAGAACTGCAAAGATTTCCCAAGACCGTCAAACTCAAGGACGGCAAGAAGGCCACGCTGCGGCTCCTGAAAAAAGAGGACGAGAAAGATTTCCACCAGTTGTTCCAAGGCATTCCCGAGCAGGAACGGATGTTCATCAAGCACCGCGTGCAGGACATCAAGGTCATCCGCGACTGGTGCCGCAACATTGACGTGGGCCGCAACCTGCCGCTGGTCGCGGTGATGGACGGAAAAATCGTGGGCGACGCGACGTTGCACCAGGATCTCGGCGGCTGGAAACGGCACATCGGCCGCGTCAGCGTGCTGGTGGATCCGAAGTTTCGCGGCCGCGGTCTGGCCCGCGCGCTCATCAGCGAGATTCTGGAAATTGCCCGCGGCGCCGGCCTGGAAAAGGTCGAAGCGGAATTCATCGGCGAACAGGAAGCGGCGGTGAAGATGTTTGCGATGCTCGGGTTCCGCCAGCTTTCGCACTTTGAAGATTACGTCAAGGACATGCAGGCCATCGCGCACGATTACGTCCTGATGGGACTTGACCTGAAAACGGATGAAGAATACGCCGGCGTGGGCGGATGAAAATCAAATGAAGAATGCAGAATGAAGAATGAAGAATCAAAACGCACGGCGGTAAATTTCTTCATTCATCATTCTTCCTTCCACCTTTCCCGAAATGTCTCCCGAAGTTTGTCCCCATTGCGGCGCGGACGTCCCGCGCAATGCCAAAGCCTGTCGCGAATGCGGCGCTGATGAAAAAACCGGCTGGTCGGAATCCGCGCACGCCAGCAATCTCAACCTGCCCGACGAGGATTTTGACTACGGCAATTTTGTGAAGGCGGAGTTCGGCGCCGGCGGATTGAAACCAGCCGGCCTCCACTGGTTGTGGTGGCTGACCGCAGTGATTCTCGTCGTTTTATTCCTGATTTTCTGCCTGCACTGAAACAAAAAACCCGCTCTGGCGAGCGGGTTTGATAATTTTAATTTAAGCTTAAGCCTTCTTGTCTTCCGGCTTGGCTTCCGTGGCCGGCGCGGCTTCGGCCGGCGCTTCGACGACGGGCGTGAAATCAACCCATTCCAGAATCGCGCGCTGGGCGGCATCGCCCTGGCGGTTTTCGAGACGGACGATGCGAGTGTAGCCACCTTTGCGATCCTTGAACGCGGGCGCGATTTCCTTGAAGAGGATTTTCGCGGCCGATTCCTGATGCAAACGGGCCACGGCCAAACGGCGTTGGTGAACGGTGCCACCTTTGCCGAGCGTGACCATTTTTTCGGCGACGGAACGGGCGGCCTTCGCCTTGGCGAGGGTCGTCGTCACGCGCTTGTGTTCGATCAAGCTGCAAACGAGGTTGGCCAACATCGCATTGCGATGTTCGGATGTGCGGCCCAATTTGGCCGTGCGCTTCAAATGTCTCATGGCAATTCCTAGGTGGTGGCGGGAGCTTCTTCTTTGACCGCTTCAATCAAGCCCGGCTCGAAATTCATGCCGAGCGAGAGGTTGAGTGAGGTCAGTTTGTCTTTGATTTCGTTGAGCGACTTCTTGCCGAAGTTGCGATACTTGAGCATCTCCTGCTCGCTCTTGAGCGCGAGCTGGCCGACGGTCGTGATATTCGCGTTGTTCAGGCAGTTCGCGGCGCGGACACTCAGTTCGATTTCGTTGACACTCATGTTCAACAATTTCTTGAGCTTGGCTTTTTCGTCGTCCTGCTTGTCCGCCGCTTCTTCAAATTCCACTGCGTTCTTGTCGTAGCCGACGAACACGTCAAGGTGATGCGCGAGAATGGCCGAGGCCTGGGTCAATGCGTCATCGGGCGTGATGCGGCCGTCCGTCCACAGTTCCAAAACCAAGCGGTCATAGTCCGTGCGGTTGCCGACGCGGGCCGCTTCGACATTGTAGCGGACGCGGGTGACGGGCGAGAAAATCGAATCAATCGCCACGACGCCGATCGCCTGGCCGGGTTTCTTGTTTTCGTCGCCGGGGCAGAAACCGCGGCCAACCTTGACCGTCAGTTCCATCTCAAATTTTTTCTTCTTGTCCAGCGTGCAGATGTGCTGGGTCGGATTCACAACTTCGACATTCTGGTTGCCCTGAATGTCAGCGGCGGTGACGTTGCCTTCCTTGTTGACGGACAACATCAGCGTCTGTTCATCGCGGGAGTGAGCTTTGAACTTCACTTTCTTCAAATTCAAAACGATGTCGGTGACATCTTCCACCACACCGTCAACAGTGGTAAATTCGTGCATCGCACCGTCAATCTTGACGGACGTGATCGCGGCGCCTTCCAGCGAGGAGAGCAGCACGCGGCGCAACGAGTTGCCAATCGTGTGGCCGTAACCCGTTTCAAACGGATCGGCAACAAACTTGGCATAAGTATCGGTAGCGGAAGATTCCTCTTTCTGCAACCGCTTGGGCATTTCAAAACGACCTAAACGAACTGGCATAGTATTTTTTCTTTCAACAATTTTAATCTGGCTTCCCCGGCAATTTTATTCCCGGCCGGAAAAGCCCGTGTAATTGTTTTTCTGGTTTACGGATTAACGGGAATAAAATTCGACGACGGCCTGCTCGTTGGCGATGGGCTGGATCTCGTCACGCGTCGGAATGCGCATGACCGTGCCTTTAAGTTCTTCCTTGTTCAAGGACAACCAATCCGGCACCGAACGGCTCGTGGTGGTTTCCATATTTTTCGTCGCGAGCGACTTGGAAACAACATTGTTTTTGACGCTGATAACGTCATTGACCTTCGTCGCGAACGACGCGATGGCGGCCTTGCGACCGTTCACCGTGATGTGGCCGTGATTGACCATCTGGCGCGCCGCGGCGCGGGTGTTCGCAAAACCAAGCTGGTAGCAAACGTTGTCGAGACGGGTCTCGAGAATCTGCAACATCGTCTCACCGGTGATGCCGCGCTTGTTCTTCGCTTTTTCGTAAACGCCACGAAACTGCTTCTCCATCAAGCCGTAGAAGTAACGGAGCTTCTGCTTCTCGATCAAACCCAGACCGTAGTCGGTGGTTTTGCGGCGGGACTTGGGACCATGGACGCCAGGACCGTAGTTGCGGCGTTCAAGATATTTCGTCGGGCCGAAAATCGGGATGCCGAAACGGCGGCTGATGCGGACGCGGGGACCTGTATAACGAGCCATATAAAATGATTATTTTCTAATTACGATTGAAGTTTTTTACACGCGGCGTTTCTTGCGCGGGCGACAGCCGTTGTGCGGCACCGGCGTCACGTCTTTGATCGCGCTAATTTCCAAGCCGATGGCTTGCAAGGCGCGGATCGCGGATTCGCGACCTGAACCAGGACCCTTGACGCGGATTTCAACTTCCTTCATGCCGTGCGCCATCGCCTGGCGTGCGGCGTCCTGCGCCACCTGCTGCGCCGCGTAAGCGGTGCTCTTGCGGGAACCTTTGAAGCCCACGCGACCGGCGCTAGACCAACCGATCAGGTTGCCCTGCATGTCGGTGATGGTGACCTGCGTGTTGTTGAACGTCGCCAGAATGTTCGCGACGCCCGTGGAAATGTTTTTCGCGTGCTTGGCCTTGATGACCTTTTTCGCATTGGCGTCTTCGCCGAGCAATTCCGCCGCCGTCGGCGCAATGACAACCGGCGCTTCAGCGAGCGTGGCAGCGGGAGCTGCAACCCCGGCGGCCGCCTCGGTTTTTTCCACCGGCGCACCTGCTCCAGCCTTCGCTTCTTTTTTAGGAGCGGCTTTCTTTTTAATTTCTTTGGTCTCTTCAGCCATAACTTAATTGTTCTTAGTGGATGCCGGCCTTGGCGCTCGGATTGCGTTGCACACCGACCGTCTTGCGGGGTCCTTTGCGAGTGCGCGCGTTGGTTTGGGTGCGCTGGCCGCGGACGGGCAGGCTGCGCAGATGGCGGATGCCACGATAACATTTGATGCCCTGCATGCGCTTGATGGTCATGCCAATTTCCCGGCGCAGATCGCCTTCGATGACATATTTACCCTCTTGAATCGCGTGCACAATCTGGGAAAGCTGGGCTTCGGTCAAATCCTTCGCGCGGGTGGACGGGTCAATATTCGCGCGCTCCAGGACTTCCTTCGCGTTGACGGGGCCGATGCCGTAAATGTAACGGAGCGCGATATCAATGCGCTTATTCGGCGGGACTTCGATTCCAATGATGCGGGGCATAAAATTATTAACCTTGACGTTGCTTGTGCCGTTTGTTCGTGCAGATGACGCGAATGACGCCCTTGCGCTTCACGACTTTGCAATGCTCACACAGTTTTTTTACTGACGCTCGGACTTTCATTTTCTAAATCTTTTAATGTTTCGACTAAAATGCGCCCCACGGACAAGTCGTAAGGCGTCAATTGCAATGTTACTCTGTCACCAGTTTTCAACCCGGCGAAATTCTTTTTCTCACGGCCCGCCACAAAAGCGGTCAGCCGGTGCCCGTTGCTCAATTCCGCGACAAACGTGCCGTTCGGCAGCGCTTCAATCACGCGGGCTTCAACGCGGAAAGCTTTTTCTCCGGCCATGTCAAAATCTCCGGCTTTCCCGACGTTATCAATACCGTATGTTCAAAATGGGCAGATAGTGAACCATCTTGCGTCACCACTGTCCAGCCGTCTTTCAAAATTTTTACGTCCGCCCGGCCCGCGTTCACCATCGGTTCGATGGCGATCGTCATGCCCGGCCGCAACTTGTGGTTGCATTTCGAATCCACGTAATTCGGAATCTGCGGTTCTTCATGCACTGTGCGACCGACGCCGTGCCCGACAAATTCCCGCACCACGCTGAACCCGTTATCTTCCACATATCGCTGCACCGCGCGCGAAATATCCGTCACCCGGTTGCCCGGCAAAGCCGCTGCGATACCTTCGTAAAGCGACTTTTCCGTCACGTCCATCAGGCGCTGCGCCAATACTCCGCAACCGCCCACCGCCACTGTCCGCGCCGTGTCGCCGACAAATCCGTTAAAAATCACACCGACATCCAGACTGACGATGTCGCCGAAGCGCAACTCGCGAGAGCCGCCCAGACCGTGAACCACTTCGTCGTTGACCGAGATGCACGCCTGGTTCGGATATTTCCGGTAACCCAAAAACGCGCTCTTCGCACCGTGCGCCTTGATCCGCTGCGCCGTAAATTCATCCACCTGCTGGGTGGTCACACCGGGCTTGATGAACGCCGCGACTTCTTCCAAAACTGTTCCGGCCACCGTGCAGGCCGGACGCATCAATTCCAAGTCGCGTTCGGTCTTGATGACAATGCCTGCCACAACAAAACTTAGAACCGACCGCGAATCCGGCCTTTTTTCAGGAAGCCGTCGTAGTGGCGCATCATCAAATGCGATTCAACCTGGCGCATCGTGTCGAGCAAAACGCCGACCGCGATCAAAATGCTGGTGCCGCCGAAAAACTGCGCCACGTCCGGCGGAATGCTGATCTGCTTCGAGAGCAGAATCGGAATCGTCGCGATAACCGTCAGGAAAATCGCGCCCGCAAGCGTGATGCGGCTCATCGCCTTGTGCAGGTAATCGCTGGTGCCCTGCCCTGGCCGCACTCCAGGAATGTAGCCGCCGTTCTTTTTCAAATCGTCGGCGATCTGGATTTCATTGAACTGCGTCGCCACCCAGAAATAAGAGAAGAACAAAATCATCACCGCGAAAATCGTCATGTAAAGTCCGGAACCGTAATTCAACGAGGAGGCCAGACTGCGAAAGAAATCCTGCAAAAACGGCGCTTTGATGAACTCGGCCGCCTTGGTGCAGATCGGCTGTGGAAACATCAAGATGGACTGCGCGAAAATGATCGGCATGACGCCGGCGTAGTTGACCCGCAGCGGCATGAACGACGTTCCGCCCGCATACATTTTGCGGCCGACGGCGCGCTGGGCATATTGCACCGGAATTTTCCGCTGCGCCTGCGTGATGGCGATGACTCCCGCGATGACGAACACCAGCAGGGCGATCAACAGCACACCGGTGCCGGCGAAATGATAATTCGCTTCAATGCCGCCGCTCGGGAAAAACATATCCTTCAGCGCGGTGATGGCCCGCGGCAGGCGCGAGAGAATGCCCGCCGTGATGATCAAGGAAACGCCGTTGCCGATGCCGCGTTCGGTGACTTGTTCGCCGAGCCACATGCACAACATCGTGCCCGCCGTCATCACCACGACCGCCTCGGTCAAATAGAGATAATAATTGTCAATCAGCACCAACTGTCCCTGAAAGCCGTGGAAGATCACTTCCGGATGACGCCAGCTGCTGGCGAAATAAAGCCCCTGGCCAAGACAGATCAACACCGTGAGATAGCGACCGTATTGAATTATCTTTGTGCGACCGCCTTCTTCACGAGCAAGCTTGCTCAAACGCGGAACCACGGCTGTCAGCAACTGGATGATGATCGTCGCGCTGATGTAAGGCATAATGCCCAACGAGGCGATGGCGCAATGTTCAAACGCGCCGCCGGCAAAAGTGTTATACATTCCCAGCAAACCGCCGTTGCCCTGCTGCTTGGAAAAATATTCAGACAGCGCATCCCCGTTCAAACCCGGAATGCGGATGACCGTCATCAAGCGATAGACGAACAGCACGCCAATCGTGAACAATATCCGGGACTTGAGTTCCGGAATCTTGACGCAATTACCGAGGGTGGTGAGGATGGAGCGAAACATTCGTCAGCCGGATTTAGGCTTTTACCGCCGGCTTCTTCGTGAAGATTTCCACGCTGCCGCCCTTGGCTTCGATTTTGGTTTTGGCCGACGCGCTGAACGCGTGGGCGATGACCGTGAGTTTTTTGGTCAGTTCGCCATTGCCGAGAATCTTGATGCCGTCGCCGTTGCCATTGACCAGGCCGATGGAACGCAAGGCCGCTTCGTCCACGCGCGCACCGTCGTCAAACACGTTCAATTCAGAAACATTGACCGGCAGGCGGACGGTGGTGAATTCCGCGTTGTTGAAACCGCGTTTCGGGATGCGGCGAATGAGCGGCATCTGGCCGCCTTCAAAGCCGATGCGGATGGAACTGCCCGAGCGTGCGGTCTGGCCTTTGCCACCGCGACCGGCAGTTTTGCCGCGACCGCTGGATTCGCCCTGACCGAGCCGTTTGGTGCGGTGCTTGGCACCGGGACGAGGTTTGAGATTGTGCAGGCGCATAAAAATTAAGCTGTGGCCGGAATCGCTTCCGGAGCCTTCGGCGTTTCGAGTTTCTTGATGGACAAACCGCGGCTCTTGTAAATGTCCTCGCGAAGACGCAAGGTCAACAATCCATTAAGCGTGGCTTTCACAACGTTCGCGGCGTTTTTGGAGCCGAGCGATTTGGTCAAAATATCTTTGATGCCGACGGATTCCAAAACGGAACGAACCGTCTTGCCCGCGATGATGCCGGTGCCGGGCGAGGCCGGACGCAGCAAAATTTTCGCACCGCCGTAACGGCAATGCACTTCGTGCGGAATTGTCACGTCTTTCAACGAGATGGAAACCATCTTGTTGCGGGCGAGTTCGCCGCCGCGACGAATGGCATCCGCGACTTCCGACGCCTTGCCGAGCGCGACACCAACTTTGCCTTTTTTGTCACCGACGACCACGAGCGCGCTGAAACTAAACCGGCGACCACCTTTGACGACCTTGGACGAGCGGTTGATGTAAACCACTTTTTCCACCATGTCATCGCCGCCCTTGCCGAAATCCGAATCCGGTTTACGGCGTCCGCGCGGACCACCGCCGGCGCCGCCGCCGCGTTGACCGCCGCCACCGCCGCGTTGTCCACCGCCGCGTTGTCCACCGCCGCGCTGCTGTTGCTCGCCACCTTGCGGGGCTGCGGCCGGGGCTGCTGCTGCTTCACCCGTTCCAGTGTTAGTTATTTCTGCCACAATATTATTTGGGTTACTGGTTAAAATTTTAAGCCGGCTTCACGCGCGGCATCCGCCAGCGCCTTGACCTTGCCGTGATAACGCATGCCGCCACGGTCAAACACCACTTCTTTGATGCCCTTGTCCAGCGCGGTCTTGGCCGCGAGCGAACCGATCACCTTGGCGCTGGTCACGTTCGCCGCGAGTTTTTCGCGGTCGGGCGTGGCTTTGCTCAAGGTCGAAGCCTGGGCCAGCGTCTTGCCGGCGGCGTCGTCGATGAATTGCACATGAATGTTTTCGTTGGTGAAGCAAACGGCCATGCGCGGACGTTCAATGGTGCCAATCACTTTCTTGCGAATGCGGTAACGGCGGAGTTGCTTCAGCTTGTGTCTTTTTTCGGTTCTCATCTCAGTGCCCACGGGTTTGGCCGTGGAAATTTAATTGTTATTGGACGGTCTTGCCTTCTTTGCGTTGGACATGTTCGCCCGCATAACGCACGCCCTTGCCCTTGTAGGGTTCCGGCGGATAGAAAGCGCGGATTTCGGAGGCGACTTTGCCCACGACCATTTTATCCGGACCTTCGATGGTCAGCTTGGTGTTTTCCTCGACCGTGACTTTGATCTGATCCGGAATTTCGTAATTGACCGGATGCGAATAGCCCAAGCTCAAATTAACGACTTTGCCCACAACGGCAGCCTTGAAACCGACGCCTTGAATCTCCAGCTTCTTGACGAAACCTTCGGCGACGCCCTTGACCATGTTGTTAACCAGCGCGCGGCTCAAGCCGTGCAACGCTTTGGACTGCGCGTCGTCA
Organism: uncultured Verrucomicrobia subdivision 3 bacterium; assembly: GCA_903884535.1. Taxonomy (GTDB): domain Bacteria; phylum Verrucomicrobiota; class Verrucomicrobiia; order Limisphaerales; family UBA11358; genus UBA11358. The sequence continues at coordinate 14,169 of CAISEZ010000082.1, forward strand.
CCGGCACGGCTAACGACAATCTTGTCGCCCTCAACCTTGAGGCTGGTGCGGTGCGGCAAATCCCAGTTGAGTTTGCCTTTCGGACCTTCGACCGAAACGTTCTGCCCCTTGACCGCCACTTTTACTTTGGCGGGGATGGCAATCGGTTGTTTTCCAATACGCGACATAAAATTATTACCAGATGTAGCAGAGCAATTCTCCGCCGAGATTTTTCTTGCGGGCCTGCACGTCGGTCATCAGACCTTCGGACGTGGAAACAATCGCGACCCCGAGACCGCCGCGCACGCGCGGGATTTCGGTCGCGCCAACATAGCGGCGCAGGCCCGGCTTGCTGATGCGCTTGAGACCTTCAATGACGATCTTCTTGCCATTGTATTTCAGACCAATTTTGATGGTCTTCTTCGCCGTCGCACCATCCACGGAAACGTCGCCGACGTAGCCGGATGTTTTCAAAATCTTCGCAATGCTCTCCTTGATGCGGGAGTGCGGCACTTCCACCACCGGGCGCAGGGCGCCACCGGCGTTGCGGATGCGGGTCAACATGTCAGAAATCGGATCGCTCATATTACTTTTTTACTCTCGTCCTGCGTTTCGGCTCGCATCATTGCGAAACCGACAGCCAGCACGAATCAAATTTTTACCAACTCGCCTTCGTCACACCGGGAATCAAACCATTCAGCGCGGCCTCACGAAAGGTCATGCGCGACACCCCAAACTTGCGGAGAAAACCCCGGCGGCGGCCGCTCATCGCGCAGCGATTGACGACGCGCGTCGGGCTGGCGTTCTTCGGCAGCTTCGACAGGCCCGCGTAATCGCGCTTGGCCTTGAGTTCGGCGCGGATCGCGGCGAATTTCTTCACCGTATCCGACTTCTTCTTATTGCGTTCCAACCATGCTTTCTTGGCCATAAAAAATTATTTTTCTGAGAATGGAAAACCCATCAGCTTCAGCAAGTCCAGCGCCTGCGCGTCGCCCTTGCCGTTGGTCACCACGGTGATGTCCATGCCCTGCTGGCGTTTGATTTTTTCCAGTTCAATTTCCGGGAAAATCGTCTGGTCGCCCACGCCGAACGTGTAGTTGCCGCGACCGTCAAATTTGCGCGGCGACATTCCACGAAAATCACGGATACGGGGCAGCGCCGTCGCCACTAGGCGGTCAAAAAATTCATACATCGCATCGCCGCGAAGCGTGACGCGGCAGCCGATCGGTTGGTTCTCGCGCAGCTTGAACTGGGCGATGGCCTTGCGGGATTTGCTGACCGCCGGTTTGCGGCCGGTGATGATCGTCAAATCCTTGGCGGCGTCTTCCAACGCGCCTTTTTCGAGCGACGCGCTGATGCCCATGTTCACGACGATCTTCATCATCATCGGAATCTGGTGGACATTGGTGTAACCGTGCTTGGCTTTCAGCGCCGGCACCACGTCGTTTTTATATTTTTCAAAAAGTCTGGCTTTCATTTTCGGGTGTCACGGATTTGGCCGTGACTAAATTTTTTAGGCGGCCGCCGCTTCCGCTTTCTTCACATTCGAGATGTGGATGCTGCCTTCCTGGTCGAGGATGGCGCCCTGCGGGTTCTGCTGGCTCTTCTTCGTGTGTTTCTTGACCATCTGCAAACCTTCGACGATCACGCGCGACTTTTTGGTCAGCACATGAATGATCTTGCCGCTTTTGCCTTTTTCTTTGCCGGCGAGCACGACGACCTGGTCGCCTTTTTTAACATGAAATTTTGCCATAATTCAAATAACCTCCGGGGCGAGCGAAATGATCTTCATGAACTTCTTGTCGCGCAATTCGCGCGCCACGGGTCCAAAGATACGCGTGCCCTTCGGATTCAATTCTTTGTCAATGATCACGCAAGCGTTGCTCTCGAAACGCACATACGAGCCGTCATCCCGGCGGATAATGTGCCGCGTGCGCACGACGACCGCGTCATGCACTTCGCCTTTTTTGATCTGACCATCCGGCGCCGCTTCTTTGATGTGAACTTTGATCACATCGCCGATGCCGGCGTAACGTTGGTTGCGTCCCAACACGCCGATGTTCCAAGCAATCTTGGCACCGGTGTTGTCCGCCACATCCAAACTGGAACGAATCTGCAACATAAAATTATATCAGGCCGCGACTGCGGTTTCCGTGGCGCGCTCCACCACTTCAATGAGCTTCCAGCGCTTCAATTTCGAGAGCGGGCGCGTCTCTTCGATGCGCACCGTGTCGCCGATCTTCGCCTCGGCCTTTTCGTCATGCGCGTAAAACTTCTTGTAGGCCGTGACGATTTTCTTGTATTGCGGATGCGGGAAACGACGTTCCACGCGCACCACAATGGTCTTGGTCATCTTGTTGGAGACGACTTCGCCGACGCGCACCTTGCGGTTGCCGCGCACGACTTCAGTAGGATTCACAGTTTCAGCCATACAAAAAATTACTTGGTCGCCTTGTTACGCAGAGTTGAAATGCGCGTTTCCAAACGCGCGATGTCTTTCCGCAACGTGCGCAAACGCGCCGGCTTTTCCAACTGCGCGCTCGCCTGTTGCAAGCGCAGGTTGAACATCTCCTGCCGGAGGTCGCGGCCCTTGGCCGACAACTCCACCAGCGTCAAATCTTTGATTTCCGACATCTTCATAAAAAACTTTATTTAGCTGGCGTGACGATGACGCGAAACAAATTTCGTCCGGATCGGCAGCTTCGTGGCCGCCAGGCGCATGGACTCACGCGCCACCGCTTCCGTCACTCCGTCCACTTCGAATAACACGTTCGCCGGACGCACGACCGCCACCCAACCTTCGACCGGCGCTTTGCCCTTGCCCATTCGGGTTTCCAGCGGCTTCTTCGTGAACGATTTCTGCGGGAAAATCCGGATCCACAATTTGCCGTGGCGCTTCATGTTGCGGGCGATCGCCACGCGACAGGCTTCCACGACCTTGGTGTCCAGCCAGCAACGCTCGCATGACATCAAACCGTATTCACCGAAGGCAATCGTGCTGCCGCGATACGCCAGACCCGTCCGGCTACCACGGTGCATTTTGCGATATTTAACTTTGGCTGGTTGCAGCGGCATAACAAAAATTCTTTCTAAAAATTAACTGGCGACGACCGGCGCGATCTCCGGCTTGGCTTTCTGCGGCTTGTTTTCACCTTTGCAAATCCAGCATTTGATGCCGAGCTTGCCGTAAACCGTCAGCGCTTCCGCAAAACCGTAATCAATATTCGCGCGCAAGGTGTGCAGCGGCACGCGACCCCAGTGATACATTTCAACGCGCGCGAGTTCCGCGCCGCCGAGACGACCACCGCAACGAATCTTGATACCTTCCGCACCGAAATCTTTGGCGGTCTGCAACGCTTTTTTCATTGCGCGGCGGAAAGAAACGCGGCGCTCGAGTTGCAACGCGATATTTTCTGCGACCAACTGCGCGTCAAGTTCGGGCTGCTTGATCTCGACGATGTCCACGTAAACTTCCTTGCCGGTCTTTTTGGACAACTCTTCTTTGAGCTTGTCAATTTCGGAACCTTTGCGGCCGATGACCACGCCCGGACGCGCCGTCATGATCGTGACGCGGCAGCGGTTCGTGGCGCGCTCGATCAAAATCCGCGGCACCGAGGCGGTTTCTAATTTCTTTTTGAGCAGGTCACGAATCTGGCGGTCTTCCGTGAGCAGCTTGCTAAATTCTTTTTTGTCGGCATACCACTTCGAGCGCCAGTCCTTGTTGACTGCGACGCGGAAACCGATTGGATTGGTTTTTTGACCCATACAATAATTATTCGTCCGACAAAGTGATCTTGATGTGGCAACGGCGCTTGAGGATCGGACCCGCCGAGCCGCGCGCCTTGGGTTGAAAACGTTTCAGCGTCGTGGCCGTGCCAGCGACCGCTTCCTTGATGCGCAGCGTTTCCGGGCGCAATTTGTTGTTGTTTTCCGCATTGGCGATGGCGGAATGGAGCGTCTTGGCGACGAAACGCGCACCTTTGCGCGGCACGATCGCTAGAATCTGCTCGGCTTCCAACGCGCCCAGACCTTGGATCTGGCGAACGACTTCGCGCATTTTCTGCGCGGACATCGGGATATTTTTGGTGATGGCGAAAACTTCCATAAAAACTATTTGGCTTCCGCCTTCGCGGTGTGGGCGCCGTGTTTCTTGAACGTGCGCGTCAGGGAAAATTCACCCAAACGGTGACCAACCATGTTTTCCGTCACGAACACCGGGTTGAAAACTTTGCCGTTGTGAACGGTGAACGTCAGGCCGACAAAATCGGGCGTGATCATCGAGCGGCGCGACCAAGTCTTGATCGGCGTCTTCTGATTGGCGGCTTTCGCTTTCACGATTTTCTCCAACAGATGTCCGTCAATAAACGGACCTTTTTTAATCGAGCGTCCCATAAATTATTTATTTTTCATCGGCAGACCATTGCGTTGAACAATGATGAAACGGTTTGAAGCCTTATATTTGGCGCGCGTCTTGCCGCCCTTGGCAACCTTGCCCCACGGCGACACCAACTGCTGCCAGCCGCCGCCGCCTTTGGATTTGCCCTGACCGCCGCCGTTCGGATGGTCAACCGGGTTGCGCGCCACACCACGAGTGATACCGCGATGACCGCGATGCCGTGTGCGACCCGCCTTGCCCAAAACCACATTCTCATGCTCCGTGTTGCCGACCTGGCCAATCGTCGCATAGCAATCTTCGTTGATGCGGCGAATTTCACCGGAGGGCAACCGAACCTGCGCAAAACCTTCATCGCGCGACATCAAAGTCGCAGCGCCACCCGCCGAACGAACCATCTGAGCACCTTTGCCCGGAATCAGTTCGATATTATGAATTGCGAGGCCAACCGGAATCGCTTTGAGCGGAAGACAATTGCCAACGATGGCAGCCGCCGCCGGACCACTGGAAAGCTTGACACCAACCGAAATACCAACCGGCGCGATGATATAGCGCTTATCGCCATCGGTGTATTCGAGCAATGCCAAACGCGCGGAGCGCATCGGATCATACTCAATCGCGATGACCGTCGCTTCGACACCGACCTTGTTGCGCTTGAAATCCACGAGGCGGACCTTCTGCTTGTGACCGCCGCCGATGCCGCGAGCTGTGACGCGACCAAAATGATTGCGACCGCCGGTTTTCTTGCGGGTGTAAACCAGCGATTTCTCTGGCTTGGTTTTCGTGATGCCGGTGTAATCCGCGATCGTAAGGTATCGCGTGGACGGCGTCAGCGGTCTAAATGTCTTGACTGGCATAAAAAACAAAAATCCAAGTCAGCAACTCTTGGTAGCCGGCGAGCCATCATTCCCGTCCCCGCAGGGGATCAGTTATCGGTTCGCAATCATGCTGTCCGTTTAATCTTTGGGACGAAACGGAGCGGAGAAAATATCAGATGCGTGTCTCGATGCAAGCGGTTTTTTGAAAAATATTGGAGATCGG
>CAISEZ010000083.1 GCA_903884535.1 uncultured Verrucomicrobia subdivision 3 bacterium
TGTCTCGGCAATCTCGAGGAAGACCCGGCTCGCTGCATGGTTAGGCGCGGACGCAACAATCGGTTTTCCCTGGTCACCGCCTTCGCGAATTTCGGTGAACAACGGAATTTCGCCGAGGAACGAAATTTTTTGCCGCACGGCTTCCGCTTGGCCGCCGCCGTGGCCGAAGATTTCCATCCGGTCGCCGGTCGGGGTAATAAGGTAACTCATGTTTTCCACGAGGCCAAGAATCGGCACGTTCACTTTTTTGAACATCTCGATGCCTTTGCGCACAACGCCCAGCGACGCTTCCTGCGGCGTGCTGATGATGATGCCGCCGTCGAGCGCCACCGTCTGGCAAAGCGAGAGTTGCGCGTCGCCGGTGCCGGGCGGCAAGTCCACCAGCAGAAAATCCAAGTCGCCCCATTCAAACGCCATGAGAAATTGCTGAATCGTCTTGGCGATCATCGGCCCGCGCCAGATGACCGGTTGGTCGTTGTCCATCAGCAAGCCGATGCTCATCACTTTAACCCCGTGCGCCACTGGTGGCACCAGGCGCGAGGCCGCGCTGATGGTTGGTTTTTCCGTGACCCCCATCATCAACGGAATGCTCGGCCCGTAAATGTCGAGATCCAGCAAACCGACTTTTGCGCCGAGCTGCTGCAACGCGCAGGCCAGATTCGCGGCGCAGGTGGATTTGCCGACGCCGCCCTTGCCACTGGCCACGGCGATCACGCGCTTCACACCGGGAATCTTATTGTCCTCGGTCAACGGTTTTCCCGGCGCAGCGGCGGCGGCGACGGGGTGCCGCACATCCACGGTGAGGCCGCTCATGCCGGGCAAAGCATTTAGGACTCGTTCCGCATCCGCTTTGATTTTTTGCGCGGTTTCGGGATTGGTCGAAGGCAATTGCAGGATCACGCTCACCTTGCCGTTCGCGATGGAAATTTCCTGGACCATGCCAAACGAGACGACATCGCGCGAATAGCCGGGATAATGGACCGCTTTCAGCGCGCTTTGAATTGTTTCCGGGGACAACATCCGAACAGGTTGCCAGCCCTGTGAACGAACGTAAAACACATTTGCCTTGAAAAGGGTTACGGAGGTTCACAACCGGAAAACAATCTGCCGTTCAGTGGCTGGACACCAGCTTTTCGATGACAAATTCTTCCGGATGACAAAATCATTTTTTGAGTTTAGGGTGTTTTGAGAATCAAAGGCAGCTTATGCGAAGGGTGGTTCACAGTAAATTCGCAGGTATGCATCCCGGCGCGGGACCGTCTGGAAATGGCGGTGCTGTGACTTCGTTCTTTACCGGTGTCCGCAAAGACCGTCTTTTGCACGAGCAGGTTCACGATCCTTACCGGGCAACCAGCAAACCCGTGGAACCCTGCGTCTGTCCGATTTGTCACGCCGTTTTCAAAGGCGGGCGCTGGCAATGGCTGGAGTTTTGGCCGGCAGATTCGCATCCGCAAACCTGTCAGGCTTGCCAGCGAATCCGGGACAATTATCCAGCGGGCTTTGTCACGATGAGCGGGGATTTTATCGCAACGCACCGGCTGGAAGTTCTTCATCTGGCCCGGCACCACGAACGGGTTGAACGTGCCGAGCATCCGCTCCATCGCATTATGAGCATCGAAGAGCACCCCGACACCGTGGTCGTCGCGACTACCGACATCCACTTGCCCAAACGCATTGGCCAGGCGTTGCATCGCGCTTACAAAGGCCGGCTCGATTTGCATTACGACAAGGAAAGTTGTTTTGTCCGCGTCCACTGGACGGCTGGCGCTGACCGGAGTAATAAAACAAATGCAAAGAAACGGAGGTAATTATGTTGCCCCAATACACCGTTGAATATGCGGCGAACTTCAAGCGCCGGCCGGAGACGTATCACTACAACGGCGATGATCCGGTGGCGTGTGAGGGGTTCATTGAGGAACTCCTGGAACGCGGTTACCACATCAAAGCCATACGGCATGAAGGGTTGGATGTGCCCAGGGCGGATTTTGATAAAATGATCAAGACCGCTGCCGGCATGATGGCGGGCAAAGCCATTTGCGCTTCGCTCGGCCTCTCGACGGAAGAAGATCATCATCGGTTTGGCTTCACCGGCTGAACGCATCGGCTGGTGAAAACAAGCCGGAACGAGTGGCCTTTGTTCCGCGGAATGAAGGCGGAGACGGTGAGTTTTTCGAAGTGTGCGGTGAGGTGAACGATGAAAGTAAACAATCTGTTGCATCCAACGGCGGAAAAGCCGGGCACCCGTTCCGTTCCCAAATTTCGCGACGTCGGCGTCGGCTGCGCGGTGCTGATGCCGCACGCGCCAATTCTGGTGGCGGGAGTGGGTGGTGAAAGAAGTGGTGCCGCCGAAGCCTGTCGGCAGGCCATGCGCGCGGCGGCCAGCACCGTGGTGAGCTTGCAGCCAGAAACGCTGGTATTGATTTCCCCGCACTCGCCGCGCCAGTTGCGCGCTTTCGGTGTTTGGGCGGACGATCCGCTGCAAGGTTCCTTCGCGCAGTTCGACGCGCCGCAAATCGAGGTCAGCTTGCCCGTCGACGCGGCGCTCGCCCGGGCCATTGCGTCGGAAATGCACGCGCGGGACTGGGAAACCTGGACGATTCGCCATTGCCCGCTGGATCACGGCGCGCTCGTCCCGCTGTGGTTTCTGGTCGAGGCCGGTTGGGCCGGGCCTATGGTTATTCTCAGCCTCAATTATTCCGGGGGCGATGGACTGACGATTATGGGTGAAGCCATCGCCGCTGCCGCGCATGAATTGCCGCGCCGCATCGCCGTTATCGCGAGCGGCGACATGAGCCACCGTCTGGCGGCGAACGCCCCGTGCGGTTTTCATCCGCAGGCGCATGTCTTTGACGAGAAATTTATACAACTGGTGCGTGCCGGCACCTATCGGAAAATTCAAAACATGTCGCCGGAACTGCGCGAATTGGCGGCGGAAGATGTCGTGGATTCCACTTTGATTGCGGCCTCGGCGGTGAACTGGCAAACCGACGGGCATCAGATGCTTCATTATGAAGGCCCGTTTGGTGTGGGTTATGGCGTGGCCATTTTGTTCGCGGAAAAAATAGAAGCCAAGGCAACGAAAATTGCGACGAAGAAAACCGCCAGGAAAAGCGAGGGGACTGTGCTTCCCGGTCTGGCGCGGCGCGCGGTGGAAACGGCTTTGAGCGGCAGTCTTGAACTGCCACCGGCGCCAATGAACGAATACCTCAATAACTCGCGCGGAGTGTTTGTCACCATTTGTCACCGGAACGGAGCCTTGCGGGGTTGCATGGGCACGATTGCTCCGGTCTGTCCCGATGTCGTGGCTGAAACCTGGCGCAGCGCCCGGTTGGCGGCATTGCAGGACAATCGGTTTTCGCCGGTCACGGCGGACGAATTACCGGCATTGCAATTTGATGTCAGCGTGTTGCACGCGCCGGAGAAAGTCGCGACCGAGGCTGACTTGGATCCTCGGCGTTTCGGCGTGATTGTTTCCGCCGAGGATGGTCGCCGTGGTCTGCTGCTGCCGGGCATTAAAGAGATCAAGACGCCGGCGGAGCAGGTGAATATCGCCCGTCAAAAGGGCTGGATCAACGCCGACGAACCCATCACGCTTCAGCGCTTTCAAGTGGATCATTTTGAAGAACCCGCCGGCTAAACTTTATGGGCATCACCGTCATTTCCTCAAATCATCCGGCGCGATGGTGGGCTAAACTGCCGGACGGACGGCTTGAATGTCGCGCGTGTCCGCGTCTGTGCAAATTGTCGGCCGGCCAGCGCGGATTTTGTTTTGTGCGGCAGAATGTCGCCGGGCAAATGGTGCTGACCACCTACGGCCGCAGCAGCGGGTTCTGCGTTGACCCCATTGAAAAGAAACCTTTGAATCATTTTTTTCCGGGCACCAGCGTGCTTTCTTTTGGCACCGCCGGATGTAACCTCGGCTGCCGCTTTTGTCAGAACTGGGACATCAGCAAGGCTCGCGAAATGGATCGCCTCGCCGATCTGGCTTCGCCGGAAACCATCGCCGCCGCCGCGCAAAAATTGGGCTGCCGTTCGGTCGCTTTCACTTACAACGATCCGGTGATCTTCGCCGAGTATGCGATGGATGTGGCCGATGCCTGTCGCGCCGCCGGGATTGAGGCCGTGGCCGTCACCGCCGGTTACATGACTGATGAGTCGCGCCCGGAATTTTATCAGCACATGGACGCGGCGAACGTGGATCTCAAAGCGTTCACCGAGGAATTTTATCGGCGTAATTGTTACGGTGAACTGGCCCCGGTGCTCGACACGTTGAAATATTTGCGGCAGGCGACCTCAGTCTGGTTCGAGGTGACCACGCTGCTGGTTCCGGGCGAGAATGACAGCGAGCCGGAACTGGCGCTGGCCGCCGACTGGTTCGCGGCCAACCTCGGCCCGGATGTGCCCTGGCACTTCACCGCGTTCCACCCCGATTACATGATGCTCGACAAACCGCGCACGCCGCCCAAGACACTCACCCGGGCGCGCGCGATCGCCCAGTCGCGCGGACTGCGTTACGTCTATACCGGCAATGTTCATGATCCCGAGGGCAGCAGCACTTGGTGTCCCGGTTGTGGCCGGCAGTTGATCGAACGCGACGGCTATGAACTCGGCGCGTGGCAGTTGAAAAAAAACTGCTGTGCCGACTGTGGTTTTGAAATTGCCGGGCACTTCGCGGAACAACCCGGGCAGTGGGGCAACCGGCGGCTGCCGGTGCATTTGGGATGAATTAAATAAAAAAAAGCCCGGACACTACTCCGGGCTTTTTACAACACACTTTAAAATTTCTGGTCGAACCGCTGCTTCGTTCAACTGAAAAAAGTTTACACGAATCGCCGGCCCGTGCATGTCACCAGATGTGGTGACATGCGCGAGCGGGATTTGCGACTGGTCAAAAAATGCCAAACAATCCGCAACCCTCGGTGAGCAGTATGTTTTGAAACCGCCGATTTTTATGGCGTATGAACTGTCGTCGCCGGCACAGCGGTTTTTCTTCCCTCACACTTGTCGGGTTGGTGCTCCTCGGTCTGGCCACCGTGCCCGGTTTTGCGGCGACCAATGCGGTCCAGAAACTCGCCAGTGCCGATTGCCTGGATTGCCACACCGATCCCGCGAACAAACGCGTAGTCAACGGTCACGCCGAGCCACTGGCGCTGTTTCCCACAAACGGTTTTGCGAAATCCGTTCACAGCGCGCTGGATTGCATTGATTGTCACGACGGCATCAAGGAAATGCAGCACGACAAAAACGTCCCGCCGCCCAACTGCGCAGGCTGCCACGAAAAAGAGGGCAAGGAATACGCTGGTAGCATCCACGGCATGAGCCACAAGATGGGCGCGTCGGGCGCGGCGCAGTGCTGGGACTGCCACGGCTCGCACGAAATTGTGCCGGTGAAGCATGGCGATTCACCGGTGTATAAATTAAATCTACCGGCGACCTGCGCGCGGTGTCACAGCAATACGAATCTCACGAAGGAATACCAGATCGAATTTCCCGAGGCGGCGAATCAATACATGGACAGCATTCACGGCAACGCGTTGCTGAAAATGGGATTGATTGTGGCACCCTCGTGCAACGACTGTCACGGCGCGCACGGCATCAAGCGCTCGGTGGATCGCGATTCGCCCATCAACCACGCCAACGTCGCCAAGACCTGCGGCAAGTGCCATGTCGGCATCGAGGAAACTTACAATCAAAGTGTTCACGGCCAGTTGCTCGCGAAAGGCGATCAGCGCGGGCCGGTGTGCATTGACTGCCACAGCGCGCATCAGATCGTCAATCCGACGGGCAACAATTTCAAGGCCATCAGCGACGAGCGTTGCGGTCGGTGCCACAAAGACCGGCTGGAAGGTTACCGGGATACTTATCACGGCAAGGCCATGGCGCTCGGCCGGCCCAACGCCGCGCCGGAGGTGGCCGCTTGCTACGACTGCCACGGTTTTCACGACGTGCAGCCGCCGGAGAACCCAGCCTCACATCTTTCCACGAACAACATCGTGGCGACCTGTCAGAAATGTCACCCCGGCGCGACGGTCAAATTCACCGACTACCGGCCACATGCAAACCCGCTCGACAAAAAAAATTATCCGCTGCTCCACATTGTTTTTCTCGCCATGACCGGGCTGCTCATCGGCACCTTCAGTTTCTTCGGCCTGCACACGCTCGCCTGGCTGGTGCGCGCGGTGTATTTGTATTTGCACGACTCCAAAACGTTCCGCGAGGCGAAATTCCAGACGCAGACCGGCGACGAGTGGTTCACGCGGTTCGCACCGTTTGAGCGGCTGCTGCACATTCTCGTGGTGTCGAGCTTTCTACTGCTCGTCATCACCGGCATGCCGTTGAAATTTTATTACACCGACTGGGCGAAATTCATTTTCGGCCTCTTTGGGGGGCCGGAAACCGCGCGGATGCTGCACCGTTTCGGCGCGCTCATCACCTTCCTGTATTTCTCGCTGCACCTGGCTTCTTTGATCGGCAGATCTTGGAAAGGACGCGGCCGACTGCGCAATCCGGAAACCGGTCGTCTGGAAATCAAGCGGTTCTTCGGAGTGGTCTTCGGGCCGGACTCGATGGTGCCGACGCTGCAAGACTGGCGCGATCTGGTGGACCACAACAAATGGTTTTTTGGCAAAGGCCCGAAGCCGCAGTTCGACCGCTGGACGTATTGGGAAAAATTCGATTACTTCGCCGTGTTCTGGGGCGTGGCCATCATCGGCGCGTCGGGATTGATCATGTGGTTTCCGGTGTTTTTCACGCGCTTCCTGCCCGGCTGGGTCATCAACATCGCGCTCATCCTGCATTCGGACGAAGCGCTGCTGGCGGCGGGATTCATATTCTCGATCCATTTTTTCAACACGCATTTCCGCATTGAAAAATTTCCGATGGATACCGTCATCTTCTCTGGCCGCGTTTCCAAAACGGAACTGCTCCATGAGCGCCGCCGCTGGTATGACCGGCTGGTGGCCACCGGCAAGTTGGACGATTTCCGGGTGCGCGACGAATGGTTTCGTTGGATCAACATCGCAAAGACATTCGGCTTCTTTTTCTTCAGCCTCGGCCTCGTGCTGCTTGCGCTGATAATCTACGCGATGCTGTCGCGGTTGCTGCATTGAGCGGCGGAAATCCAGCGAGATAAAATCCGGCCGGTTGGATGCCACGCGGTTTTCCTTTTCGGCCGGCGCGATTCGCGCCAGACTGGACTGTGCAAACTGATGCCCGCTACCAGCTCGTCCGCCTGAACAACGGCATTTGTTCCGTCCGTTCGCTCGTGGATGCCGAGACCTTTCACCCGGTCGTCGGCCCAGTGGCGGAAGCCGAGGCGCTCTACGTCAAGCAGCTTCAATTGCGCGAGCGGCTACAAAACCATGCCGGCGAATTTGTGATTTGGGATGTCGGCCTCGGTGCGGCGGCGAACGCGCTTGCGGTTTTGCGCGCCACGCGGGACATCGTCTGCCAGATCCGCCTCTTCAGTTTTGACCACACACTGGAGCCGCTGGAATTCGCCCTAAAACACGCCAGTGAGCTTGGCTATTTCGGCGGCTACGAAAAGCATCTGGAAAAATTCATTCGTGCGCACCGGGTGGAATTTTCAGAAGGCCCGCAATCCGTGAATTGGGAATTTCACCACGGCGATTTTCCGACTTTTCTTTCCAACTTAAAATTAAAAACTCAAAACTCAAAACTCGCCCCAGCGCCGCACGCCATCCTGTTCGATGCCTATTCGCCGGCCCGGAATCCGGCGATGTGGACGCTGCCGCTCTTCACGGATTTATTTCGCCAGCTCGATCCGTCGCGGCCGTGCGCCATGCCGACGTATTCGCGCAGCACGATTTTGCGGACCACGCTTTTGCTCGCAGGATTTTTTGTCGGCGTCGGCCATGCGACCGGTGAGAAGGAAGAAACCACGATTGCCGCGAACGATTTGAATCTGCTCGCCGAGCCGCTGGGTCGCCGCTGGCTGGAGCGCGCCCGCCGGTCGCACAGTGCCGAGCCGCTGGTGGAACCGGTTTATCGCACCGCGCCATTGTCCGCAGCATCGTGGGAAAAACTTTCGAGACATCCCCAGTTCGCCAGCCCCGCAACGTGATTGCCGGGCGACGCTTTTATTTTCAACTTTTAACATCCAAAATTTTTTCTACACTGTCCGCATGAATGTTTTTGTCACCGGCGGCGCCGGCTATATCGGCTCCATTTGCACGGAAGAACTCCTCAACGCGGGCCACACGGTCACGGTGTTTGACAATCTGACCGAAGGCCACTGCTCGGCGGTGGATTCGCGCGCGAAATTTGTTGAGGGCTGTCTGCGCGATGCCAAGCTGGTGAAGCAGTCGCTGCTCGACGCCAA
>CAISEZ010000084.1 GCA_903884535.1 uncultured Verrucomicrobia subdivision 3 bacterium
ATCGCGCTGCCCAGCGTGAATCCCGCCTTTCTGCCGCCGCGCCACCCGCTCGCCGGCGAACAACGCGTCGCGGATTTTCTGGCGGCCACGGCGGCGCAGGCTGGTTTGGAAATTGAATTTCAAAAAGTTCTGCCCGGCCGTTCCAATGTCATCGCGCGGCTGCTCCCGAAAAATAAAATCCGGCAAACCATTTTACTCGCGCCGCATTTAGACACCGTCGGTGCGGACGGGACGAAATTTATTCCGCAGCGCAAAAACGGCCGACTGCACGGTCGCGGCGCGTGTGACACCAAAGGTTCCGTCGCCGCCATGTTTTCCGCGCTGTGCGAACTGGCCCGTTCCAAATCGCGGCCGCTGGAAACTGAAATTGTTTTCGCCGGTTTGATTGACGAGGAACAGGCGCAGGCCGGTTCCCGCGCGCTGGTGGCGAGCGGTTTCAAGGCGGATCTAGCTATCGTTGGTGAGCCGACCAAGCTGCAAGTCGTCACGGCGCACAAAGGCAGCTTGTGGCTGCAACTAGAAACGCGCGGCCAGGCGGCGCACGGCGCGACGCCGCACCTCGGCAAAAATGCCGTGCATGAAATGGCGCGTGTCGTTGAAGTTTTGGAAACCGACTACGCGCGGCAATTGAAAAAACAAAAGCACAAGCTGCTCGGCGCGGGCACAGTGAATGTCGGCCAGATTTCCGGCGGCACGCAGCCGAACATCGTTCCGGATAGTTGCGTCATTTCCATTGATCGCCGCACGCGGCCGGGCGAAACGGACGCCGGCGTGTGCCGTGAAATTTCAGAATTGCTGCGCGCCAAAAAATTGATTGTGACCATTTCCAGCGCCAAGCTGGCCCCGGCGGTGCCGCTGGAGACGGATTTAAAATTGCCGCTGGTGCGACAGTTTCTCCGCAGCGTCCGCCAGACGCGTCCGGTGGGCGTGGATTATTTTTGCGACGCGGCGGTGCTGGCGGCCGGCGGGATGCCGAGCGTGGTGTTCGGGCCGGGCGATATCGCACAGGCGCACACGGCGGACGAATGGATTTCGCTGGCGCAGCTTGAACGCGGCAAGGATTTGCTGGTCAGATTCCTCAATTCGCTGCCATGATTTTCATTGAACAGGCATGAGGCCAACCCCGTCCGGAGGCGGCAGATTTTTCGCGTATTGCGTGGATTTCCTGGTTTGAACTGATTTAATTCGCCCGACAAAAACTAATTTCATGAGCGCAGAAAAAATTGAACCGGCGGCCGCAGATTCCCATGCGCATCATCGCATGGCGTTTTTCCGGCAGAGCGGCTGGGTGATGCTGACGATGACGTTTGCCGGCGGGGTGATGTATGCCGTCCATCCGATCGTGGCCCGGCATGTGCCGAAAGAAGAATACGGCGTGTTCACCACGCTGCTGCAACTGGTGTCGCTCATGGGCATTCCGGCGGCGGGCCTCGCGCCGGTGTTCGCGCAGCAGGTGGCGGCGGCCGTGACCGAAACCCAGCAGCGCCAAGTCATCAGCACTTTTCACGGCGTGTGCCGCGCGATTTTCTTCTTCTGGCTGACGATGGCGGTCGGGGTGGCGGTGTTTTGGAAACAGGTTTTGGCCAGCCTGCAGATTAGCAATCCCACCGCGCTGGCGGCCACCGTGGGCGTCGGGTTGGTGGCGCTGCTGCTGCCGGTGATGACGGGGCTGCTGCAAGGTCGGCAGAATTTCATCTGGCTGGGCTGGATCAATATCATCAATGGCGTCGGGCGTTTTGGCATGATCTGTCTGATCATTCTGGTGCTGGGCGCGTGGGCGGCGGGCGCCATGACCGCCGTTTTGATCGGCATGGCGGCGGCGATCGCCGTGGGCGGCTGGCAAACCCGCGATGTCTGGGGCGTGGAAAATGTTCCGGTCAACTGGGCCGAATGGCTGCGGCGCGTTGTGCCACTGACGCTCGGGCTGGGCGTGGCAACTTTCATGCTGAGCGCGGACATGATTTTTGTGCAGAAATTTTTTCCGGCAAAGCAGACGGGATATTACGCGGCGGCGGGCATGATCGGCCGGGCGCTGATTTTCTTCACGCAACCGATGAGCATGGTGATGTTCCCCAAGATCGCGCACAGCGCGGCGCGGTCGCAAAAAACCGACGTGCTGGCCCTGACGCTTGGCGCGACCGCGCTGGCGGGCGCGGCGGCGGCCATCGGCTGCACGCTGTTTCCGTGGCTGCCGTTGCGGGCGGCGATGTATGACAAAACCTTTCTGGAAATCTCCACGCCGCTGGTGCCGTGGTTTGCGTGGAGCATGTTGCCGCTGACGCTTTCCGGCGTGCTGATCAACAGCCTGATGGCGCGGTCGCGATTTGCCGCCGTGCCGTGGCTGGTGCTAGTGGCGGTCGGTTACGGCGTGGCGTTGGCGGCGGTGGGTAGTCATTCCGGAAATTTGCCGGACACGCAGGCCGGCCTGCGCCAGATCATCCAAACGCTGGGTGGCTTCAATCTGCTGCTCTTCGGTGTTTGTGCGTGGTTCACCTGGGGGAGAAAATCCTCCAGCCCGGTGGTTCCAACCTGAAGCCGTGCCGTCAGTCCGCCTTTGATTTTGAACCGTGGACCTCGGCCGAAGTCAGCGGCAGCGGCGCGCGTAATTTGGTGTAAACCCACGCCTCCAGCGGCCGCAGCGGCCGCAGCAATTTGTAAAACGGCGAGTAAATCAGCCGCACCCGCACGACCGAGAGGAACATCGTCAGCGACGAGCGCGCCAGCGTGACTTTCGAGCCGACCTGGTCCGTCCATTCCGTGGGCGTTTCCAAAATGGTGAAGCCCGCGCGCTTGATGGAATAAAGCAGGTTGATGTCGAACGCCATGTCCGCGATGCGCAATGTCGGGTGGACTTTTTCCACGACCGCGCGCTTCATCACCTTTGCGCCGCATTGCGTGTCGCGGATGTTCATCCAAAACAAGGTCTGCACGATGAAATGAAAAACGCGGCTGGCGAACTGGCGATTGCCGGTCTGCGATTGATGAATCACCGCGCCCGGCAGCCAGCGCGAACCGATGACGCAATCCGCCGCGCCGATTTTTTTCACCAGATCCAAATAGGCGTGCGGCGGCGTCGCGCCGTCCGCGTCCACGTAGCCGATCAAATCCGCCTTGCCGGCGAGTTTCAGGCCTTCGATGAGCGCGCCGCCCTTGCCGATGCGGCCGGGAAAATCCAACCAGCTGATGCTTGGAAAATCTTTGGCCACGCGCTGCACCACGCCGAGCGTGTTGTCGCGACAGCCGTTGAGAACGACGACGAGCTGGAACGGGCCGGAATAATTCTGCGCAAAAAATTGTGCGTAATCACGCAGCACCGGTTCGATGCGCGCTTCTTCGTTGTAAGCCGGGATGAGAGCCAGCAGGCTGGGTTCGGGCACGCCGATTCTGTAACAGATTTTTTTTCGGACGGCAATCTTGGGAAATGGCCGCGACCGCAAGCGGGTGTGCCGGCCAACTTTGTCACCGAATTATTTCAACGTGCGGATTGATTTCTGCGGCAGGCTTTTTATAGTTCGCGGGTAGAACCTTTATTGAGATGAGCCAATTTACCGACGCGTCCGCCACCGCCACCCCGCCGTGGGACATCGAAGCCGCCCGCACGCTTTACAATATCCAGCGCTGGGGCGCGAAATATTACGACATCAACGACGCGGGCCACGTCGTGGCCAAGCCGCTGCCAGAAACCGGCGTGGCGGTGGACCTCACCGATGTCATCGAGGAGGCGCGCGGGCGCGGGCTGAAATTTCCCCTGCTCATCCGCTTTCAGGACATTTTGCGGCACCGCGTCGAGGCCATCAACAAGGCTTTCCAGAACTCGATCACGGAATATAATTTTCAGGGCAAATATCGCGGCGTGTTTCCGATCAAGGTGAACCAGCTCCGCGAAGTCGTGGAGGAAATTTTGGATGCGGGCAAGCCGTATGATTTCGGCCTGGAAGTCGGCAGCAAGCCGGAATTGTTCGCCGGCTTGGCGCTGCAAAACCAGCTGGGCAGTTTGATAATTTGCAATGGTTACAAGGATGCGGAGTTCATCAAGATGGCGCTGCTCGGCATCAAGCTCGGCAAGAAGGTCATCATGGTGGTCGAGAAACTGGAGGAGCTGAAGCAGATTATTTCCATTTCCAAGCAGCTCGGCGTCGAGCCGCATGTCGGCATCCGCGCACGCCTGTTGAGCAAAGGCGCGGGCAAGTGGGCGGAGAGCGGCGGCGAAAATGCGAAATTCGGCTTGAGCACGGCGGAGCTGCTGGCGGCGACGGAAATGTTGACGGCGGAAAATCTCGGCCACTGTTTGAAGCTGCTGCATTTCCACATCGGCTCGCAGGTGCCGGATATTTTGACGGTGAAAAAAGCCGTGCAGGAAGCGTCGCGGTTTTACGCCAAGCTGCACAAGATGGGCTTCGCCATCGAATACATGGATGTCGGCGGCGGCCTCGGCGTGGATTACGACGGGTCGCGCAGCGCGTTTGATTCCTCGACCAATTACACGTTGCAGGAATACACCAACGACATCGTTTATTACATCGCCGACGTGTGCAACGCCGAGAAGGTGCCGCACCCGAACATCGTCAGCGAAAGCGGCCGCGCCATCGTCGCGCATCACAGCGTTTTGATCGTGGAAGTGTTTGGCGCGATTGAAAAAATCCGGCCCGGCGATTTTTTGAAATACGGCGACAGCGAGCACGCGCTCGTCCGCGAGCTGCTCGACATCAAAAAAAACCTGACCAAGCTCAACAAGCTCGAAGCCTGCCACGACGCGCAGGAACGCAAGGAGGACGCGCAGCAGATGTTCGCGCTCGGCCTGCTGGATTTGCCGGACAAGGCGAAGATCGAAAACCTTTATTGGGAAATCAGCCAGGAAGTCGTCACCAGTTTCAAAGGCCAGGCGTATGTGCCGGAGGAAATCCGCAAGCTCGAAGATTCGCTCGCCGACCAGTATCTCTGCAATTTTTCCGTGTTCCAATCGCTGCTGGATCACTGGGCGCTGGGCCAGTTATTTCCCATCATGCCGATCGGCCGGCTCAACGAACGACCAACGCGCGAAGGCACGCTGGTGGACATCACCTGCGATTCCGACGGCCAGGTCAACAAGTTCATCGACCTGCGCGACGTGCGCGACACGCTGCCGCTGCACCAACTCAACACCAACGGCAACGGCCAGCTTGAACCGTATTACATCGGCTTTTTTCTGATGGGTGCGTATCAGGACATCATGGGCGACCTGCACAATCTCTTCGGCCGCGTGAACGAGGTTCACGTCTTTCTCGAACCCGACGAGCCGACCGGTTATTACATCGAGGAGGTCATCGAAGGCGACACGATTATCCACTCGCTCGCCGCCGTGCAATACGACGAGAACGAACTCAAGCGCAAGATGAAGGCGCAGATGGACGAAGCCATCAAATCCGACCGCATGAAACCGTCCGAAGCCATGCGCCTGCTGGATGATTACGAACGCGGGTTGAAGGCTTACACTTATTTGAGTTTTTGAAAAATTCAAATCTGCTAAATGCACTACAATGTCGTCTTCGATGTAACTCAAACCGGTTATCGCCAATGGTCGGCGCTGGTTTTGGCAATAATTTTTGCCGCAATTCCAATTATCGTCATTTCTTACAAAGGCTTTGTTTGGTGGCGAAGTTCTTTCAAGCGAATCAAATTTTTACTCTTCATTTCTGCCTTTGGATGCTTGATGGGAACATCCGATTTTTATCATCATTACTCAAACTATCTACGCCTGCAATCGGCCATGCGCGATTCAAAATGTGTAATCAGCGAAGGCGTCGTCACACAATTTCACAAGCTTCCCGAAAGCCATCAAAATAAACCAGGCGAGGCCTTTGTCGTGAATGGTCTTGAATTTCGTTACCGCGACGGCAGCGCGCAAAATGGATTTAATCGAGTTGGCTTCATCAGAAGCGGAATGCAAATTCGCATTTATCATTTCGACAAGGATGATTCAATTGATAAAGACATCACCCGTTTGGAAGTTGCACAGTGATGTAAATTTATTTTTCCATTCGGCATTCCTCCGCCATCCTGTCGCCGATGCCTGAATTCCCGCCTTTTTTGTTCGCGGCGCGGCGCGTTGGCCGTTAGATTTCGCAGAAACCTTTTCATCCCTTCATTGTTTCATTACGGAATACTCAAAATGACATCCACCAACTTTGACGCGGCGCGGGCGACCTACCAAAAAATCGCCGCCAACATTTCCAAGATCATGCGCGGCCAGGACGCGGCCACGCGGCATCTGCTCGCGGCGCTCGCGGCGGGCGGCCACGTCTTGCTGGAGGATTTTCCCGGCACGGGCAAGACGACGCTGGCCAAGGCGCTGGCCAAATCCATTGACGCGCGGTTCAAGCGCATCCAGTTCACGCCGGATTTGCTGCCCTCGGATATTTTAGGCGTTTCCATTTTCAGCCAGCGCGACCAGAAATTTCATTTTCACGAAGGCCCGGTGTTCACGGACATTCTGCTGGCCGACGAAATCAACCGCGCCTCGCCGCGCACGCAGTCCGCGCTGCTCGAGGCGATGGGCGAAGCGCAGGTCAGCGTCGAGGGCGAACGCCGGAATTTGTCGGAATTATTTTTTGTCATCGCCACCGAAAATCCGGTGGAATTTCGCGGCACCTATCCGCTGCCGGAGGCGCAGATGGACCGGTTCGCAATGCAGTTCACGCTCGGTTATGTTTCCGCCGCCGAGGAGGTCGCCATCCTGACCGCACAGGAGCACAACCATCCGATTGACGAATTGAAGCCGGCCGCCACGCTCGCGGACGTGATCGCGTTGAAACGCGCGGTGGAAAACATCCGCATCAGCGAGGAATTGAAACGCTACGCAGTGGACATCGTGGCCGCCACGCGCACGGCGACGGGCGTGCAACTCGGCGCCAGCCCGCGCGCGTCCATTGCGCTGATGAAAACGGCGCAGGCCGAGGCGCTGTTCGACGGGTTCGATTTCGTCGTGCCGGAACAAATCCAAAAACTCGCGGTGCCGGTCATCGCGCACCGCGTGGTGCTGGAGCCGCAGGCGCGCTTCTCCGGCATCACGGCGCGCGGCGTGGTGGAGGACATTGTGAAAAAACTCAAGGTGCCGGCGTGAACAAGGAAATGGAGAAGGCAGAATGAAGAATGAAGAAACAAATAGCTGCGCCGCGCGGAACTGGTTTCTTCATTCTTCATTCTTCATATTTAGTTCTGCTTTTGCAGCGTGACCTTTCTTTACAAACCATTTTACTGGAGCTACCGCGGCGCGAGCGGCGTGTGGTATTGGGCGCAGCGGCGCTTCACGCGTGCCGGGCTGTGCGTGGTGGTGGCCGGCATTGTCACGGGCGCGGTCGGGGTGGACATTGAAAACAGCGTGACGTATCAGGCATTCGCGCTATTGGTCGGGCTGGGGTTGTTCGCCTTCGGCTGCAGCTTTTTTTTTCGCGGGCAGTTTTCTGTAACCCGGACGCTGCCACGCGTCGGCACCGCCGGCCAGCCGCTAGTCTATCGCGTGACCATCAGAAATCTGACGGCGGAAAACCAAATTGGCCTGACGCTTTTGGAAGACCTCGTGGATCCGCGTCCAGCGTTCGCCGACTGGCTGGGCTTTCAACTTGCGGAAAACAAGCGCGTCCGGCCGTTCCGCGTGGCGCAGCGGCGGCGGAAAAATCCGTTCCGGCTCGCGACCACCAAGGCCGTTGAACTGCCGCCGCTGCCCGCCGGCGGCACGGCGGAGGCGCGTTTGGAAATTTTCACCCACCGGCGCGGCATCTTGCAATTCGCCGGTGTGACGGTGGCGCGACCCGATCCACTGGGATTGTTTCGTTCGTTCATTGCGGTGGCCGCGCCGGCGACGGTTTTGATTTTACCGAGGCGTTATCCGCTGCCGCCCATCGCGCTGCCGGGCGCGCTGCGGTATCAGGAAGGCGGCGTGGCCTTGGCGGCGAACGTCGGGCGCAGCGAGGAATTCGTCGCGCTGCGCGATTACCGGCACGGCGATCCGCTGCGGCACATCCACTGGCGAAGCTGGGCGAAGGTCGGCAAGCCGATCGTGAAGGAATTCGAGGATGAATTTTTCGTGCGCCACGCGCTGGTGCTGGACACATTCGACGAGGAGCCGAATAGCGAAGTTTTGGAAGAAGCCGTGTCCGTCGCGGCGTCGTTCGCCTGCACGATCCTGACGCAGGAATCGCTGCTGGATTTATTGTTCGTGGGCAACCAATCGTATTGCTTCACCGCCGGCCGCGGCTTGGCGCATGCTGACCAGATGCTGGAAATTCTCGCCTCAGTAAAAAATTGCGCGGACAAAAAATTCGAGACGCTCGAACATCTCGTGCTCAATCACATCGCCGCAGTGAGCGGCTGCATCTGCGTGCTGCAACGCTGGGACGACGCGCGGCAGCATTTCGTGAAAAAACTGCGCGCACTCGGCGTGCCGCTGCTGGTGCTGCCGGCCGGCGGGGAAAAACCGGATGCCGGACCCTGGCGCGAGGAGCCGGAAAATTTTCACATTCTCGAAATCGGCCACGTCGAGGAAGCGCTGGCGAAATTGAAATGAAAACCCCGCCATTCCTGCTTTTGGCTGCGCTGCTGTTCTGGGGCTGGCAGACGGATTTTCTGCTCATCGGTGCGTGCCTGGGCGTGCTGCTGGAAAGCGCGCTATTCATCCGCGCCCGCTGGGATCTGGACGACGCGGACTTCAACCGGATCTGGAGTTTGTGCGTGCTGGTGATGGTCGCGTCAGCCGGCTACGTTTTCACCACCCACGACGGCGGTGCGGGTGGCGTATTCCGCGGCGACCATGCCGCGCGCACCGCTTTCAACGCCGCCGCGCTCACCTCGACGCGGTTTTTGCGCTGGCTACCGCTGGCGACTTTTCCCTTCATCGCGGCGCAAATCTTCAATGCGCGGCCGACCGTGCCGCTCACCGCCGTTTCGCTGGTGCTGCGCTGGCGGCGGCGCAAAGGCGACCGGGCATTCGCCGGGCATTACCTGGACATTTCATTTCCCTATTTCATGGTGTGCCTGTTTTCGGCGAGCATTCAAACCAATGTCGGCTCGCAGACTTATTTTTTCGGGCAATGCGTTTTGATCGCATGGGCGCTGAGCTCCATTCGCTCTCGTCGGTTCGGAACTTTAACCTGGTTGGGCGCGTTTGCGCTGGCCACCAGCGTCGGTTTTCTGTGCGACTTCGGCATTAACCGGGCGCAGCGGGACATTGAAAATTATAACGCGCAGTGGATGGCGCATTTTTTTCACGCGCAGACTGACCCGGAGCAAAGTCTCACCGCCATCGGCCAGATTGGGGAATTGAAATTATCCGACCAGATCATCATCTGGCTGGAGCCGGCCACCGTGGGCCGGGTGCCGACGTATCTGCGCGAGGCCAGCTATCGCACCTACAGCGCGCTGAAACAGACCTGGCATGCCGGCAAAACCGGCAATGATTTTGAACTCATCCCCGCCGAGGCCAACGGCACGAGCTGGATTTTGCGGGCCGGCCAGACCAACACGGCGGCCGTCAACATCGCGTGCTATCTCAATGGTTGGTCGCAGGAAAAAATGCCGGAAGGTTTGTTGCCGCTGCCATCGGGCACCCACCGGCTGGACAATATTCCAGCGGATATGCAGATCAAGAAAAACCAGACGGGCGCCGTGCTGGCGGAGAACCGGGGTCTGTTGATTTTCGATGCGCATTATGGCCCCGGTGTGACGCTGGATTCGCCGCCGAACTTCGGCACCAACTCGGATCGGTTCGTGCCGCCCGAGGAAAAACCCGCGCTGGACCAGGTGCTGGCCGAAATGAATCTGACCGCCACCAATTCGGAATTTTCCAAGCGGCTCGCGCTGCAGAAATTTTTTGCCGAAAAATTTGTCTATCGCATGTGGCAGGGTCTGGACAAAAAAGCGACGACGAACGCCACGCCGTTGACCCGCTTTCTGCTGACCAGCCGCAGCGGCCACTGCGAATACTTCGCCACCGCCACCGTGCTGCTGTTGCGGGAACTGGACATTCCCGCGCGCTACGCCGTCGGTTACGCCGTCCATGAACCCAGCGGCACCGGCTACATCGTCCGCGAACGCGACGCTCATGCCTGGTG
>CAISEZ010000085.1 GCA_903884535.1 uncultured Verrucomicrobia subdivision 3 bacterium
AATCAGCGTGAGCAAGGTTCCGGTTCCAGTCGGGCTACGCCCGCCTTCCACCGGAACCTTGAGTGGCAGCAAAACAACAAACTGAAACCACCGGAAACTGTCTCATCACAAGTGGTCTAATGAACGGGGTCCAAGCACACGGCGACGCCGGCAAGGTGGCCACGATGCTTGGCAACTCGGCCGCAATTTTGCTTTCCCACTATCATGAGCCGGTGAGTAAAGCGGACTGCGCTTTTTTTTGGAATCTTCCGGTCATAACAAGTCTTACCTCGTCCCCCTTGCCGGAACCGTGCCGCCAGCAATGCTGATGTCGTGGACAAACTCACCGAACGCATTAGTCTCAAAGTAACGGCGGAACTTAAGCGGCGGATACTGGAACGTGCCCAGCGCGACGAGCGGTCGGTGAATTTTCTAGGAGCTAAGGCGTTCGCGCTACTATTGGATGAAAAACCGGCCGTAACCAAAAAACGGACGCGCTAGGATTCGATTACAGGCGTCTTAACGACATGGCCGGTGTCTTTGGATGCAGCTTTCCAAGCCAGTGAAGAAACGCCGCTGGCGGGCAAACGTAGCGCCGGGCGGTAAGCCGTGAGCCGCGCCAGTCGAGGTCTTCAATCCACGTTGCCACGCATTTTTCTTTTTCCAGTTTGTGCCACACGACGGGATTGCAGGCGTGCACAATCATTGCGCCAGCGCCGGCGGAGTGGAAGCGGGCAATCTCAACCAGGGCGGCGCGGTAGCTTTCAAGGTCCAGCAACTCATTCCAAAACACCACCTGGCTGCCGGCGGCAAGTTGCGTGTCGTGGATCTGTCCGACGGCCCATTGCGCGGCGCTGGCGGCCGTAGTCGTGCGAATATCAAAGTTTGATGACATTGGAGGGCAAACTTATCTGCGTGGCGTTGGTGGCTTCGACAAACATCGTGGTGCCGGTCGGGAGCGGCAGGAACCAAAAACCGTTGGTGGCCGCGTGGCCGAACTTCACGCCGTTGGTGAATACCAGGTAGCCAGTCGCGCCCAGGGAACCGTGCCACGTCGCCAGATAATGCGAAGGGCTGCCCGCCGGCGTGGGTGCCGACGAACAGCCGTTAAGGATCGCAACCAGCGCCAAAGATAATTTCAACCAAACAACTGGTCTGACCAGTGGCGCTTGACTTTCGTTTTTTTGAACGCCTTGCATTTGCCTTTGTTCGCAAAACGGCCGGACTTGCTGCCACGGCAGACGGTGCGTTTTGATTTCCAAGTCTTCATGCCATCGGTGAAACGTGGCCTAGCGTATTGGCCGGCAACTCCGCCACGGTGACGGCGGCGGTCGGGGCAGGCCCGCCGAAATAGTTGTCGGGGTTTTTCAGGTTGGCAATGAGGTCGCGGAGCGCGGCAATGTCCGCGTCGGTCGGCGGCGTGCCGGACTGGATGCCGGCGATGAGCGATTTGATTTCCGAATAGAGCGGCGGGGCGACGGTGGCGGCGAGTGAGAAAGCCAGGTCAATCGGCACGCCATACGGTCCCAGGGCGGGAACGGTGGCAACGAGGATTTGCGCGGCTTCGTCGGCGATGGCGGTAACAGTGTTTGTGTTCATTGGTTGGTGTTGGTTACGGAGGTGAACGTGTTTACGAGCGAGACAATTTCACCGGCATTGGATGCCAGCGCGGAAACGGCCGCATTCAACTGCGGTTGCACGGCGGAGTTTGTGGCGTAGGCAGCGCGGAGATTTTCCACGAGTTCAATGCTGGCACCAACCTTGATGCTGGCTGCTTCCAGTGTGGCGCGTTCGCTGTCGAGGCCGGCGAGCGTGCGATGATACGCCACCGGGTTGGCTTCGGCTTTGGTCCAATAAACCGCGTATGCACGCATGGAGGCGTCGGCGGTGGCCGCTGCCGCGCGTTCGCCGGCAAAGGTGTTGTTGTTCACGCCGGCGCAACCGGTGAACAGCAACGCGGGCAAGGCGAGCGCTAACATCAGCTTGACGCCAATTCCGCCCTGGTTGCCGGTGGCCGGCGCGGAATGATTAAAATGACTCCAGAGCAGCGAGACGATGAGTAGCGCGGCGGAGATGATGTCCGGCGTGTTCAACAGTGTGGCCGTGTCTTGCAGGCCGTGCGCGGCGAGGATGCCCGCGATGATCTTCATCAGCGAGCGGACGAGGGATGATATTTGGTCGGAGTTCATAGGTCGGTATCAGGTTCGGAGTTTTTGGTTTTGTGGTGACGGAGGAAAATTTCCAAAAGGGTTTCAATGCGCGTGAGCCGCTTTTGGTTTTTGTTTGAGTTCAACATGAGCCAGCCGACGGCGGGCAACAGGACGAATTCCATGATTTCGGGGAGGCTCATTGTTTTTTGAGGCTGCCTTTCAACAGCGCGAGGCCACCCATCCAAAAGAACAGCGCCGCGGCGATGACGAGTAACACCATCGGATTTTTAAGAAATGAAAGCGCGGTGTTGCTCAAAACCGTGTTGGCGCTGGCCAGCGGTGCCGCCAGCGGGTCGGTCATAATCTGTTGAGCGAAAATACTAGCCGTCGAGGTGTTGAGCGGGTTGCCGAATTTGGCGGCGGCGAGCGCGGTGTTCACGGCGGTTTCGTCGCCGGTGCCGGCGGCGGTCGCGACGGCGTCGGCGGCGGCGGTGCCGTAAGTGCTTTCGATGCTGGCGTAAATATCGCCGCCTGGCATGTAGCGGTCAATCAAGTCGGGTGTCATATTTTTTTAGTTGGCCAGGGTCACGGTCGGCGAGAACAGATAAAAGTTTGTCGTGCCGTTGTTGTAAAAGCCTAACCGCATGTCTCCGGTCATATTGGTCAAAAAACTGAACGGGACCGCGTTGGTGATCTTAAACACGGTTACATTTGTTCCGGTGTAGCTGCCGATCAAAGTCACGTTGGCATTTTTAACGTTGAACCAGCCGCCAGGTCCGGCGCTATTGTTGGTTAAAAAACCGAGATTCATATTCCAATTCACATTTGCGGCGCTGGCGTTCGTGGTCATCATCGGCAAAAAAACACAAAGGTTCGTTGCGGTGGCTGTTGCGCCGGCGGCGAAAGTTGCCGACGGGACCAGGTAAGTTGCGCTCTGGCCGGCTACCATGTATTGCGCGTAAAACGTGTTGTTTATGGTGGCGTAGTTCTGGCCAAAAATCGGTTGCGAACAAGTCCAAACGGGCAAGGCGGTCGCGTTGGTTGGTAGTGGCGGATAAATCTGCGACGGGTTTACGCTGGTGATCTGGTTACTCGGAAAGCTGCCGGCAACCTGGCCGGCGCTCAAGCCGGTTAGTCCGCTGCCGTTGCCGCTGTAACTGGTGGCCGTCACGTTGTCGCCGGCGTCAATCGCGAAGATGCCAGCGCCGACGATGTTCGTCGCGAATATCTGCGCGCAAAGTGGAAGTAAATTCCAGTTCGTGTCTGTCAGCGAAAAAACCGGCGTGCCGCTAACCGCGGAAAAATTCAGGCAAGCGCCGAATTGGTTCAATGCGTGCGTGGTGTAGTTGTAACTTGCGGCGGCGAATTCCACAGACACAAAGTTTGTGCTAAAACCGTGACCAGGTCCGTTGTCGGTGATGGCGTGCGTAAAAACCCATGTCGGCATTGGATAGACGCCAACGGTGGCAAAGGGCGTGTTGGCTTCGGCGACGCCGGCAAAATAGTTCTGGCCAACATTTGCCCAGGGCGGGCTGCTGGTCGCAAACGTCCCTTGAAAGCTGCCGGCGAAATTCACGTTTGTGCTGCTGTCGTTGTCCACGTTGTCAGCGTGCGCGGCGGTGGTCGCCGTTGTCGGGCTGGTCGGAAAAAAGAAAAACGCGAAAGCCGGCCAGCCGGCCAACATCAGCGCGAAAATGATTGTCAGTTTTTTCATGGCACTAAAACGACGGAAAACAAAATCTGGTTGCCGATCACCAGCCATTGCGCCAGCGCGGTCTGGCCGGTGGTCAACGCTAGTTGCGTGCTTGGTCCGGTGCCGTGCGGAGTGAAGCCAGGCGCGGCGCTGCCGCCGCGAATTGTCACGCCGGTCGTGGCCGTGATGAACAGGGAGATTTGCTGGCCGTCGGCGGCGTTCGCCTCGTTGAGCGTCAAAATGTAACCGGTGGAATTTGGCGCGACGGTCATCGTCTGAAAACTGGCTGTTGCAAAATTTATGGTTTGCTGCGCGCTGGCGGTCATCGTCACGGTTCCCAGGGCGGCGCTGGATGGCGTTAAAACATTGGCGGCGGTCATCGTGGTAAACGTCGCCGGACCGCCGTTCTGGACGCCGGCTTGAGCGGCGGCGGCGGCGATGGCGGCTTGAACCATGGTGTTCGTCGCGATGAATCTTGCGGTGATGGCGGCTTGAACCATGGTGTTCGTTGCGACGGTTTCCGCGTCGGCGCGCGCGTTACTGGCGTTGGTGCCGCCGGTGACTTGTGCGATGGTTGCCAGGCTGCCGGCGGCGGCGGTCGCGGCGGCCAACTGCGTCACGGTCGCCGTTTTGGTAACGCCGGCTTGAACCAGTGGGATGGTTTCAGCTCCGGACAAACTGCTAACCGTCGGCAAGGCCGTCAGCGCGACGTTGGCGGCGCTGGCTGTCATGGTCGCCAGGATTAAACCGCACGTGATGATTAAAAAGTTTTTCATGTTTCGGTCACTAAAGGATTGCCAGCTTCGTCGGTTAAAATGTTACCGCTCTGGTCGGTCATGGTCGCGGGTCCGGCGCTGCCGCTGCCGTTGCCTTGTTGCACCAAATTGTGTCGGTGGCGGGGCGTCGGTTCGGCGTATAAATTCGCCTGGAGAGTCAATGTCATTAGTTATTCAAAAAGATTTGGCCGACCATGACAGAACAGGTGCCGCCGACGCCGCCGATTCTTAAATCACCGTCCGTCACCAGTTGGATTTTTTCACCCAGAGCAATAATCATGTGGCCAGCGCCGTTTGAATCGTTCACGCGCAACGCAACCGCCGACGCTGCCGACACCGTGAATGTGACACTTTGCCGGCGGTGTCCGTTGTTGTTGCCTGGAATTAAAAGCGCCATGCCAGCGGTTACTTGTAAGTAGCCGTTGCCATCGCAGGCGGGCAATCCGCCGGCGGCGGCGGCGTTGTCCGCAATTCCCAGGTTGCCGATTAGCGACGTTGGCGCGTTGCTCTGCGTCGTGTCTTGGCCGGTGAATGGCGATTTGCTGACTTTGATCGTGAACGCCGACGCCTGGCCGTTTAACGCGCGGCAAAAAACATTCGTGCGCGGCGCACTAGTTTGCAGGTAATCGTTTTGATTCACCGCCTGAAACGTGTTGCCATCAAAAGAAATTTGGAACGGGAGCGACGCCGAAATGATTTTCACATAGGAAAATTCTCCCAGGCTGCGTTGTTCAACTTCGCCGGTGGCTTTTACGGAAAATGGGATGGTCATAAAATCAGGCTTTGCGGTTGCGGCGGTAATAGAGGTAGCCAGCCAGGGTGACGGCAATTCCCAGCATGGACCATTGCGCCGGCGTGAAATTAAAAAACGAGCTGGCGGCGGTCGGCGGGGCGGTCGGCGGGGCGGTCGGATCGGGCGTCGTGGTCGTCGGCGTGGCGACGGGGGCCGGCGCGGTGCTCACCAGGGCCGGAGCGCCGCCGCTGCTGCCGGTGCCGTTCGGCGTGGAAAAGCCGGCAATTAGTTGTTCAACCGCATTCAGCGCGTCGGTCGGGTTTATGCCAGAGACAATGTTCGTCACCGCGCCAGTCGCGGCGCGGACACTGGTCCCGGTGTTCACGAAAGCGCCGGCGGAGTTGGAAACCGTCTGGCTGGTTTGCGTGTTGCCCGCCCGAATCTGCGTGCCGGTGTTGCTGGTGTTCTGGTTGCCGCTGGCAGCGACGCCGGCGGTCTGCGCGCCGGTCTGGTTGGACGCCTGGCTTTGGCTGGCGTTCCCCTTGTGGCAAGCCAGGCCGGCGCGGATGCCCGCGCGGGACATCGGGAAACCGTCCACCGGTTCAAGCTGCTGCCGACGAAATGGAATGGGGAAAATCATTTGCGGAGTTTGTAAACCAAAGCGACCAGCGCGCCGACGGCGGCAATCATTAAAATGGCGGGTTTGTTCGCGGTCCAAAACGCAGACAGTTGCGCCGTGAACGTGCTCCCGGCGGCCACGGCGGCGGCGGCGGTTGTCGGGACGGCGTCGGCGCTGGTTGCCGCGCCACCCAGCGCGGCGGTGTCTTTGTTCGTCGTGGTGGCGGGGTTGTTGCCGCTGCTGTTGCCGGCGGCGTAGTTGTTGCCGAACAGCGGCGAAATGTTTTGAACATTGCCGCCGCCGACGGTCCCCTGCGGGTTAACTGGGTTGGCGGTGCTGGTGTCGTAGGCCATAGCCAGGTGAGTTACGATTTCTTCGGCCGCAACATGAGTAACAAGGCGACGAAGCCAAGCAAGCCGAGGACGTAAGGCAACGCGCTCGACAGGTTCAACGAGGACTGCGCGCCAGCCAGTTTAACCGCGTTCGCGGCGGCGGCGTTCTTCGCAGCCAAGGCTTGCGCGGCTGTGAGGTTACTCTGGTTGTTCACGGCGGTGTAAGCCGTGATGCCAGATGAAAGCAAAGACGGGATAGCGGAGAGCGCCGAACCAAAAATGCTGCCGCTGCCAGTGCTCGGCGTGGTCGCGGTGGCGTCGGGAGTTATGAGCGAGGCAACCCCGCTGCTGTCCACGTTGTAAACCATTGCGCCCTGATAGTCGCTGGCGCTGCCGCCATTCATGTCCGCCAGGTCTTGCGCGGTGTAGCCGTTTGCGTCGGTTTGATTCATAAAAATTTTCCGTCCTTAAAGTGAGTGCGCCGGCGGCGGAGGAAACCGCCGGCGCACTATCCCAACAGGTGCCTAATGGCAGTTAATCTTTCGGGCCGTAGTAACTCGACAGCACGATGATGTTTTTCGTCGCGTCGTTGGCCGTGGCCAGAGTGGCAACGATGGAGATCGGCGCGGTCGGCGAGAGTGCCGGCGCGCTGGTCGGGTCGTCGTTCAAGTCAAACTCAATGTCGAAGCGATTAGACACGAGCGCGCCCATGTTGTAATCCGCCTTAGCCAGCGCCGCCTGGTTGGCCACGTCAGAGATTTGGCGCAAGATGCGGCTGCCCTGCTTCACGACAACCTTCGTGATGCGGTCCGT
The DNA here is from genome assembly GCA_903884535.1 of uncultured Verrucomicrobia subdivision 3 bacterium. Classification (GTDB taxonomy): domain Bacteria; phylum Verrucomicrobiota; class Verrucomicrobiia; order Limisphaerales; family UBA11358; genus UBA11358. Next base: position 7,096 of record CAISEZ010000085.1, read on the forward strand.
GCCAGTGAGCAGCGCGACGCGTTGCAAGCTGTCGCGGTTAACGAGCTGCGTCGCCACTTCAATGTCACCAGCGGCGGCGTATTGAACAGCGTTGCGGTATTCCTTCGACAAATAAACCTTCGCACCGACCGGCGCGACAGTTTCGTCGTATTCGTAAACGCATTTCAAACTGACGGCGGTCGTGTTGGCGGTCGCAGCCATCGTGCATTCGAGCGTGACAGTGCCAACGCCAACAAGGTCGTTGGGGTCGTTAAACCCGGTGATCAAAGCCATCACTTCGGCCATCGCATATTCCTTGCGGAAATTTTCCGCGAAGATGATCGGCAACTGAAAAGTCGCCGTCGTGATGGTGTTAAGGTTCAACAGCGCCTTTTGAGCGGTATCAGCGGCGCTACCGATGAGCACCGGCACAACAGACAAGTTGGCATTGCCAGCTTGCGTGTAAACCACCGTGCCGCCGTTCTGCGCGTCGCATAAGGCATTCAAGCCCTGCGCACCGAAAAGTTCGGACGCCAGGCGGGTCCGCTGCGGGTTGCCGGCAATCTTGAATTGCATCAAGGCGATTACGTCGGCAACCGTCGGCACCGTCAAAATCAAAGTCGCCTGCGCGCTTTTGGTGGCGGCAGCTTCCAGGATGACAGTCGAAATGCGCTTCTTCGGCGGAAATTCGATGGTGGCAATCGAGCCGAGGCCGACGCCGTTAATTTTGTTCACCGGTTCGATGAACTTAAAAGGAGAACTCATATTTTAGAAATGGAGTGTTGAGGTTGCGGAGGTTGGTTCGATGGCGATGCGGTTACTTGATCCAAGCGCCAACGACGGGGATTTTTTGGAGCAGCGGCTTGATATACGGAGCCAGGATAATGGCACCGATTGCGCCGACAACGAGGATGGTGAGGATGTTTTTCCAGTTGATGTTTTTCATACGAGGGAAACCGGAGCGGACGCGCCGGCGGAGTTTGTTGCATCGGTGTCGCGGTTTTCGGCAAGGCCATCCGGCTACACGCCGGACTAAACCCGTTACTGACTGCGAACCGTTACTTGAATGAACAATAAACCGGACAATCATTCTCACCAGATGGCACAAGTGAGCAGCTCGCCGCCATCCGCATCCGCCCCAGGTCCACGACAAAACCGGGTGTTCTGGATGGCACCACCGCTAAACCCCTTGAAAACACAGTCCAAAGATGTCGGCTTGACAACATCCGTAAGCCGTGGGAGCTTCCCACTATGAATGCTACCGTCCTTGATGACCGCCGCCGGCTGGTGTTGCCGCCGGAGTTCAAAGCCAAGTCCGCCGTCACCGTTCAACTGATTGACGCGGAAACCGTCCTGGTCAAACTCGCCAAGCCGGCCAGTCACCGCATGGTGATGCTGTTGCCGGACGTGAAGACGTTGCCGGATGACCCCGAATGGCAAGCCATCGAAAGCCGGATGGTGGCGCACAGCAACAAAAACCTTGCTCCTTTTGAAGAATGAAGGCGTTTGAAATTTTTAGCTGGCAACCGGCGGGCTGGCCAGAGCCGCACCCCGCCGTGATTGTTTCCAGTCCGGCGCGGGTGGCCAATAAACCGGAGGTTGAGGTGCTCATGTGTTCTTCACAGAAAGCCGGACGGGCGGCAGCGCCAGGGGAATTGATTTTAGATAGCGCCGACGGGCTGGACTGGGCAACCATTTGCAAGTGTGACCTGATACAGAACGTGAAAAAAACCGATTTGAAAAACCGTCGGGGTGAGGTTTCCGCCGCACGCCGGCCGCTGATGATTCGGACCGTCATTGCCGCCCACGGCTGGGGTGAAGTGCTTTCCAGTTAAAACAGTTTTCCCGCCAGTTCCGCCCTGCTGTCCCGATTGTAAGCTATGAAGCTGCCGCGTGGCAGGCCGGCCACGCGGTCCACGCCGCGAAAGTAGGGACGCACCGCATCCAGATCGCCCGGCTCGTCCGTCGAAAAGCAGACCCACTCCGTGACCGCCGCCCGAATGCTCCGGTGATAGTCGCGCGGAAACTGTGTCGAGGTAAGCAGCTCCAAATTTTCAACGCGGCCGATGCGGACAACTTTTTCCAGCTCCGCCGGCAGGCTCATGGCGTCGGCAAAATTCCAGAGTTCATCCACATAAAGAATTTTCTTGCCCGGTCCGCGTTTGCACACGTCGAACATCCAGGCAAGGAACCACCGGAAAGCCGCCTGTTGCCGCTCTTGGAACATCGGGCCGGGATTGAACACCACCCAGCGGGTTTGAATGGCCGCCTCACATTGCGCCACCGTGCCGCAAGGAGTGATGCCCAGCCGTGTGGCCGCTTCCAGCTTCCAGTCGAAAATAAACGTGCAAGCCGTCGGCGTGGCGTTGGCCGGTTGTTCGGCGGCGGCGTTCGCCAGGTAACGAAAACAAAAACTTGTTTTGCCGGAACCGGGCCGGCCAAATACCAGAGTCACACACGGCGAGAGGGAATAGTCGGGCATCACCAATCTCCGCCAAGTTTACCGAGATGAATGTAGCCGCAGCCGCACGCGAACAAAATGCAGCCAGTGAGGACCGCTCCGATAATTAGCCAGGCAATCAGTTTCATAATAAAAAACGCCGTTACTCTTTACACGACACGGCAAACATCGTGAAGGGTTTCAGTTGTTGGCCGCCGGCGGCGTGCCGTCCGTCGGCGCGGGATTTTTCGCGCGGTCATCCAGAATCAATTTTTCAATCGTCTGCATGTTGGTGATTTCCAGATAAACCAATTCACCCAGGGAGAGCGAGAGCGTCACCCAATGGCCGTGCTCCGCGCCCGGCACGCGGCGCTTGTTCAGTTCAATGGTCGTCGCCTCGCTCAACGCCGTGGCAAAGTCGTTCAGCACGTCCTCCCGCCACTTCATTTTTTCGAGGATTTCTTTTTCAGCGGCGGTCGAGAGGTTTAATTTGCGAACCGCTTTGAAGCGACAATAACCCCGCCAGCGGTCGGTGATTTTGGCGAGCAGCTTGGCGGGTTTGTCGAGCAACTTCTGTTGCCACGACACAAACATTGGTGCAACGCCAGCACCCACAACACCAACCGGAGCAGCCAGCACAGGAGAGTCACCGCCAGCCACCGGCACAGATGCGTTTGCAGGTGATGCCGCCGCACTCGGCAATGTCGGCGGCAATGCCGCCCCTTTTTTTTGAGCGCGTTCCAGGCGTTTGCGCTCCGCGTCGGCTTTGCGGTCCGCCTCCTTTGCCTCCGGGCTGCCCGCTGGCAGGCCGTCCAGGCGTTTCTTTCCCCCGCCGCGATGACCGCCGAACAATGCCGGCGGACTGCCAGGCGGAGGCACCACCGGAGGAGGTGGAACGGCTGGTTGCGAAACTGGTTGAGGATTACCCGCTCCCGTTTTTCCGCCGGAGTTGCCCGGCGAAACAGGTTTTTGAGGTTCATTCATGGCGCGGGTTTATTCGGTTTCGTCGTCGTCGCTAAACACCGGGTCACTCCAATTCCGTTTGCGCTTTTCCTTCGGCGGCGCGGGCGGTTTGGGGATTTGCAACAGCTCTTGCGCCTTGCGTTCGGCTTCGGCCGCGATGACCTCCGCGCGCTTGGCGCGATCGCGTTCCGTTTCCAGCGCGCGTTCCAATTCAATTTCGCGCTCGGATTTCACGCCTTCAACGACGAGCCGGGCAGCCGGCGGCGGGGTTTGAACCGGCGAACCTTGCGGTTGGCCAACCGGCGCGGCCGGAACTTCTGGTGTTTCAGGGGCAGGCGTAGGAATTTCATCAGGCATAGGATTTCAGTCGGTTAATGGTTTCGTGACATTGCGGAACCGATGCTGGCAGAGCGCCGGATTTTGTGTAGATGGCACAAGTGAGCCGCTTTTCACCCCAAAACCGCTTTCTCACCCCCCTTTTTAACGGATCTAAAACCATGTGAAAACCCCAACAAAATGCGTTTCTCTCTCGTCTCACCCCCCTACCTGTCAGTGAGAATGAGAATTCTCACCTTCTCTGAGCCTTAGGGAGTGAGAGAGAGAGAATTTTTTCTCTCTTTCTCTCTCACTGTCTCACCTTCTCTGTGAGAAACGCACCAAAGCGTCCACGGTGGCCAGGTCGGAAAACGAAAACGGCCGCTGGAAAAATCCAGCGGCCGAATTTTGGGTGAGAAGTTTTTAATCCTTCAAAGTCAAATTGCCTTCATCGTCTTTTTTGAGCAGCGACGCCAGATAGCCGCCCCGGTCAATGGCGCGGTAAACCGTCTTGTCGGCCGCGTTGGCAATTTTGCAGATGCGTTTGACCAGCGCCGCCTTGGTTAGAAACTGTTGCTCACCAAAAGCCGCCTTCAAATCGTGCTCACTGATTGCCCTGGCGTCGTCGTTCTCCGCCTCCTTGCCCCAATCCAGCGGGTTGGTGTCGTTGTCGTGGTCAAACATCGTGCCGAATTTACGGTGCCACACGCTCGCGCCATACATTTCGCCATTGTTGAGCTTCGGGCAACACCAGTAGATGCGGCTGTCTTCGGGGTCTTCGGACCAAGGCAACAGCACGTAAACGCAGCGGGCCGTGTTCGGCAGGGCAACGGAACCACTCACCAGCGACGTGAGTGACCGGCCGCGATGAACTTCGCCGGCGCGCGGCTTCTTTGTGTGCGCCACAATCAAAAGCCCTGGGCATTGGTCGCCAGCGGGGAAACAACTGCGGATTTCCGCCAGCTTGTCCACAACCTCCTTGGCCGCGTCTTCCGTGGCCACTTGACTCCAAGGGTCAATCACCACGAGATCGGGCTGCAATTCGGCCACCGCGCGCCGCACGGCCGTGCGGAATTCCGCATTGTGGAACGGCAAACCACCCTCCGGCGGTTCACTGAAAAAAATGTGGCCGTGAATGTCCACGCCGGGATGATTCTCACAGAGAGCTTCCACTTCTTTCTTCATTCTCGTGATGCCATTTTCCGCCTGGATAATCAGCGTCTTGAATTTGCGATGGATTTTCCGCCCCATCCAAGTCCCTTTGCCAATCGCGCCGGCCAGCGCCAGCGCCGCCGTGCAAAGCGATTTGCCCGATGAGCCGGGACCGGCCATCACCACCACGCCGTCATAACCCATGCAGATTTCATTGTCCCCGACCAGCGCCAGGTGTTTCGGCACCTGGTGTTTCAAAATATCCTTCGCGCGCCAGATTTTGAGTTTGGGCCGCACGCTGCCGCCGATCCGTTCCGACTGTTCGTAAATTTCGGAAAATTCCGCGCGCAGTTGTTCCGGAGTCAATTCCTCCGCGTGTGCCAGCTCACCCAGCCGCGCCTGTTTGGCAATGGTCCAACGGCGAAGCGCCTTTTCGCGGAGCGTGCCCAGGTAAGTGGGGAAATTCCACACCGACGGCACGTCGTCGGCCAGCTTTGCGACGTAATCCTGCCCGCCGCACTCGTCCAAAGTCTTTTTGGATTTCAAAAAACTAACCAGTGTCACCGTGTCTAGCGCGTGGTCTTCCATCTTGATGGCCACCATCGCCTCAAAAATGCTCCGGTGCCGCAGATCGTAGAACAGCGCCGGCCGTAGCTGCGTTAAAATCGCCTCCTGTTCGTTCGGCGACTTGTCCGCCTCGATGAGCACGCAACCCAGCGCCGCTCGTTCGTCCGTCTCACTGTGCGGCGGCAGCGCGTCTTTGGCGACTTTATCCAGGGGTTTGCTTTTGCCGTTGCGCGATTTTGCCCAAAACCGTTTCTGTGCGGGGGATGCCTTTGCCCAATCCTGCTGAGAGACACCAGCCTTTGGCATCGGTTTAAGAGTTTCCATTTATTTAATTTTGAGGGGGAGTTTTAACTGTTGCGGGTCTTCGTAGATGCCCGCGAATTTGTCTTTGATGATTTCCGGCGAGGTGCCGCGTGTCGTCCAATAGTCTTGCCAGCGTTTCAACAGCAGCTTGGCCTTGCGTTCTGTCCAGCGGTGATTCCGGTGGACGCCCACCGATGGCGGCACGCGCAGCTTATGCCACCAGCGTTTCACCGTGCGTGGATGCAACAGCATCAGCGACGCCAGGTCTTTGGTCGTGTAATACTTCATACCAACGCGGCCATGAAGTTTTGTTGATGCTCCGGCGCTTTCGGAAACCAAAAGATCGAGCGGCAGCGCGGGCACGCAAATTTTTCCTCACCGTTCGATTCGCCAATCTTCAACAGCCGAATCTGCGGCGTGTAATCTAATTTCAGGTCGCCCGTTTTTTTGCGGGGAGTCGCACACTTCGCGCAGTTCACAGTTTGTCCCCCGGTTCAAAGTTGGCGCGCATTTCACCGAACAACTGCGACGCCCGCTCCGGCGTGACCGTGGAACGTGTCGGAATATCCTTCACCCAAAAAGCCGTCTCGTGATGGCACACCGGGCAAAGCACGTCGCGCAGACTATCCCAGCGGCCCTCCGGCGCGTGCATCGTCACGATGTCATTGCATGTCGAGCAAAACCAGTGGCCATTCATTGTGAACCCCCCTTCAAAATGAATGCTCCGTGACGAGGAAAACAGCGCAGTTCAAACGCGCCTTCGGACTCTGGGGCCTTGATGCTTTCGAGGAATTTAATTGCCGCCGCCATCGGGTTTTCTGCCGCCACAATTTTCGAGGGAATCATCGAGTTCCCGAAAGTTTGAATGTTCACGTCGTAGAAGTTCACGCGACACCTCCAGTGGAACGGATTTCCAGCATGTTGTTTTGCGGCAGCCCTGCCCGACTCCAAATCATCGCGCGGTGTTCCGAGGTGTTCATCGTGCGCCCTCCAGGGATTTTTCCAGCAGCGACAAACCGCGTTCGATGGAACGGGTGAACGGGATGCTGTGATTTTTCTTGATGCGGCGAAGCGTGCCGCGCGCCGGCGCTGACAATTCCAGTGAGGTCAGCTTCCGAGTGGTTTTTGCGGGTGGTTGTTTCACTGGCATTAAGGTAATACCATTATACCCACCCAATCAAGACAAATCTTGATTAATCTTTCATACCGTGCTACGGTAATACCACACGAAAGGAAAATATGAGAAATCCAGCAACAGTGTTCCGCCCAACGGATAAGAATCAAAACCGCCTAAACATGGCGAAAACACTGCATCTAAACGTGTCGGAGATGATTAACGACATTCTCGACGCCCACATGGACGCCGAGATCAAGAAGCGGACTGCGAGACTCCAAAAAAATTTGGAGCGAGCGAAGGGATTTGAACCCTCGACATTCACGTTGGCAACGTGATGCTCTACCAACTGAGCTACGCTCGCGTCCGAAAGGAAGTGTGATAATAAGCCATTGCCGCGCGCTGGCAAGCGGAATTTTTCAGGTGCCGGCCGCGTCGCCCAGCGTCGCGCGGATCGCCTTCAACAAGCTGTCGTGCTCGATCGGTTTGCTGAAAAACGCTACCGCGCCGCTGCTGGTGGCTCGGTCGCGCGACTTGGGATCTTCGCTGCCGGTGATGACGATGACGGGGATTTTCCGCGCCGTCTCCAACCGGTGCAACCATTCCATGATGCGGAAGCCGTCCCATTGCATACTGCCCACGTCCGGGGGAAAGCTGATGTCGAGCAGAATCAAATCCGGATTTTCTTTGCGCGCCGCCGCCACCGCCGCCGAGCCGTCCAGCGCCGTGATGACCTGATAACCCGCGCCTTGTAATTTCAAGGAAATGGTCTTGAGGACGACTTCGTTGTCATCCACAACCAGAATTTTCCGCGGTGGCGCGACATGCGGTTCGGCACTCATATTTGTAGCTTCAGAAAAGGGTTCGTCGAAATTTTAGGTTTCGATAATTGCACACTAGCAAAGCGGCTGACGCACGCAAAGAAATATCTACGCTTTGCCTTGCGCCCGCCGCGCGGCTAGACTACCCGCGTGAGTAATGTGTTTTATGACGCCGGCACCGCGCGCGCCGACAAGGTCAACGATCTCTTCGCCCGCATCGCCCGGCGCTACGACCTCATCAACGACCTCCAAAGCTTCGGCCTGCACCGGAGTTGGAAGCGACGGGTCGTGGACTTGGCGGCGGTCCGAACCGACGCGCGCGCTTTGGATGTGTGCTGCGGCACCGGCGACATTGCTGCTGCTCTTGCTCAACGAGGCGCAGTTACCACGGGCCTGGATTTCAGTCCGCAAATGCTCGCCGTCGCCGCTGAACGTCAGAAAAAAATTCCAAATTCCAAATTCCCAATTCCGAATTTCATCCAGGGTGACGCCCAGCAACTGCCATTTCCCGACAACTCCTTCGACATTGTGACTGTGGGCTACGGCCTGCGGAATCTGACGAGCTGGGAATGCGGGCTGGACGAGATGCACCGCGTGGCCCGGCTCGGCGCGCGGCTCATCGTGCTGGATTTTGGCAAGCCGGCGAATGTGTTGTGGCGCGCGGTTTATTTCACGCACCTCCGGCTGTCCGTGCCGCTCATCGGGCTGCTGTTTTGCGGCAACGCCTCAGCCTACGCCTATATTTTGGAATCGCTGAAACATTACCCGGCGCAACTGGCCGTGGCGGAAAAGATGCGCGCTTTGAAACTGAAAAATGTCCGCGTGATTAATTTGCTCGGCGGCGCTATGGCGATTAATTACGGGGAAAAGCCGGCGCTATGACAAGATAAAATTACAATTGCCCATCGCAAGAATCGGGCGTTGCTTGGGTTGGAAACGTGTCAGCAATGGGGAAGCCCTCGTTTTCATTAGATAAAGTGGCTGTCCGACATGGATTCGAACCATGAATAACGCCTCCAAAGAGCGCTGTGTTACCATTACACCATCGGACAAACTGTTTATTTACAATTGGTTAGGACGAACAGATTGAAAAGTGTCAGGTAAAATCTCTATCTGTTCAACAACTTAATGCTGCAACCGGATTGTAGCGGTCCAACGTAAAACATCAATCGCCTTCCTACTCAAAAGAAAGAGCAGGAATGAAATCAACATACTGGTTGTTCAAACGCGTTAGTTATGTTTACCCAGAAGACACAAAAACTGGAAAACAAACCAGTTTACACACGGCAGATCGAGGTGAAGCTGAACGCCTGACTGGCGGCATCCGCGTGAACTGGGCAGCAAAACGGGTATGCAGCGCACGGTGCAGGAGGCGCTGCGGCGCACGACTATCACCAAGCCGGCTTCGTGTCATACATTGCGCCATTCCTTTGCCACGCACATGCTCGAATCCGGGGTGGACATCCGCACCGTGCAGGCGTTGCTGGGGCATATAAATATGGCAACCACCCAGATTTACGCCCATGTCATGCAGCCTCCGGGGCTGGGTGTAAAAAGTCCGTTTAATGTGCTTTGAGGCAACAGCAGGAAACGGAAAGCATCCCACTGGCCAACGGAACAAGTCGCTGTGCGTGCCGGTTCGTTCAAAGCGGACGTGGCCATCGTTTTCCGTGAGGGTGTAAATCAGCACCCAATCCGGTTCGATATGGCAATCCCAGCTCCCGGCAAAATTTCCACGCAGCGGGTGATCTTTGAACGCTGGAGGCAATGGCTCGCCGTCTATCAGCAGTTCCAGCGCCGCCTTGAGCTTGGCGAGGTCTTTGCCGCGCTTTTCCACGCGTTTGACATCTTTCTTGAACTGGCTGGTGCGGCTGAAAGTTCTCACAAGCCCAAATCGCCAAAGAGTTTTTTTTTGCTGCCAAACCGTTTCACATTTTTGCCTGCCTTGCTGGCGTTGAGCGTGCGCGCAGTCAGCGGGTTCGGAATGCGCACGTCGAAGGGCAGGCCGCGTTGCAGTTTGATCTGGCGGTAAAGCAAATGCACCGTCTCGGATGCCGTCAGTCCCAGTTGGGCGAGAATGCCTTCAACCTCGATCTTTAGGCCGGGTTCGATGCGGGTGCGAATGGTGGCGGTTTTGCTCATGGCGTGAATGTAGCCCTGTTGTGGCTACATGGCAAGCGGGTTTGGTTTGGCATTACTGTTTATTTTTCGGGGACAGTTATTAGCATTTGAAACAAGGTTAAGGGCGGCGGCGGGGCCGGGCTAAAGCCCGGCTCCCGCCACCGCCCCCAACCATGTCGATCATGTCACCAGTTCTGCGTCTTTGATGACGAACCGTTTGTCTTTTTCTTCCCAGCGCAGCACTTTCAGCGTGACTTGCTGGAAGTCGGTCAGCTTCGGGAACTCCGTCACGGTCTCCCCATCCACCTTCACTTTGCCGTCCTTGGGGTCGTGAAAGGCTTCCCACACCGCCAGCCCAGGCTGCAAGGCCAGTTCATGCCGGGCGATGACAAAAACGCCCGTGCCGTCCTTGCGTTTGAGCGCCTTCGCCGTGCTGGACATGACCACGCCACGCACGAACAGCCCGTTTAGTTTTTCATTTTGACCAGTTCCGTTTGTTTTTTCAGCCATAGTGATAACCCGTCCTTTCGATTTATTATGATTTCGCCTCTGCCTTTATACCGGCCATCTAGCGCAGCGGCTAAAACCAGATGGTCGAACAATTCCCGATATGGGATTTGAAATTTTACGGGACGTGCCAGCCCGTTTTGCCGGATCATTCCGGTGCAGGCCCAGCGCCAGAAACGCTCATCCATCGTGTAGGAGGCTCGCTTTTTCTTCGGGGTGAGCTTGGCCAGGTCGCTTTTGGGTGCGGCTTTTTTAACCTCCGCCGGCGCCTGCAAAAATCCTTTGGTGGTTTGAAAAACGCGCAGCCGTTTTCGTTTCTTCACCCAGGCCGGCAATTCGTCCGGCTTCGTCACGTATTTCAGCAGGTAATGAAAATCATTGTTGGCGATCCGCTGGACTTTCACCCAGCCGCGATCCCACAACTCAGCCAGCAGTTCTTTGGGCAGGAAGCGCCGCGTCAGAAAAATCGCGTGGTAATGCACCCAGCCGGATTCGTGAAATTCCACCTTGATGCAGTAGGGCGCATCAATCCGATAAATTTTGCCTTCATACTCGACGCCCTGCCGGAGCTGGTAAAACATTTTGCGCAGCCAGTCCCGACTGTCTTCAAACGCGGTTTCTTCGTCGGCGTAGTTTTTCGGGTCGAGGGTGAACGTCAGAAACAAATTGCCGCTCACGTCGGGCAGGCGATCCCAGAACCGGGCCAGCACCTTGAAAATGCCGACCGGGTGGAACCACGACGCCGGGATGAACTCCTTGATGGTCTGCTCGCCGGGAATGATGGCGGCTTTCGCCGGCAGATTTTGAACCCCACCCCCACCTCCTTGGCTTTCACGTTCTTCGCGGGTTTCCCCATTGGCGAGGCGCGTGTTCATACGTGCCATTCCGAAGGATGGGAATTTTCTTTTAGAAACCGTTCCAGTTCGCCGACCCAGTAAATCGGACGGTAGGTGACACGGCACGGACGCAGCAGGCCGCGCGCGGTCAAACGGTCGAGTGTGGCCGGACTCATGCCCAGGGCTTTTGCAGCCTCGATGCGATTCAGCCCCAGCTTGGGCGTCTGGCTCGCGGTTGTATTTTCATCTGACGTAATCACGCCAAACGATTTACAACACCCAGCAGGAAGTTTATTGGGGGTTCTTACGAGTGCAGAAACCGCCAATTAAATCTCAATAAAATTACGTCGAGGAGTATTGCCAAGGCCGACCGGGCTTGCCCATTGAAAGTTTGATGTCCTTGCACACATCATTAAACCAATCTTGCGTTTTGTTTTTATATTCCGGCAGCTTTTTTATTTCACTGAAAAGATTGTTGCGCGTTTTTTGCGGAACGGACCTGCGCATTTTTTCAATGTCATATTGCCACGCCAATAATTCGAGATGGATGTCGGCGCGACGATCATCTCCGCTGAATTCGCCTTCTGTGTTCAGGAAAATTGTGAATCCCTCGCTCATCCCTTTCAAAAACATTTGCGCCGTCTTGGCGTCCTGATTGGCTAAATGGAAATCGGCGACCTCTTTGTGTTTTTCAAGATTCACCAATACTTTTGTAAGAATTGCCTCGAACAGCTTCCGCAGGGAAGTTTTGTCGTTCGCCGGACGTTCCAAAATTTTCAGATAATATTGGCGCATTTCTTTCAAGCCGAGGTGCGGTTTAATTTCCGCCCATTTCTTCTTGCTGATTTTTTTGTTGAACCCATTAGCCTGCAATATTTGCGGCGCATCCTTTTTTAAAAAGGTTTTATATCGCTCCATCAGCCCAATACTCCGGCCATAATTCCGCCAGCTAAATTTCCGCTTGGGCCTTAGTTTCAACATGGACTTGAAAATTGTCCGACGAAAATTCTGACAAATGTTTTTCATCCAATGCTGCGATTCACTCGTCATCCGCCAGTGCGGGAGCGGACCTTGGTCCAGTTCTTCCAGTAATTCACACTGTAAATTCATCATCTGGCTAAAAACCGTCAGTTTTGAGCCATTCGCATTCGCAATGTCTTTATCTTCAATTTTGGTTTTCATTTGCGCTTTTTCCAAACGTCACCTTTTGCGCCATTGCCACCGAATGTTGATCGCGCAAGTGTCCGTAAACTTTCATGGCCAGTGCCCCGCCGTCTTTGTGACCCAGCCAGCGGCTCACTGTTGGAATATCAACACCGGACTCGATGCAAAGTGTCGCAAAAAGATGACGTAAATCATGATGGGTGATTCGCACCATACCGACCACCTTGGCCGCGCGGTCCATTGCCTTTTGACATTCACGCACCCGCATCACCGCGCTTTGCGCGCTTTCATTCGCATGTTCGCTGCGCAACCGTTCGAGCAGCTGAATCATGTCAGGAATCATCGGCACGCGCCGGATGCTCCAATTCTTCGTGCCGGTTTCAGGGTCGCCCCGCACCACAATTTCTTTTTTCTCAAAATCGCAATCCGCCCAGGTGATGTTCGCTGCCTCGGAAATCCGAAATCCGCCGAACGCTAGGAACTCAACGAGGTCGGCGCAGTTCCCGGAATCGCGTCCGCCACCATTCTTGATTTCTCTCAAGAAGTTTTCAAATTGCTCAAAACTGGGGAGCGTTAATGTTTTGAGCCTGACCCGCGCGCGTTTCAGTCCCGATGCCGGGTTGCGGTAGAGCGAGCCGGCCTCGACGCCTACCTGAAAAATTGCTTTCAATATGCCTAATGCCGAGTTGTAGCGGGAGGGGGAGTATTCATTGCCAAACCGCAGCGCCCACGTTTTACAATCCGATTCCCCGATCCTTCGCATGTCGAGCGCTTCGACACCGGGCCAAGACTTGACGATTGCGACTAAAATTTCTCGCCGGTATTTTTTGCTGGTCGGTTTTAGGAGGTGACTGGCTTCGCTTTGCTCCCGGTAAATCGTCAACGCCTGCCCGAATGTCGTCTTCCCTTGGGAACTCGCCTTTTGACGATCAGCGGCCCCTCGTTCGGTTCTTTCCAAGTCTGCCAAACGCAGCTTGGCAACCGTGATGGTATCGGTCTTTAGGCTTCGGCGGATGAGCTTGCCCTTAACTCGCAACCGGGCATAGTAAGTGCCAGATGAAACGTAGCGAATTAAGTTTGAATATTGGGTTTTCTGCCAATCTTTTTCAGGTTCGGCAGTTAGAGGTTTTGTGCTTGCTTCAATCATGCAGCCAGTATACAAAACCAGTATCTAAATTGCAATTCGTTTTCGTTAAATATCATAAAAGCATTGTAAAATAAGGGTTGCCTCCGTAGCTCAAATGGATAGAGCAGCGGTTTCCTAAACCGTTAATCCCGGTTCAATTCCGGGCGGGGGCACCAGTCCACCGGTTGCCCGCGAAAAAGAAGGGTTGTGACCCGGTGCCTGATTTTGTAACTAGAAGCGCACAGGATGAAGCATTACCTCTGTTATTTTGCGGCGACACTGATGATCATCGGTGTCATGGCTGAACCGGCCAAACTCACTTTGGAAAGCGCGCTGCTGTCGGCGGTGCGCGACGCGCAATTTGGGCGCGTGCTGGATTTTGGTCCGGGCAACGAACAGCATCCCGTCCGTCCGGCCGCGCCGGTGGCGCACACGCCCAACGTGGACGTGGCCGTGATTCAACTCGACGCGGACGGCCGGATGGTGGCGTGCGCGGATGTTTTGCTGTCGCGCGATTATCCGGAAGGCCAGCTCGTGCTGCTCGGCAAAAACACCGGCGCGAGCCTGGTGAGGTTCCGGCGCTGGGACATCGAGCGCTGGGATGGCGGCAGTTTTTCGGCCGACGGAAAACAGTTGTCGCACAAAGGCTGGACGAACAACCCGCCGTTGACCGCCGCCGATGACATCGTGCCGGGGCGCGCCAGTGCGCCGTATCAATTCATGGCGCCGTATCCCGCTTCGCTTTTCAAGCTCATGGTGGCGTTTCATGTGATGCGAATGGTGGACGCAGGAAAAATTAATCTGGACACCGAATACACTTACCGGACCGACCTCACGAATGCGGAGCCGCGCCGCCTCCGCAACTGGCTCGAACCGATGATCACGGTTTCCGACAATCACTCGACTTACGCGCTGCTGAAATTTTTCCATGACCGTGACGAAATCGAGCCGTTGAACAAGGAGTTTCGCGATCTCGGCTTGGGCACGCTGCAAATTAATCACACGCGCCCGGCGGATGGTTACGGCTGGCAGCCCGGCCAGATTCACATGACGGCGTTCGACACCGCGCGGCTGCTGTGGATTATTGACGGCGGGCCGGGCGAATTGTGGCGCGGCGCGAATGGTCAGCCGGTGACGGCGAAATTGTTGTCCGATTCGTCGCGGGAATTTTTGAAAAAATTATTGGGCGACCAGGGTTTCAACGAGGCGCTGACCACGGCGAATTTTCCCGGCGCGCCGAATGTGCAGCCGGGCATTCCCTCGCGCGTTGCGTCGCGCTGGATCAATCCGTTCAACGGTTTTGTCAATGTGGACAACCTCAATTACGGCGTGGACATCCGCGCCACCAACGCCCACGCGGAAGTGAGTTTCGCACACAAAACCGGGCTGACGTTCAACTACGGTTCCGACGCGGGCATCGTCACGTCGCTGCCCGGTCAGCCGTTCCGGCATTACATCGTCGCGTTTTTCGGCAACCTCGGCTACCGCTACACCGACGAAGTTTTTGCGGCGCGCACCAATTACCCAGCCTTCGACGACGTCAGCCCCATCAGCTACACACAGCGGATTCCGTCGCTGGGGAAGGCGATTGACGACGTGATAAAAAAACTCACGGCACCGGTGCCATAAAATTTCCCCGCGGCTGGAAGAAGCGTCTCACCGCAAGTCCGGCGCGGCGATTATTTTTTCTGGAGACAATCGCGCACGGTGGCGGCGATGAGCGCGGAGGCGCTGGGCTTGGCGAGGTGACAAAATCCGGATTCGGCGGGGATGCCGTGACTGCTGATTTCGGTGCTGTAGCCGCTGGAGATGATGACCTTGAGGCCGGGTTTTTCGAGGCGCATCTGCTCGGCGAGTTCAAGACCGTTGAAACCTTCGGGCATGACCATATCGGTGTAGAGCAAATCAATCCGGTCGCGATGTTCGCGCCATAATTCCAACGCCTGATTGCCGTTGGCGGCTTCCAAAACTTGGTAGCCCAGTTTGCGCAAATAAATGCCGATGGGGCGGCGGACGATATCTTCGTCTTCGACGAGCAGCAGCGTGCCGTGGCCGCGCGGCACGGCCTCCGGGGCGGCATGAGCTTCCGCCGTGGGCAGCGCCAGATTATTTTTGACGGGAAGATAAACTTGAAACCGCGTGCCGCGACCGATGCGGCTCTCCACTTCGATCCAGCCCTGATGCTGTTTGACGATGCCGTGGATGGTGGGCAGGCCGAGCCCGGTGCCCTTGCCAATTTCCTTGGTGGTGAAGAACGGTTCGAAAATCCGTTTGATGATGGCTTCGTCCATCCCGAGGCCGGTGTCGGCGACGGATAGGCAGACAAATTTTCCGAGCCGGCGTTCCGAGTTGGCCTTGGCGGTTTCCAAATTCATTTCCACCACGGTCGTGGTGATGGTGAGGCTGCCGCCCTTGGCCATGGCGTCGCGGGCGTTGACCGCGAGGTTCATCAACACTTGTTCCAACATGCCGATGTCGGCCTCGATGGCGGGCAGATCGCTCTGACTGTCAAATTTAATGCTGATGTGTTCGCCGAGCAGCCGGCGCAACATCTTGAGCATATTGTGAACGACGTCGTTCATATCCACCGCGCGCACCTGCATGACGGAGCGGCGGCTGAACATGAGCAGTTGGCGCGTCAGATTGGCGGCGCGTTTGGTTTCGGATTCGAGGTCTTTGATGGCCTCGGTGGTTTCCACATCGAGGTTGGGATTTTGATGCAGCAAACTCAAATGCATCATGATCGCCGCGAGAATATTGTTGAAATCATGCGCGACGCCACCGGCGAGCTGGCCGATGGATTCCAGTTTCTGCACCTGGCGGAGCTGCGATTCAAGCTGCCGGCGTTCGGTGAGATCGGTCAGCATCGCGAACGCGCCGCGGAAATTGCCCTCGTCGTCGAACAGCGGCGAGCCGGACATCCAGACGAGCAGTTCACTGCCGTTCTTGCGGCGCAGGCGGCGTTCGAACTGGGTGGACTGGCCGCGATGCGCCATCTGCAATTTAAATTCATGGTCGGCCAGGTCGGCCGGTTCGATGAATTCGCGCACGGACCGGTGGGTCAATTCCTCCTGGCTGTAGCCGAGCAAATCCGCCATGCGCTGGTTGACGAACGTGAGCTGGTCCCGTTCATCCGAAACCCAAATGCCTTCATTGGCGGTCTGGATGATCTGGCGGTAACGGCCGTCCATCGCGCGCAATTCGTCATCCGTGCGCTTGCGGTTTTCTTCCGCTCCGAGCGCCGAGGCCAATATGCCCAGCAGTCGGTGCTCTGCGGTGGTGAGCTGGTGCGGCCGGCTGAAAAACAAACAGAGAATGCCCACCGGATCATTTTGGCGGCGCACAATCTGCCCGAGATGCGTGTGCGATTCTGAAACGTAGCTGAACAGGGAATCGCCTTCAGGTTTTTGCCGGGCCGTTTGCACATCTTGAAAATGGCCGGCGGCGTAATGCAAAACTTTTTCACAGGCAATGCAGCCGCAGGTGGAGCAGCCGGGCAGATGCTTGGCCACATCCCAAGCCGCCACGGTCCGCAGGCGTTTGCCGCTGATGTTCGAGTAAAACGCCATCTGCGCGCCGGTCTCTCTCGCCAAAAGTTCCACCAACCGCGCGACGTTGCCGGCGAAATCCGGCCCCATCGTGGCAAGCAAATGGTTGATGGCCTCCAGCCGCGACTCGGCCTGTTTGCGTTCGCGCAGATTTTTCCATTCGCGCAGCGAGCGTTCCACCAGATGCGCCACATCGGCGAACATCTCCGGCGATTTGATGACGTAATCCAGCGCGCCGGCTTTGATGGCTTCCACGGCGGTGCGTTCATTGCCGAACGCCGTGAGCAGGATGACCGGGAAACGGTCCGCCGCCCAACTGACAAATTCCGAGCCGCTGCCGTCGGGCAGGCGATAATCCACCAGCGCCAGATCCGGCAATTGCTGAGTGGCCAGCGCGCGGGCCGCCGCCAGATTTTCCACGGTAGAAATTTTGTAAGCGGGCGTGGCATTGGCCAGCGCGCGCTGAATCAATTCCGCGTGATCCCGTTCGTCTTCGATGAGCAGGATGTGATTCATGGGGAAACGGTTTTC
>CAISEZ010000086.1 GCA_903884535.1 uncultured Verrucomicrobia subdivision 3 bacterium
AATTTGGCGCAGCAAGGAGAACTTGCTGGCGGTTGGCTTGTTTCGAGTTTGATTTTTCATGCCCTACCTTGTGGCAGGGCCCAAACCCGCAAGCCAACCTTTTTTTCTTCAACCCTGAAAACAATGAGTCAGCTGTGAATATGAAACTTAAATCTTTTCCATCTAGGCCGACGCTCTCAATCCTACTTGCGCTTACGTTATTAACGCCATGTTTCGCGTGCCGTTTGAATGCGCAAAGTTTCACCTCGAACATTGTTGCGATCATTAACGCTGATTGCAGTGTGGTGGAAGGACAGTCGGGCAGTGCCTTCCTTACAATTACAAACTTTACAACCTTCTACACTGCAACCGCTGTTATCGATTCGATCTCGTTATCGAGTGGTGGTTTGCATTTTCTTTCCGGCGAAGCCGATGACGCAGTGACCAGCTATAGCATAGGTGCCACACCAAGCCTTCCGCTGACCCTGCCACCCGGGTCATGGGCAAATTATCGGATCGATTTTCAAACGGATGATCTTGTTCACGATACGGATATTGATAGCGGGCTTTGGGCTCTTTGGACTGATGTAATATTTCATTTCGAGGGTGAAGGCCCGAATGCGAGGTATAATATTGGGGCTGCGTTTGTTATTGTGAATGATGTTCCGGAACCGTCATCGATGGGGCTTGCTCTTGTCGGGATGCTTGTATTTTCAGTATGGCGTCTGTGCCACAAGAAGCATGCGTCGTAAGTCTGATCCCTTCCTGATTGAAAATTTAGCAGGCGATCAAGCGATTGATTCCCAGGCTTGGTGTTCTTCTCAACGCTTAACTTCTCTCTATCCCATCGATGAGAGAAACCTTGTTGGTGCAAGCCACGCCCAGCATGTGTCCCGGCGCGATGCCGTGGCGAACCACGTGCGCGATGCGGAAGGTGATGACGCGTGTCTTGCCCGTGCCCGCGCCGGCGAGGATCAGCACTGGGCCGCGAATGGTTTCAGCGGCCAGGCGTTGCTGCGGATTGAGCGTGTTCAGATTCACCATCGGGCGCGCAGTCTAATTCGCCACCAAATGAACGCAAGCGCGCAGGTTTTTTTATTATTTTGTTTCCCAAAAATAAAATTTAAGTTGCGCAACTGCCATCGCGCGGCTTAAAGAATGGCACGTCGCATGGGAAAAACTCTTATCATCGCAGAAAAGCCGTCCGTCGCCGGAGACATCTCCAAGGCGCTCGGCAAGTTCGAAAAGAACGCAGACTTCTACGAAAATGACCACTACGTCATCTCGTCGGCGGTCGGCCATTTGCTCACCATCGCCGTGCCGGAACAGTTCGAGGTGAAGCGCGGCAAATGGACGTTCGCGCATCTGCCGGTCATCCCGCCGCACTTTGATCTGTTGCCCATCGAAAAAAATGAGGCACGGCTGAAAGTGCTTGTGAAACTCATCAAACGCAAAGATGTCACGGCCATCGTAAATGCGTGCGACGCCGGCCGCGAAGGTGAATTGATTTTCCGTTACATCGTTCAATACGCCAAAGCCAAACAGCCCATCCAGCGCCTCTGGCTGCAATCCATGACGCCCGCGGCGATCCGCGACGGCTTCGCGCACCTGCGCACGGACGGCGAAATGATCCCGCTGGCCGACGCGGCGACGTGCCGCAGCGAGAGCGACTGGCTCATCGGCATCAACGGCACGCGCGCCATGACGGCGTTCAATTCCAAGACCGGCGGCTTTCATCTCACGACGGTCGGCCGCGTGCAGACGCCGACGCTGGCGATTCTGGTCGAGCGCGAGGAGAAGATTAAAAAATTTATTCCGCGCAATTATTGGGAAATCCACGGCACGTTCGGCGCGCAGGCGGGCGAATATGCCGGGCGCTGGTTCGATGAAAAGTTTTCCAAAAAGGAAGGCGACGACCAGCTCAAGCAGGAGCGCGTCTGGGACGTCTCTTTCGCCGAAGCCATCAAGGCGAAATGTCTCGGCCAGCCGGGCATCGTCACCGAGGAAAGCAAGCCGACGACCTCGATGTCCCCGCAGCTTTACGATCTGACAACGCTGCAACGCGAAGCGAACGGACGATTCGGTTTCTCCGCCAAGAACACGCTCGGCCTAGCTCAGGCGCTCTACGAAAAGCATAAGGTGCTGACGTATCCGAGAACGGATTCACGCGCGCTGCCGGAGGATTATTTGGAGACGGTCAAGACGACGATGGTCATGCTCGCGGACACGAATTACCGCACGCCGGCGGAAACGATTTTGAAAAACGGCTGGGTGCGTCCAAACAAACGCATCTTTAATAATGCGAAAGTGTCGGATCACTTTGCAATTATTCCCACGACGGTGGCGCCGAAACATCTGAGCGAGCCGGAACAGAAGCTTTACGACCTCGTCACGAAACGGTTTCTCGCGATTTTTTATCCGGCGGCGGAATTTCTCGTGACCACGCGCATCACGCGCGTTGAGAGCGAGCCGTTCAGGAGCGAAGGCAAAGTGATGGTCAACGCCGGCTGGCTCGCGGTCTATGGCAAGGAAGCGGCGGAATCGGACGACACGCCGAGCCTCGTGCCGGTGAAGGCGGGCGAAATCGTCAAGACCGAGAAAATCGAAGTCGAGGCGAACGTCACCAAACCGCCGGCGCGCTACACGGAAGCGACGCTGCTCGGCGCGATGGAAGGCGCGGGCAAATTGATCGAGGACGACGACCTGCGCGAGGCCATGCACGACAAAGGTCTCGGCACGCCCGCGACGCGCGCGACCATCATCGAAGGTTTGCTCTGGGAAAAATATATTCACCGCAACGGCCGCGAATTGCAGCCGACGGCCAAGGCATTTTCCATCATCACGCTGCTGCGCGGGTTGGAAATTCCGCAGCTCTGCTCGCCGGAACTCACGGGCGAATGGGAATTCAAGTTGAACCTCATGGCGCGCGGCAAAATGAAGCGCGACGATTTCATGAAGGAAATCGCCGATGCGACGCGCGACATGGTCGCGAAGGCGAAGTTGCATGAGAGCGACACGGTTCCCGGTGATTTCGGCAAGCTCAACGTGCCGTGCCCGAAATGCGGCGGCGAGATTCACGAGAACTACAAAAAGTTCCAGTGCCAGAAATGTGATTTCGCGCTCTGGAAAATCGTGGCCAGCCGGCAATTGGAAATTTTTGAGGTTGAGGAGCTGATCAGCAAGGGAACGGTCGGGCCGTTGCAAGGGTTTCGCAGCAAGCAAGGTTTCCCGTTCGCGGCCATCATCAAGATGGGCGCGGAGTTCAAGCCGGAGTTTGATTTTGGCAACGACCAGAACAAGGACGGCGAAGCGAGTGCGCCGGTGGATTTCACTGGCAAGGAACCGCTCGGCAAATGTCCCGCCTGCGGCGGCAATGTCTACGACGCGGGCATGAATTATATTTGCGAGAAGGCGACCGGCCCGGACAAGACCTGCAAGTTCCGTAGCGGCAAAATCATTTTGCAGCAGACCATCGAGCCGGCGCAGGTCCAAAAACTGCTCGCGACGGGCAAGACGGATTTGCTCAAGGGCTTTGTCTCGAAGAAAAACAACCGCAAGTTCGAGGCGTTTCTCGTGCTGAAAGACGGCAAGACGGCGTTTGAATTTGCGCCGCGCGAGAAGAAGGGAAAAGGCGCGGCCAAATCAAATTCCGAGCCGCTGCCGAAAATTGATTTCACCGGCAAGGAACCGATTGGCAAATGTCCGAAGTGCGGCGGCAACGTGTTCGACACGGAAGCCGGTTACCTGTGCGAAAAATCGCAACTGGATGCGAAGGCGTGCAAATTCAAGATTGGCAAAACCATTTTGGAGCAGCCAATCGAGCTGCCGCAGGCGCAGAAAATTCTCGCTGAGCACAAGAGCGATTTACTCGACAAATTTATTTCCAAGGCGGGCAAGCCGTTCCCGGCGTTTCTGGTGATGGATGGCAAGGGCAAGATCACCTTTGAATTTCCGCCGCGCGACGAATAATTCAATTGGGGTGCTTGAATTGTGAACATCAAAGATATTCATGAGAATTGGACGGCGCTCGGGCAGGACGATCCGATGTGGGTGGTGTTGACCGATCCGGCCAAAAAGAATGGCGGTTGGCAGCCAGAGGAGTTTTTTGCGACCGGCCGCGGAGAAATCCGGGACGTGTTGGAAAAAATCAAGCAGGCGGGGATTGGCCTGAAGTTCGGCCGCGCGCTGGATTTCGGCTGTGGCTTGGGCCGGCTGTCGCAGCCCTTGGGCGAGGTGTTTGCCGTGGTGGATGGCGTGGACGTCTCGGCCTCGATGATTGAAAAGGCGCAAGCATTCAACCGGCTGCCGGCGAAAGTTTTTTATCACTTGAATGTGCGGACGGACTTGAACACCTTCGCGGCCGACAGCTACGATTTTATTTATTCCGCCATTTGTCTGCAGCACATTCCCACAAAATTCCAGAAGGCTTACATCGCCGGTTTCATGCGCCTGCTGCGGCCCGGCGGCGCGGCCTGTTTTCAGGCGATCCATGCGCATGGCTGGCGGCAATGGGTGCCGGATATGGCGGTGGACCTCTATCGAAAGTGGAAAAACCGGGGCAAGCCATTTATTCCGATGCACGGCGTGCCGGTGAATCAGGTGCGCGCCATCATCGAAGCCGGTGGTGGCAAGGTGCAAAAAATCGTCACCACGCCCTACGGCGGCTTTGAGTCGCGATTTGGGCACGATGTTTACTTCGTCATCAAATCCATTCCGGCCTGAAGCCTGGCGATGGTCTGATTTCCATGCGGCTGCATTTCAAAGAATCTGGTCAGGGCCGGCCGGTCATTTTATTGCACGGACTGTTTGGTTCTTCTGACAACTGGCATCACATCGGCCTGCGGCTGGCGGAATCGTTTCGCGTTTTCGCCCTGGATCAGCGCAATCACGGCCAGTCGCCGCACAGCGAGGAGATGGATTATCCGCTGATGGCGGCCGATGTGAATAAATTCATGGCGGCGCGCGGGCTGACAACGGCCCTGGTCATCGGCCATTCGATGGGCGGCAAAACGGCGATGCAGTTCGCCCTGCAGTTTCCGGAACGGGTCGAAAAACTGGTCGTGGCGGACATGGCGCCGCGCCAATACGCGCCAGCGCACGACAAAATTTTCGCCGCGCAGCTGGCGCTGGATTTGAAATTATTTTTCACCCGACAGGAAATTGAAGACGCGCTGGCACCGGAAATTCCCAATCTCGTTCTGCGCCGGTTTCTGCTGAAAAATCTGGGCCGCAATGCGACCGGTGAGTTTTTCTGGAAAATCAATCTGCGCGGTTTGGCGGAAAATTATCTCCGGCTCGGCGCGCCGGTTTTTGCGCTGGCTCCGTTTGTGAAGCCGGCATTGTTCATTCGCGGCGGCAAATCCAATTACATAAAGCCCGAGGATGAACCGCTGATCCGGGAATTGTTTCCGCAGGCGCAAATCCAAACGATTGCCGCCGCGAGCCACTGGGTTCACGCGGATCAGCCGGAGGAATTTTTGCGGTTGGTGCTGGGATTTCTTTGAAAACTCGAAAGACACGAACCACACGAAAATGATTTTTGAAATTCTTTCGTGTGTTTCTGTGTTTCGTGGTTAAAAATTCTTTTCGATGGAAATGCCGCCTTCCGCCCCGCCTGCAATCCGCGACCAGTGGATCGGGAAATTTCTCGCGCATCTGGCGACGGACCGCGGCGCGTCGGTTTACACGCAGCGCAATTATTCGCAGGCGCTGCTGGAATTTTCCCGCTGGCAAAATCAAAGTCCAAAGCCTGAAGTCCAAACTCCAAAGTCCGTGCCGGCGGTCGCCTGGGAAAAATTGACGCGGGAAGATTTCCGCAGCTTCGTCAGATTTCTGGGGCGAAATAATCTGAGCCGCGCGGCGGTGCAGTTGCGGTTTTCCGCGTTGCGGACCTTTTTCAAATTTCTGATGCGGCACGGCGTCGTGGAAAGTTTGCCGATCAAAAATCTTTCGCTGCCGAAACCGGAAAAGCGGCTGCCACGCTTTTTGACGCAGTCGCAGATGGAAGCGCTGCTCGTCGCGCCGGCAAAATTGCTGGAAACGCAAAAACAAAAAAAGGGGCCGGGCCGGCCGATCTCGGCGGAGGTTTGCCTGCGCGATATCGCGGTGCTGGAAACGATTTACTCCTGCGGCTTGCGCGTCAGCGAGCTGTGCGGCTTGCGCGCGGACGACATCGATTGGAGCGAACAAATTGTCCGTGTTCGCGGCAAAGGAAAAAAGGAACGGCTCGTGCCGATTGGCCAGCCGGCGTTGAAGGCAATTGAAGATTATTGGAACACGCTGCTTGAGCCGCCCGCAGGTTTTAACTCGGTTTTTTGTTCCGATACCAAAAATGCCGGTCCGCTGTCGCCGCTGCAACTCTCGCGGCGGCTGAAAAATTATCTCGCGATTGCTGGCCTCGACCCAAAGCTTACGCCGCACAAATTGCGGCACAGCTACGCCACGCATCTGCTGGACGCCGGCGCGGATTTGCGCAGCGTGCAGGAACTGCTCGGCCACGCGCACCTCATCACGACGCAGGTTTACACGCACGTCACCACCGAGCGGCTGAAGAAGGCTTACGACGCGGCGCATCCACGGGCGTGACGGGCTGAGGCGGCTCGCAAGAACGCTCACCCCACGCGAGCAAGCCGATCGAAAGTGTTTGCCAATTTTTGCAAAGCAAATTCAATTGAGTTTCTGTCCGTGTTACGCAAAATCAGAATTAGGGAATTTTTTTCGGTTCCCAAAAAATGAAATTTGCTTTTTCTTTCCGGCCGAAGTTGGTGGAGGCGTTGAAGAATTATTCGACGCAGACTTTTTTTGCCGACCTCACGGCCGGCCTGATTGTCGGCATCGTCGCGCTGCCGCTGGCGATGGCGCTGGCGATCGCGTCGGGCTTGAAACCGGAGATTGGCATTTTCACCGCCATTATCGGCGGTTTTTTAGTTTCGGCGCTGGGCGGTTCACGCGTGCAAATCGGCGGGCCGGCGGGGGCGTTTGTGCCGCTGCTGGCGCCGATTTTAATCCTGCACGGGCCGGAGGCGCTCGCCGTGTGCGCGCTGATGGCGGGCGTGATTTTATTTGTGCTGGGCGCGTGCAAGCTCGGCACGATGATCCGTTTTATTCCATTTCCAGTCGTGACGGGTTTTACGAGCGGCATCGCGATCATTATCATGAGCACGCAGATACGCGATTTCTTCGGGCTGCAAAATAAATTGCCGCCGGATTTCATCGGCAAGCTGCGCGGGCTGGCGGAAAGTTTTCATCCGAACTGGCCGACGGTTTTGCTGGCCTTGGTCGCGACGCTGGCCATTTGGTTCTGGCCGAAAAAACTGGGCCGGCGGCTGCCGGGTTCCATCGCGGTCATTTTGCTCGCCTCGGTGGCGGTGAAATTTTTGCATTGGGACGAAAGTTTCGGCATCCAGACGTTGTTCTCGCAGTTCGGCGAAATGCCGAGCGGCCTGCCCGCGCCACACTGGCCGTCGTTGTCGTTTGATGCGTGGCGCGCGTTGCTCCCGGCGGCGATGACGGTGGCGGTGCTCGGCGCGATTGAATCGCTGCTGTGCGCTGTGGTGTCGGACGGCATGATTGATGACCGGCACGATTCAAATCAGGAATTGATGGGGCAGGGCGTGGCGAACATCGTCGTGGGAATTTTCGGCGGGATGCCGACGACCGGCGTGATAGCGCGCACGGCGACCAATGTGCGGCTGGGCGCGCAGACGCCGGTAGCCGGCATGATTCACTCGCTGACGCTGCTCACGATTCTGCTCGTGGCCGCGCCGCTGGCCAAACACATTCCGATGGCGGCGTTGAGCGCGGTGCTGGTGGTGGTGTCGCTGCGGATGGGCGAGTGGCATCAGTTTGTGCGCTTGAAACGCTGGCCGAAAAGCGACGCGGCGATTTTTTTATGCGCGTTCAGTTTGACCGTGATGCTGGATTTGCCAACGGCGGTGGGCACGTCGCTGATTCTGGCTTCGGCACTGCTGGTGAAGCGGCTCGCCGAAACGGCGCAGGTGACGCCGGATTCGGAAGTGACGCAGGGCAATGCGCCCGGCCAGCAGACAGCGGGAAGAAATATTCCGGACGGCGTGATGGTCTTCCGCGTTTTCGGCGCGTTCTTTTTTGGCGCGGCGGACAAATTGGAATCGTCGTTGCGTGATGCCGGCCAATTGCCTGAAGTTTTAATTTTGCGCATGCGCGACGTGCTGGCGCTGGACGCGACGGGTTTGGACGCGCTGGAAGATTTGCTGGAAAAATTGCGGATCAAGAGGAAAGATCTGGTTTTGTGCGGGCCGCACTCGCAGCCGTTGTTTGCTTTGACGCGCGCGGGGTTTTTGGACAAGATAGGCATGGACAATGTCTGCGGCGACATGGAAGCGTCGCTGGCGCGGGCGCGGGAGATTCTCGACCTGAAGAAAAATAAAAAAACTATTGACAGTCGGGGGATTGTTCCGTAATTTCCCGACCGTCAGAGCCGTAAAAACGTCCAAAACACCGCCAGCCCCTCGAATTTCAGGAGAAAATTGAGTGGTTAGGTTTTTTGTCGCTTTACGATTCGGGCTTGAACAAAAGATTTTTGGATGCCCATGTAGCTCAGTTGGTAGAGCACGTCCTTGGTAAGGACGAGGTCATCAGTTCAATCCTGATCATGGGCTCCATTTAAAACAAAAACACGCAACGAACAAACAGTATGGCCAAAGAGCAATTTCAAAGAACCAAACCGCACGTCAACGTCGGCACCATCGGTCACGTTGACCACGGCAAATCCACTCTCACGGCGGCAATCGTCCACGTGCAGTCCAAAAAAGGTCTGGCGACGCCCATCTCGTATGCCTCGATCACCAAGGGCGGCACCGTTCGTGACGACACGAAGACCGTGACCATCGCGGTGTCGCACGTCGAATACGAATCGCCCAAGCGCCATTACGCGCACGTTGACTGCCCCGGCCATGCGGATTATGTGAAAAACATGATCACCGGTGCCGCGCAGATGGACGGTGCGATTCTGGTGGTCAGCGCCGCGGACGGCCCGATGCCGCAGACGCGCGAACATATTTTGCTCGCCCGCCAGGTCGGTGTTCCGAGCATCATCGTCTGCCTGAACAAGGTTGATTTGGCCGACGCTGATTTGCTCGAACTCATCGAAATGGAAATCCGTGACCTGCTCACGAAGTATGGTTTCCCCGGCGAAACGACGCCGATCATCCGCGCCTCCGCCACGGCGGCTCTTAACGGCACGCCGGAAGGCGAAGCGCAAATCGCTGCGCTGCTCGAAGCGCTCGATACTTTTATTCCTGACCCGGTTCGCGAAGTGGACAAGCCCTTTTTGATGTGCGTCGAAGACGTGTTCACCATTGAAGGTCGTGGCACGGTTGTCACCGGTCGCGTCGAACGCGGTGTGCTCAAGAAGATGGAAGAAGTCGAGATCGTCGGCTTGAAAGACACGCGCAAGACCACGGCGACGGACATCGAAATGTTCCGCAAGCTTTTGGATTCGGCGAGCGCCGGCGACAACGTCGGTGTGCTGCTGCGCGGCACGACGAAAGACGATGTGGAACGCGGCATGGTTTTGGCCAAGCCCGGTTCCATCAAGCCGCACACGAAGTTCAAGGCGGAAGTTTACGTTTTGTCCAAAGATGAAGGTGGCCGTCACACGCCGTTCTTCACGAACTACCGTCCGCAATTTTATTTCCGCACCTCCGATGTCACCGGCACGCTCACGCTGCCGACGGGCGTCGAAATGGTGATGCCGGGCGACAACGTCTCGGTGGACATCGAAATGCAGAAGCCGGTCGCGATGGAAAAAGGTCAGCGCTTCGCGATTCGCGAAGGTGGCCGCACCATCGGTGCCGGTCGTGTGTCCGACGTCATCAGCTAAAAACTGAAGCAATGTATCGGGAGCGCGGAGTCAAAAATCTCCGTGCTCCATTTTTGTCCCGAAATTAATGCGGTTTTGGACGGATACGGCAGTAGCTCAATTGGTAGAGTAGTGGTCTCCAAAACCATTGGTTGCAGGTTCAAGTCCTGCCTGCCGTGCCAGTCTGCGAACTTGGAGAGGTGGCAGAGTGGTCTATCGCGGCGGTCTTGAAAACCGCTTTGGGCGAAAGCCCAACGGGGGTTCGAATCCCTCCCTCTCCGCCAGCCTTCAGGGCTGCGAATTGGGGCGAAGTCAGAAATAACGCCGCGAGCTTCGGCCCGGCCAGCTAGAAAATATTGTGAACGACTGGATACATATTGGAATTTGGGCGGTGGTGATTGGCGCTGTCTTCGGCTACCTCTGGTGGCAGGGACAGATCCAGCGCTTGGCCGTTTATGTTCAGGAAACCCGCGAGGAACTGAAAAAATGTTCCTGGCCGAGCTGGGAGGAATTAAAAGGTTCCACCGCCCTGATCATGGTTGCGGTCGCGCTGCTCGGCGGCTTTATTGTGGTCGTTGATCGTATTTTGTTTTACGTCTTTATCCGCTAGAGAATTTCATGCGCAACCAGTGGTTCATCATCCAGACGCTTTCCGGCCAGGAACACAAGGTCAAGGAAAGCATTGAGAAACGCGTCAAGACGGACGAGATGCAGGACTACGTCAAAGAAGTCCTCGTCCCGATGGAAAAAGTCGTCGAAGTGCGCAACCAGAAAAAAACCGTGTCCAACCGCAAGTTGTGGCCGGGCTACGTTTTTGTGGACATGGTGTTGCTCGACGACAACAACCGCGTGATTGAGCAGCCGTGGTATTTCATCCGCGAGACGCAGGGCGTCATCGGCTTTTTGAGCGATCCGCCGCAGGCGACGCCAACCGAGGAAGTGGATGCGATCAAGGCGCAGATTTCGGTTTCCGAAGACACGGAAAAACCGAAGGTGAATTTTGCTGTGGCTGAGACGGTCAAGATCAACAACGGTCCCTTCCTGAATTTCAGCGGTGTGATCGAGGAAATTGATCCGGAACGCGGCAAGTTGAAAGTGACGGTCAATATTTTCGGACGGAATACGCCGGTGGAACTCGAATACTGGCAGGTTGAAAAAGCTTAATTATTTTTATGGCAAAGAAAGTTACAGGACAAATTAAATTGCAGATCGCCGCCGGTCAGGCGAATCCCGCGCCGCCCGTCGGCCCGTCGCTCGGTCAGCACGGCGTCAACATTATGGCGTTCTGCAAAGAATTCAACGCGGTCACCAAAAATGACGCCGGCCTTGTGATTCCGGTGGTTATCACCGTTTATCAAGACAAGTCATTCACGTTCATCACCAAGTCGCCGCCGGCGTCCATCCTGCTCAAAAAAGCAGCGGGCATCACGGCCGGCTCCAAGGTGCCGAACAAGGAAAAAGTCGGCAAGGTGACGCGCAAACAAATTTTGGAAATCATCAAGATGAAATCCAAAGACATGAATTATTCCACGGAAGAGGCGGCAGTGCGGATTATTTCCGGCACGGCGCGCAGCATGGGAATTGATGTCGTCGGTTAATCAATAAAACAATCGCGGGAGAATCTTCGGATTCGCTTGCACCGCACCAAAGCACATGCCCAGTAAACGATTCAAAAAAGCCCTCGAAGTCGTGGATGCGAAAAAAACGTATCTACTCAAGGAAGCCGTTGGCGTTCTCGCCAAATTTCCGAAAGCAAAATTTAACGAAACCGTTGACCTCGCGTTCCGCCTCGGCGTGGACCCGAAGCAGTCCGATCAAATGGTTCGTGGCACGGTTCCGTTGCCCCACGGCAGCGGTAAGACTGTTCGCGTTTTGGTGTTCGCCAAAGGCGCCGCTGCCGAAGCTGCGACTGCCGCCGGTGCGGAATTTGTCGGTTTCGAAGACATGATCGCCAAGTGCGTCGCGGGCTGGTCCGATTTCGATGTCGCCGTGGCGACGCCGGAAGCGATGATCGAAGTCCGCAAATTGGGCAAGGTGCTCGGGCCGCGCGGTCTAATGCCGAATCCGAAAACCGGCACGGTGACCGAAGACACGGCCAAGGCTGTGCGCGAAGTCAAAGCGGGCCGCGTCGAATTCAAAATTGACAAAGCGGGAAATGTTCACGTGGTTGTGGGTAAGGCTTCGTTCAAGCCGGAACAGCTCGAGGAAAACGCCCGCGCGGTGATTGAAGCCGTCGTGAAGGCGCGTCCGAACAGCGTCAAGGGAACCTTTATCAACTCCTGCACGATTTCAGCGACGATGAGTCCGCCGGTCCGTGTTGACATCCGTGAATTTGCAACCAACTAAATATCATGCGTGCTGAAAAACAATTTTTGACGAACGAATACGTCGCCCGGTTGAATGGTTCGCCGTTCTTTATCGTGGTCGGCTATCAAGGCCTGAAAGTTTCGCATCTCACCGAGCTGCGCAAACGCCTCACTGTTGCCGGTGCGGAAGTTCATGTCGTGAAGAACACCGTCTTCCGCGTTGCTGCGAAAGAAGCGGGTCTTGCGGACTTGAATGGTTCGCTCACCGGACAACTCGCCGTGGTCACCGGCAAGAAAGATATTTCGGCGGCCGCCAAGGCGCTGAAAAATTTCGCCGCCGAGTTCGACAAACTCAAGCTCAAGTTCGGTTATCTGAACAGCCAGCGTTTGGACGACAAGTCCATCCTCGCCCTAGCGGATCTGCCGAGCCTCGACGTGCTGCGCGCCAAGCTGCTCGGCCTGTTCAACGCGCCGGCCACCAAGCTCGCGACTTTGATCAATACGCCGGCGACGCAACTCGCCCAGGTCATCAAGGCGAAAGCCGAAAAGGCGGAATAATAATTTCCGATGAGAGATTTGAAGTTTTTAACTTCAGATTTCTTGTCGGCGAAACAAACCAACAATAACAAACGTAAATCGTCGGTTCGCAAGCCGTGAACTGAAAACTGCCGGGGCGCCGGCAAACGACGAGACGACAATAGAAAAGTAATACTATGGCTGACATTGCAAACTTAGTGGAAGAATTGAGCAAGTTGACGGTTATCGAAGCCGCTGACTTGGTGAAACAACTGGAAACCAAGTGGGGCGTTTCTGCCGCGGCTCCGGTCGCTGCCGCTGCCGCTGCCGGTGGCGCTGCTGCCGCTGCTCCGGTTGAAGCGAAAGACACTTTTGATGTGATCCTCGTTTCCGTTCCGGCGGACAAGAAGATCGCGGCCATCAAGGCTGTGCGCGAAGTGAAGACCGGTCTGGGTCTGGCCGAAGCGAAAGCTTTGGTTGAAGGCGCTCCGAAGCCCGTGCTCGAAGGCGCGAACAAAGCTGATTCCGATGCTGCTAAAAAGAAGCTCGAAGAAGCCGGCGCGAAAGTCGAAGTCAAGTAATCTGTCTGACTGGGGCGGCGGCGTTTTGCCGTCGCCCCTTTTTCACCCGTTGAATACGGGACAAAATTTTGCGGTTAATTGAAATAGCAGTTAGCTAGTTATCGGGTTGGCAAGCTGGCCGTGATTGAACGCGGCGGGCTTGCCTTGTGTCGTTGAATAAACAATTTCGGTGCGGCGTGTTGCCGCACCCAACAGAAAGCCAAAAATGCCATCGCGAGCCACAGAACGTATCAACTTCGGCAAGATCAAGGAAATCATCGCCCCGCCGAACATGATCGAGTTGCAGACCAATTCCTATCTGGAATTTTTGCAGGCCGATCTGACGTCGTCCAAACGTCAAAAACATGTCGGGCTGGAATCGGTGTTCCGCGAGGTGTTTCCTATCGTCAGCTATGACGGCAAGGTCACGCTCGATTACAACTCCTACGAGATTGGCGAGCCCAAGATTGACTGGCTCGAATGTCTGCGCGAAGGCCTGACTTACGGCGCGCCGCTTTACGTCACGTTCCTGTTGAAGGACGAGACCAAGGGTGCCAAGGAAGAAAAAGTGTTCATGGGCGAATTGCCTCTGATGACGCCGCAAGGCACGTTTGTCATCAACGGCGCGGAGCGCGTCGTCGTTTCGCAGTTGCACCGCTCGCCGGGCATCGCGTTTGAGGCGACCCAGCACACGAACGGCAAAATGCTCCACAGCTTCCGCGTGATTCCCGATCGCGGTTCCTGGTATGAAGCGCAGTTCGACACGAGCGATTTGCTTTACATTTATCTCGACCGCAAAAAACGCCGCCGCAAATTTTTGACGACGACGCTGTTTCGCGCGCTGTCATTCCTCGACCATGAGGACAAGGAAAAGGGCAGCAAGTCCAAGGACAACGGCGGACTGACGCGCGGCTCCGATGAGGAAATTTTGAAGCTGTTCTACACCGTGGAAGATCTCACGATCAAAGAAGCGGAGAAGCTCGAAGATTTGCAGAACCGCGTGCTCGTGCAGGACGCGGTGGATGAAGAAAAAGGCCTCGTGGTGGCCCGCGCGTTTGAGCCGCTTTCCAAAGCGGTCATCAAGCAGATCGCGGAACTCGGCGTGACCAAGATCAAGGTCGTGGACACTTCGATCGATGAAGGCATCATCATCAAGTGCCTCAAGAAAGATCCGGCCAAGAACGAAGAAGAAGCGCTAAAAGATATTTATCGTCGCCTACGCCCTGGGGATCCACCGACGGCGGCGAACTCCCGTGCCTTGCTCAAGCGTTTGTTCTTTGATGAAAAACGTTATGACCTCGGTCGCGTGGGTCGCTACAAGATCAATCAGAAATTGGGCATGAAGGCGGAAGGCCGCATTCTGACCAAGAACGATTTGGTCGCAGCCACGAAGTATTTGCTGAAACTGAAAAAAGGTGAAGGCTCGCTGGATGACATTGATCATTTGGGCAGCCGCCGTATCCGCACAGTGGGCGAATTGCTTGCCAACCAGTGCCGCGTCGGTCTGTCGCGCACCGAACGTTTGGTCAAGGAACGCATGACGTTGTTTGATCAGAGCGTCGAAGCGATGACGCCGCAAAAGCTCATCAATCCGAAAGCTCTTTCAGCTGTGATCCGCGACTTCTTTGGCCGGAGCCAATTGTCGCAGTTCATGGATCAGATCAACCCGCTCGCCGAATTGACCCACAAACGCCGCTTGTCGGCGCTTGGGCCGGGCGGTCTCTCGCGTGACCGTGCAGGCTTTGAAGTCCGTGACGTGCATCCGTCGCACTACGGCCGTATTTGTCCGATTGAAACACCCGAAGGCCCGAACATAGGTTTGATCGCGTCGCTCGCGACGTTCGCTCGCATCAATGAATTCGGCTTTCTCGAAACGCCTTACCGCAAGGTCAAGGATGGTCGTGTCACCACGGAAATCGAATATCTCACCGCTGATCGTGAAGAACAGTTCACCGTCGCGCAGGCAAACTCGGTGATGGATGAAAAAGGTCATTTCACCACCGACCGCGTCGTCTGTCGCCAACGCGGCGAGTTCGTCGATGTGGAACCGTCGCATGTGCACTTCATGGACGTTTCACCGAAGCAGCTCGTCTCTATCGCTGCGTCGTTGATTCCGTTCCTCGAACACGATGATGCGAACCGCGCATTGATGGGTTCGAACATGCAACGCCAGGCCGTGCCGCTGCTCGTCACCGAAGCTCCGCTCGTGGCGACCGGTATCGAAGAACGCGTGGCGCGTGATTCACGTGCCGTTGCGGTCGCCGAAGTCGGTGGCAAAGTTGCTTCCGTCACTGGCAGCCAGATCATCATCACTGAAGACGGCAAGTTGCCTGAATCGAAAAAGAAAATTAAGAACGATCCGGAGAACGGCGTTTCCGTGGTGCCGATCCGCAAGTTCATGCGCTCGAACGCGGCGACCTGCATCAACCAGAAAATTCTGGTGGCGAAGGGCGACACGATCAAGAAAGGTCAGATCCTTGCTGACGGTCCTTGCACGCAAGGCGGCGAGCTCGCGCTCGGTCGCAATGTGCTCGTGGCGTTCATGCCATGGAACGGTTACAACTTCGAGGACGCGATTCTCATCAGCGAAAAAATCGTCAAGGACGACATCTTCACTTCGATTCACATCGATGAATTTGAAGTGGCGGCTCGCGATACAAAACTCGGACCGGAAGAAATCACGCGCGACATCCCGAACCTCGGCGATGAAGCGTTGAAAAATCTCGGACCGGATGGCGTCATTCGCATCGGTGCGGAAGTCAAGCCGGGCGATATTCTCGTCGGCAAAATCACGCCGAAGTCTGAAACCGAACTCGCGCCGGAAGAACGTTTGCTCCGCGCCATCTTCGGTGAAAAGGCGGCGGACGTGAAGGATACTTCGCTCAAGGTTCCGTCGGGCACTTATGGTATTGTGATGGACGTGAAAGTTTCGGCGAAGAAAGATGCCGACCGTGTCACCAAGTCCGTTTCCAGCGAGGAAAAACGTGCTGCGAAACAGATCGAGGAAGATCACAAGAAGAAGACCGACGAATTGAGCGACCAGTTGACGGAAGCGTTGAGCAACATTTTGCTCGGCGAAAAGATTCCGCTAGACGTCGTGAATTCCGAGACCGGCGAAATCATCATCCCGGCGAATCGCAAGATCACCAAGACGCTATTGCGCAAGCTGGCGTTGGTTTACGATCGTATCGAGATTGATCCGTCGCCGATCCGCAACAAGATCAGCGAAATCATCGGCCAGTTCAAAAAACGCTTCGACGATTTGCAGATGCAATACGACGAAGAAATGGAACGCGCCGAAGCGGGCGAAGGTGTCGAAGCCGGCATCGTGAAGTCCGTGAAAGTTTATGTCGCCTCGAAGCGCAAGCTCTCGGTCGGTGACAAGATGGCCGGTCGCCACGGTAACAAGGGTGTTGTCGCGCGCATCGTGAAGGAAGAAGACATGCCGTTCCTCGCGGACGGAACGCCGGTGGAAATCGTATTGAATCCGCTGGGTGTGCCGAGTCGTATGAACGTCGGACAGGTGCTCGAAACGCACTTGGGCTGGGCGGCGAAATTCTTGAACCTGAAATTTGCCACGCCGGTGTTCGATGGCATGAAGGAAAAAGAAATTCGCGGCTATCTCAAGCAGGCTGGCCTGCCGGAACATGCGAAGACGCATTTGATCGACGGACGCACCGGTGAAGTGTTCGACCAGGAAATTGTCGTCGGCTACATCTACATGTTGAAGCTGGGTCACTTGGTCGCGGACAAGATTCATGCCCGCGCAGTCGGTCCGTATTCGCTCGTCACGCAGCAACCGCTGGGTGGCAAGGCGCAATACGGCGGTCAGCGCTTCGGCGAAATGGAAGTGTGGGCGATGGAAGCCTACGGCGCGGCTTACACGTTGCAGGAACTCCTGACCGTGAAGTCCGACGACGTGCAAGGTCGCACACGCATCTACGAAAGCATTGTCAAAGGTGACAACTCGCTCGAAGCCGGCATTCCGGAATCGTTCAACGTGCTCGTGAAAGAAATGCAGTCACTCGGCCTCGATGTGAAGGTCGGTTACACCAACCCAGTGGATCAACCCGCTGAAACTGTCGCCGAATTGACGGTGGTAAACTAAGGAAATTTGCGTATGACCAATAGTAAAGAAAACGCCCGCGAATTGCTCGGACTTGAAAAAGTCAACCAGGTGGATTATGTCGGCATCACGCTGGCATCGCCGGAAGCCATCCGTTCCTGGAGCAAAGGCGAAGTCAAGAATCCCGAGACGATCAACTACCGCACGTTCAAGCCCGAAAAAGGCGGCTTGTTCTGCGAACGTATCTTCGGTCCCGTCAAGGACTGGGAATGTTCGTGCGGCAAGTATAAGCGCATCAAACATCGCGGCGTGGTCTGCGATCGTTGCGGTGTCGAAGTCACGATGTCCCGCGTGCGTCGCGAACGCATGGGCCACATCGAGCTCGCCGTTCCGACGTGCCATATCTGGTTCTTCAAGTGCATGCCTTCACGTATCGGCCTCGCGCTGGACATGACGGCGCGTCATTTGGAACGCGTCATCTACTACGAAGATTACCTTTGCATTGATCCCGGCAACACGCCGCTCAAGGCGAATCAATTGCTCACGGAAAATGAATACCGTGAAGCGCGCGAAACCTACGGAGCCGAAGCGTTCACCGCCAAGATGGGCGCGGAAGCGGTGCGGGCCGCTTTGGAACGCGTGGACCTCGTCAAAGGCGCGGAGCAGTTGGAAATCGCGATGACCGAAACGAAGAGCAAACAGATCCGCAAGAAATTGGCGAAGCGGATCAAGTTGCTCCAAGGTTTGGGCATCTCCAAGAGCCGTCCGGAATGGATGATTCTCACGGTGCTGCCGGTGATTCCGCCGGACTTGCGCCCGCTGGTGCCGCTCGAAGGCGGACGTTTTGCGACGTCTGACTTGAACGATCTTTACCGCCGTGTCATCAACCGGAATAACCGTCTCAAGACCTTGCTCCAACTCAAGACGCCGGAAGTCATTATCCGCAACGAAAAACGCATGTTGCAGGAAGCCGTGGACGCGTTGTTCGACAACGGCCGTCACGGACGTCCAGTCACTGGCGCCGGCAACCGCTCGCTGAAATCTTTGAGCGACATGCTCAAGGGCAAAGGCGGCCGTTTCCGTCAGAACTTGCTCGGCAAGCGCGTGGACTACTCAGGCCGTTCCGTCATCGTGATCGGACCGGAACTGAAGTTGAATCAGTGCGGTTTGCCGAAGAAGATGGCGCTCGTTTTGTTCGAGCCGTTTATCATCCGCCGCTTGAAAGAGCTCGGCTATGTTCACACCGTTCGCAGCGCGAAGAAAATGATCGAGCGCCAGACAAAAGAAGTGTGGGACGTTTTGGAAGAAGTCACGAAGGGTCATCCGGTGCTGCTCAACCGCGCGCCGACGTTGCACCGTTTGTCCGTCCAGGCGTTCGAACCGATGCTGATCGAAGGCGAAGCGATTCGTATTCATCCGCTGGTTTGCACAGCATATAACGCTGACTTCGACGGTGACCAGATGGCCGTGCACGTGCCGCTTTCTGTGGAAGCACAGCTGGAAGCGCGTTTGTTGATGATGGCGACGAATAACATTTTCTCGCCGTCCTCGGGCAAGCCGATCATCACGCCGACGCAGGATATCACGCTCGGTTGCTATTACCTCACGGCGGAACCGCGTAAAGCGATGCCGACGGACGTGAAGACGCTGCCGTTGTTCGGCACCAAGGAAGAAGTTCAATTTGCTTACGACGACGGCGCGTTGAAAACGCACGATCGCATTCGCATCTCGAATCCTGACCTCGGCAAGCAGACCACTTACGGCGAATCCACCCGCAAGGTGATTGAGACGACCGTGGGCCGCGTGTTGTTCAGCGAAATCTGGCCGACCGAACTGGGCTTCTACAACAAATCCGCTGGCAAGTCGCAGCTCGGTGATTTGATCTGGAAATGCTACAAGGTTGCGGGCCATGACAAGACGGTCATCATGCTCGACAAACTCAAAGAACTTGGTTTCCGCGAGGCGACTAAGTCCGGCGTGTCCATCGGCATTGACGACATGATCGTTCCGAAAGAACGCGACGAGCAGATCGAAAACGCGCACAAGGATATTCGCGAAGTTGAAAAACAATATCGCAAGGGTGTCATCACCTCCGGCGAACGTTACAACAAGATCGTTGATATCTGGACGCATTGCACCGACAAGATCTCGAGCGTTATGTTCAAGACCTTGGAACAGAACCAGGGTAAGAAGGAATTCAACCCGGTGTTCTTGATGGTGGATTCCGGCGCGCGCGGTAACAAACAACAGGTGCGTCAGCTCGCCGGTCTGCGTGGTCTTATGGCCAAGCCCAGCGGCGAAATCATCGAGAAGCCGATTTTGGCGAACTTCCGCGAAGGTCTGTCCGTCTTGGAATACTTCATCTCGACTCACGGTGCGCGCAAAGGTCTGGCCGATACCGCGCTGAAGACGGCTGACTCCGGTTACATGACCCGTAAACTCGTGGACGTGTCGCAGGATGTCATCATTCAACAGCAGGATTGCGGCACGACGAACGGCATCTGGGTTTCCGCCGTGTTCGAAGGCGAAGACGAAGTGGTGAAATTGTCCGAACGTCTCGTCGGTCGTTTCGCGTGCGACGATCTGGTCAATCCGACCAGCCCGAAGGAATATCTCATTCGCGCGAGCGAAGAGATTGACGAAATCCGCGCCAAGGCGATTGACACGTCCGGCATTGACCGCATCCGCATTCGCTCGGTGCTCACTTGCGAAAGCAAGCACGGCATTTGTGTTCACTGCTACGGCCGCAGCCTTGCGACCGGCGCGCTGGTCAAGCTCGGTGAAGCGGTCGGCATCATCGCCGCCCAATCCATCGGCGAACCCGGCACGCAGCTCACGATGCGCACGTTCCACACCGGTGGTGTGGCGGCGGGCGTATTCAAACAGCCGCAGATCAAGTCCAAACACGACGGTATTCTGCGCTACAACGACCTGCGTTACGTGCCATTGGAAGACGGCCACAACATTGTTTTGAACAAGAACGGTTCCATTTCCATTCACGGCGAAGACGGCCGCGAACTGGAAAGCCACACGATCATCATCGGCGCAGTCGTTTCCATCAAGGACGGCGGCAAGGTGAAGAAGAACGACACGTTCGTCCAGTGGGATCCGCACAATGTGCCGATTCTCTCCGAGAAGGCCGGCAAAGTTAAATTCCATGACATCATCGAAGGGGTGACGATGAAACAGGAAGTGGACGAAGCCACCGGCGAAGAAGCCATGGTCATCATCGACCACAAGGAAGATTTGCATCCGCAGATCATCATGTCCGACGAGAAGGGCGAGGTCGTGGCGAATTATCCGATTCCGTCCGGCGCGCACATCGTCGTCAATGAAAGCGACAAGATTGTGCCCGGAACTTTGATCGCGAAAACGCCGCGCAAACAGGCCAAGACGCGCGACATCACCGGCGGTCTGCCGCGTGTCGCCGAATTGTTTGAAGCCCGCCGCCCGAAAGACGCGTCGGAAATCTCCAAGATTGACGGCATCGTGGACTTCGGTGCGAGTGTGCGCGGCAAGCGCTGCATTCTCATCAAAGACCAGGTGTCCGGCCTCGAAGAGGAACATCTCATCCCGATCGGCAAGCACGTCATTGTGTTCAAGGGCGACCTGGTCAAGAAAGGTCAGCAGATGACCGAAGGCCCGATGGACCCGCACGAAATTCTCGACGTCTGCGGACCGCAGGAATTGCAGGAACATTTGGTCGGCGAAGTGCAGGAAGTTTATCGTCTGCAAGGCGTGACGATCAACGACAAGCACATCGAAATCATCGTGCGCCAGATGCTGCGCAAAGTCCGCGTCACCGAAGCCGGCGACACGCAGTTCCTCTGGGGCGAACAGGTTGAAAAACTGGAATTCGAAGCCGAGAACGAGCGCGTCGAGAAGATGGGCGGCAAGCCCGCCGAAGCCTCACCGGTGTTGCTCGGCATCACCAAGGCCTCGCTCGAAACCGACAGCTTCTTGAGTGCGGCGTCCTTCCAAGACACGACCCGCGTGTTGACCGAGGCGGCCACGCGCTCCAAGGTGGATTCGCTGCGCGGCTTCAAGGAAAACGTGATCATGGGTCACATCATTCCGGCCGGCACCGGCTTCGACATGCACCGCAAGGTCACGCTCAAAGCGCTGGTGGAAGTTCCGGACGAACCGGAACCCGAGGAAGCCGAGATCGCCGAATCGGAAAATCCGCTGCTGGCCTGATCCAAAATTAAATCATCGCGGGCGTCCGAAATTTTTCGGACGCCCGTTTTTTTTGTTTGCTTCACGGAGTGGAAAACCGAGGCGGGCAAAAATTGCTATTGAAGTGGGCTAAAGTCCTAGTTTTTTAGGCGCAGCCTATCCTCATATTAGGCAACGGTCTCTATTTCTGAACATCATCATCACCAATAAGTCTCCTCTTTGCGTGCTGTAATGCAATCATCGCCTCATCGAACGAAAACTCCCACGGCTTGCCATCTGCTCGCGGGTAAAGCTCCAAAGTCAAACCATCTATCTCTTGGTTTATCTCGGCCCACTGATCGGAACCGTAAGAAATCATGGCAACGAGCTTCTCTCTGTCTGGTGGACTCGCAATGTGAACTACCATCTTGGTGGTTGAATTTATCATGTGCGCGAGTTGGCCTAACTAAAAAGTAGGCAGCCGACTTTGCAGCCTATCCTCGCCCAAGAACAGCCTATCCTTTTTCATGACTTGACCGTAGGCGCGATAAAAATGCCTGTCGAGCATAAAATAACGCCGATTATGTCGTCAAAAGTCATTTCACCAAAGGCTGCGGAGTCGCTGCAGTCTTGCGCGGTATCGTTCACCCAAAAATCTCCGGGCTGATGACGCCGTTGGAAACGCGCGGTCACGCTGCCGGTCATCAGGATGTCAGCGGCCTGCAATAATCTGGTCATACTTGCTGTGATGACCGATCCAAAACCAGACGACATCGCTTCCGACTTCAACCGCCACCGCACGATAATGGATGTCGACGCGGGCCGACCAGTAGCGGCCAACTTTCTTGAAATGGAGCGACGGATGGCGCGGGTTGGTTTTGAGCAGTTCAAAATTTTCGGCGGCCAGCCGCTGGATTTCTTCCGGGAGATTAGCGCGAAACTGCCAGAACTTGATGCTGGCGCGGTGCTTCACAATTCCTTGCAGCGGCCGGCACGCAAGTCGCCCAAGGCTTCGTCAGCGAGCGCGTCCAGTTTTCCCGCGTGGACATCCTTTTCAAATTGCTTGTCCCACGCCTCGGCATCGAATTCCTGAAACCAACTGCGAAAGGAATGGAGTTCGTCGCGCGACAGCTTGCTTACGGCGGATTCAATTTCTTTGACTGTGCTCATGGTGCGAAAATAATTCAGACCGCCGGTTTCAGCAAGCGTTGTTCAGCCGATCTTTACCGAAAAAATCTCCGGGCTGATGACGCCGCTGGAAACTTTCGTCACGCTGCCGGTCATCAAAATGTCAAAACCATCGCGGATTTCGATTTGGATGATGCCGCCGGGGCAATGCACCGAAACCTTGCGGTCCACTAAACCGAGCTTGTGTGCCACCGCCGCGCTGGCGCTGCTGCTGCTGCCGCTGGCCAGCGTGTAGCCCGCGCCGCGTTCCCAAATCTCAATCTGGATATTCGCGCGGTCGATCACTTTCAGGAATTGCACATTGGTCTTGCGCGGAAAATTCGGATGCACTTCGAGCTTCGGCCCGAATTCATGCGCGAGCTGGGCGCTGATTTCCGGTAGCGGCAGCACGCAATGCGGATTGCCGATGGTCGCGGCGCAAAAAACAAATTCGCGGCCGCCAACGGAAATTTTTTCGTTGATGACTTCGCGTTTCG
Organism: uncultured Verrucomicrobia subdivision 3 bacterium; assembly: GCA_903884535.1. Classification (GTDB taxonomy): domain Bacteria; phylum Verrucomicrobiota; class Verrucomicrobiia; order Limisphaerales; family UBA11358; genus UBA11358. The sequence continues at coordinate 23,088 of CAISEZ010000086.1, forward strand.
CGCCAGTGACGGGAATTTTTTCGCTGTCAAAGCTGACTTTGCCCATTTCCACGCGCGCCATTTTGCCGCCGTCAAACACCGTCGAGCGCACAATGCCGCCGTCGGTCTGGAGCGCGAACTCCTCGTTGCCGACAAACTTGGTGTCCCAGAGGTAACGCGAAAAAATGCGGACGCCGTTGCCGCTCTTTTCGGCGATGCTGCCGTCGGGATTGAAAATTTTCAGTGCGCACTTGGCGGTTGTCGAGGGGAGCGGTCCGAGCAAAATTCCGTCCGAGCCGACGCCGAAATTGCGGTGGCAAATGGTTTTGACCTGTTCCGTCGTGAGCGGGGCGGACAAATCTTTCGGGTCAATGACGAGGTAGTCGTTGCCGAGCGCGTGGTATTTGGTGAAAGCAATTTGCATCGCGGACAGAATAACGTGCCGCGCGCGCACCGTAAAATAGATTCAAAACGGGCCGCGCTATTTGTCGAGCTCCTGGTCTTCCAGATGGAATCTGTGCAGGAAGCGGTGGACGACCGGCGCAAAAATAATGCCGACAATGCTGATCAAAGCGATGCCGCTGAAGAGCGCATAACCGCCGGCGAAGATTTTCCCCGCATCCGTTTGCAGCGTGGCGACCGGACCCATGCCAGAAAGAATCATCGCCGCGTTCAGGAAGGCGTCAATCCACGGCAGCTTTTCAAAAACATGATAGCCGACCATGCCGAGGCCGAGCGATATTACGACGACGACCGCGCCAAGGCCCACGTTGCGCACGATGCGCCGGTAATATTCTTTGCGGGGCAACAGCGGCTTGGTGTGGTGCTCGAACATGCGGCGAAAAATCTTATTTTTTGGGAAGCTGCACGCTGCCGGTGATCTCGCGCACGTCGCCGATTTTTTTTCGTTCCATGAAATCGCGGATGCCGGCGATGACCTGCAGCGGCGTTTGCGGTTCGTAAAAATTCGCCGTGCCCACGGCCACCGCCGTCGCGCCGGCCATGAGAAATTCAATCGCGTCATCCGCGTTTTGAATGCCGCCCATGCCGATGATGGGAATCCTCACGGCCTTGGCCGCTTCCCAGACGAGCTTGATGGCAATCGGTTTGATCGCCGGGCCGGTGAGGCCGCCGGTGATGTTCGCGAGCTTCGGCTTGCGCGTGTGGATGTCTATCGCCATCGCGGGAAAACTGTTTGTCACGGCGAGCGCGTCGCTGCCGGCGTCTTCGGCGGCTTTGGCGAGTTGCGCGATGTTCGGGACATTCGGACTCATCTTGGTGATGAGCGGCAGCGTCGTGACCTGACGGCACGCGGCGACGACTTGCGCGAGGAGCGTGCAATCCGTGCCGAACTGTGCGCCGCCGGCCTTGATGTTTGGACAGGAGACGTTGAGTTCCAGCGCGCCGACGCCGCCGAGCGCGTCGAATCGTCGCGCCACCTCGGCGTATTCCTCGACGGTCGTGCCCCAGATGTTGATGATCGTCGGCACTTTTAATTCCTTGAGGAACGGCCAGTATTTTTTGATGAAGCCGTCCACGCCCGGCCCTTGCAGGCCGATGGCGTTCAACATGCCGCTGGTGACTTCCGCCGTGCGCGGCGTGGGATTGCCGGGCACGGGATTCAGCCGGATGCCCTTGACCGTGACCGCGCCAAGCAGGTTCAAGTCAATCAGCCGCGCATATTCCGCGCCGTAGCCGAACGTGCCGGACGCGACGGTGACGGGATTCTGCATCGTCAACTTGCCGATCTGGACGGATAAATTCATTTCGGGATCTCCCATAAAATCTGGCGCGCATCAAACACCGGGCCTTCGGTGCAAGTGCGCTGGTATTCCCAACTGTCGCCGGCTTTCACCGGGATCACGCACGCCAGGCAGGTGCCGACGCCGCAGCACATGTGCTCGTCCATGGAAAGTTCGCAGGGCAGATTGAAATCTTCCGCGATTTTGCCGATGGCCTTGAGCATCGGCGTGGGCCCGCAGGCGAACAGTTTGTAATTTTGAATTTTGAATTTAGAAATTTGAATTTCAGAGAACAACGGCTGCGTGACCAGACCTTTTTCGCCGTGGCTGCCATCTTCGGTCGTTGCCCTGACTTCCCAGCCGAGCGCCGCAAATTCCTTTTCGCACAATATGTCCACGCGGCGGCGGCCACCGACGAAGACGATGCCTTTTTGCGGTGAGCGTTGCGCCAGCAGAAACATCGCCGCCATGCCGTAGCCGCCGGCGACGAGCAGCGGCGTTTCTCCGCCGGCTTGCGGCACCGTGAAGCCGTGGCCGAGCGGTGCGATGACGCTCAATTCCTCACCGGTGCGCATCCGCGAAAGTGCGTCCGTGCCTTTGCCGACGTTTTTGTAGAGGATGGAAAACGTGTCGCCCGCTACCTGGAAAATGCTGAACGGCCGGCGGAGCAGGGCATCCTTCAGCGGCAAAATGCGGACGTGCGCGAATTGGCCCGGCTGAATGAGTGGCGCAATCTGCGGCGCGCGCAGCACGAGGCGGAAATAGGAATCCGTGTCGCGCTCGTTGGAAACAATTTGAACTGTTTGCTCTAACATTCACGGCAAGGCTAACGGCTGGATTCCGCTGGCGAAAGAATTTTCAGTTGCGAATGAGGGCCGGGAATTGCTCCCCGGCCTGGTAATTGATCGCCTGCGCGGAGGGTTGACCTACGGCGTGTATTGTAACCGGTAAAACACCGAACCGTTGGTCGGGATGATAACATTGGTGACGGCGTTCACCGAGGTTGAACCCGGCACGTCCACCCAGTTTGTGCCGAGGCCGGTGGCCAGCGAGTTGGTCTGTGCCTGCAAGGTCCAGCCGGTGTGATCGCCCGGCCAGCTTAAGACGAGGTTGGTGCCGCTGATGGTGGCGAGGATGTTCGTCGGGTTGGTGGCAACGGTTGCCGCATTTGTCACCGTGATGTTTGCCGCTGCTGAACTCAAAATGCTGCCGCCGTCGTAAAGCAATTTTGCTGTGACCGCGTAGGAACCGGACGGCGCGCCGCTCCAGTTGAATTGATACGGCGCCGTGCCGGATTCGGCGAGCAAAGTGGCGTTGGTGAAGAACTGAACTTTTTCAACCGTGTGGTAACCATTGGTGGTGACAGAAGCCGTCAATGTAATGTTAGAGGCACTGCTGAAGATGCTGCCGTTCGTTGGCGCCGTGAGCGCCACGGCGGGCAGGCCCGTCAGCGCGGCGGCGAGCAGCCCGCTGATTTCCGAACCGGTGAGCGACTGGTTGAAGATGGCGACTTCGTCCATTGCGCCGTTGTAGCGGCTATAGGGACTGTTGCCGAGGTAGGCGGGGCCGTTGAACGCGGCGACCGTGTTCGCGGTGCCGTTGGTCCACGAAGCGAGCGTGGAGTTGGTGGCCATGTAGATCACCGAGTTGGTCGGGCTGATGACCAGCGCAACAAAGGTCCACTGGTTGCCCGGCACAATCAGACTCGATACCTGGAAGTTGCCGTTCCAATAGAGGCCGACGGCGTTGTTGCTGTTGCCAAACAGGAACTGCCCGCGGTTGCTGCCGGTGCCGGCCCAGGTGAAGATGCCGGGATAATAACCTTCCGTGCCGTTGCACTTGACCCACGCGGTCACGGTGACGGTGTTGGTGTTGAGGTTCAGCGCCGGGATGGAAACGCTGGTGTTCGTGCCGTTGAATTGATACGCCGTGTTGCCGGATTCAAAACCGGGAAATGCCGGTGGGGTCGGGCCACTCACGGCGAAAACCAGACTGCCGTTGTTCGTGCCGTTGTAACTGCCAACCGAATCGTGCGCGGTCGTGCCGGACGTTTCGTTCAAACGCCAGTAGGCAACCGGCCCGGCCGACAGCACGGCATTGGTGAATGTCGAAGGATAATTTGTATAAGGCGTCGTCACGGAAACCGTCGCGGTCGCGTTGGGGCCATAATCATCGTTGGCGGTGTAGGTGAAGGTGTCGAGGCCATACCAATAATTGTTCGGCGTATAAACCACGTTCGTGCCGGCGATGGCGGCGCTGCCGCGCGTCGGCTGCGTGATGGACTGGATGGCCAGCGGCAAATTGTAAGGATCGGTGTCGTTGGCCAGCACGGGAATTGTCACCGAAGTATTTTGCGTGGTCGTTGCCGTGTCGTTGACCAAATTCGGCGGCGACGGTTGATTGACCGTGACCGTGACCGTCGCGCTTGCGGTGTCGAAATGGCCGTCGAAGCACGTGTAACTGAACGTGTCAGTGCCGGTGAAACCGGTCGTCGGTGTGTAAAGAATATTTGTTCCGACGATGGCGGTTGAGCCATTGCTCGGCGGCGTGACGGATTGGACGGTAAGCACATAGCCATTCGGATCGGAATCGTTCGCCAAAACGTTGATGGTGACGGCGGCGTTCTTGACGGTGTTGGTCGCGTCCGCCACGGCGATGGGCGGCAGGTTGGTCACGGACACATTGACGGGCAGCGAACTCAAAGCGTTGCCGCCGTCGTAAACGACTTTCGCGAGGAACGTGTAAAGTCCGTGCGGCGCGCTGGAATAAGTGTAGGCATACGGCGGCGTGGTGGATTCCGCAAGCAGGCTGGCGCTGTTGTAGAACTGAACCTTCTGAATGCTGTGGCCATTGGTCACCACCGACGCGGTGAGGTTGATGGTCGCGGGCGCGAGATAACCGCTCCCGTCGGCCGGCGCGGTGAGCGTAACCGTCGGCAGGGCCGTCGTCGCTGCGGCAACAAGGTTCGTGAGTTGAGCCGGCGTCAGCAATTGATTGTAAATCCCGACTTCATCGATCGAGCCGTTGTAACTGGCGTAGGGATTTTTGCCGAGATAGCCCGTGCTGGTGAAGGACGTGAGCGCCGGGTTGGTGGTGCCCGTATTGTAGCCGATCAGGCTGGAGTTCGTGGCCATGTAAAGAACCGCGTTGGTCGGGCTTAAGGCGAGCGCGATGAAGGTCCACTGGTTGGTGGGCACCACCAGCGAGGACGAGGAATAAACGGAGCCGTTGCGAACGTAGGTGAGCCGGTTGTTGCCGTTGCCGAAGCCCAGCGAAATCGTATTGCCGCCGCCGCTCCAGGAGACGACGCCCGGATAATTCGCACTCTGCGCGGCGGCCGGCTGAACCCAAGCGGTGAGCGTGATGTTGCTGGTAAGATTCAGCGCGGGCAGGGAAACGCTCGTTCCAGAACCGCTGAAGGAATACGCCGTGTTGCCCGATTCAAATCCTGGAACCGCCGTCGGGGTCGGTCCAGTTACGCCGAGAACGATGCTGCCGTTGTTGGTTCCATTGTTGCCCGCGATAACATCATAAGCGGTCGTGCCGGAAGTTTCATTCAAACGATAATAAGCGGTCGGTCCCGTGGCGGCAGTTTGGTTTTGATACGGCGGCGGCTCAATTACCGTCAGCGTGGCGGTCGCGCTGGCCGCGCCTTGGCCATTGGAAACCGTGATGGTGTAACGGCCGGAATTGGTCGTCTGCAGATTCGTGAGCGTGAGCGTGGAGCCGGTCGTGCCGGCGATGTTGCTGCCGTCATATTGCCATTGCACCGTGAGTGTCGGCGCGCCAATGGGCGTCGCGGTGAACGTCACATTTTGTCCGGTGGTCGTGGTGACGGTCACAGGTGTGACGGCGACGGTGGGCGGGCCGAGCGCGAGGCGATACGCGCCGCGTCCGTGCGTCGCGGCCAGGAGATAATTTCGCGCCCACGCCAGTTCGAGCACCTGGACGTTGGCCGGGCCTTCGTTGGCCGTGGACCAGCTCGCGCCCGCGTTGGCCGAGCCGAACACGCCGACTTCCGTGCCGACGTAAATGTAATTGTGATTGAATGACGCGATGACGATGGAATAAATCGGCGCCGCCGGCAGGCTGCCCGCTAAATTCGTCCACGTCGTGCCGCCGTCGCTGGTGCGATACAGATTGTCCGCGCTAAACCCACCGAATGCGGCATAGACGATGTTGGGATTGGTCGGGTCAATGGCGAGGCGATTGCAGTAGCGGTTCGGCAAATTCGGCGAACCCAAATCCTTTTGCACCCACGTCGGGGTGGCTGAGGTGCCGTTGGTCGTGGCATAGACGCTGCCATCATTGTGGCCCACCCAGATGATGTCCGAGTTGCCCGGCGCAACGGCAATGGCGCTGATGAACGAGCCGCTGGCGATGCCGGTCTTGATGTTTGTCCACGCCGGTGTGGCCGCCTTCACGTTGACCGTGCGCCAGAGATTGCTGCCACCGGCCAGCATCGTGCTCGCGTAGTTCGGATCAAGGATGAACGGCGCGATGAAGTTCGCTGCCGTCGGTGCGTTAGGATCATCATCGTCGTAGCCATCTGGCACACCGGCGTCGGCAATGCCGGCATCGGTGAGGCTGCCGCCGTAAATGTAACTGGAAGTCTGCGCACCATCCGTGCTGCGATAAATTTGCAAATTAACATACTCGCCATAGAAATAATTTGGGTCCGTCGGATCCGCCGCACAGAAGCCGCCGTCACCACCACTCCACAAATGCCAGCCGTTCACGCCGCCGACCGTCGTGAAGCGCGTGCTGCCATTGTCTTGCGAACCGATAATCGTGGTGAGTGTCGTCGGGTTGGCGGCGATGCCGAACGGCTGCGTGATGCCGAGATTGTGGTTGAGGTTGTTCCAGCCGTTGGTGGTCGTCACCGTATAAATATTCGTCGCGACGACCAGCCCGCCATCGTTGCCGTCATACAGTGCGGTGACGCTGACGCCATCAAAACCCGGCGCACCCACCAACGCGTGATGGTCGGCATGTGCGGAAGCGTTCACGTCGTTCAACTGCTTCGACTGGTTGTATCCCCAATCGCTGATTGGCGTCAGCGTGTTGCCGCCGTCCATGCTGCGCCAGGTGTCAATGCCGCCCACGACCAAGTTGTTTGGATTGGTCGGGTCCACCCAGATGCAGTTGCCATACCAGCCTTGCGCTTCCAGATAATTCGTCCCGGTGTTGCGCAACGTGTAGGTGACACCGCCATCCGTGGAAACGTAAAGCGAGCCTTCATTCGTATTCTGCGACGCATAAACGATATTCGGAGACGACAGCGCGTAAGCAAATTCAATCCGTCCGCCAGCGCCCAACCCCGTGGCCGACGTCCACGTCTGCCCGCCGTCCGTGGAATACAACGCAGTGCCATCCGGCGTGGCGATGGCCTGTGAACCGTTCGTGGGATGAAACGCCAGCTGTTTTACCGATGCGGCGCTGTAAGTTTGCGTCCAATTTGTGCCGCCGTTCGTGCTGCGCCAGATGCCGTTGCCTGTCGCGGCGAGCAGGATGAGATGATTCGTCGGGCAGATGGACAGGCGGTTGATGTTATTCTGCGTCGCGTAAGTTGTGAACTGCGTCCAGGTGTTGCCGCCGTCGGCGGTCTTGAAAATGCCGTTGCCGCGAATGGCGTCGGCGTTGCCGAAACCTTCGCCGGTGCCGGCGTAAAGCGTGTTCGGATCGGTCGGGTCGAGTGTCAGGCTGCAAACGGAGAGATTGGCCATCCAGTCGTTGCACGGGAAAAAGCTCGCCGCGCCGTTGGTGATCTTCCACACGCCGCCGCCAACACCGCCGACCCACATCGTTGTGGGCACGGTGGGATGAATCACGATGGCGCGGATGCGCCCGCCGATGTTGCCGGGGCCGAGCCACTCCCAGTTGTTCGTGCTCAAGCCCGCGATTTTTGGCCTCGGACCACTCTTAAAAACTACCGGTGTATCTCCGCCCGGCCAAACCGTTGCGTCGTAATTCATCTGCTGCGCCTGCTGGATGGCGTTGATCAGGCCGTTGGTGGCGATGACGCCGTTTTCATCGCGCTGCCGCATCGCCTCAAACTGCGCCGCGCGCTGCGGGTGGCTGGGGCGGGCGATGGACTGGGCCGGTGCTGGCAACGCGAACCACGCGATCAACATGATGGCATTGAGGAGTGAAGAAAAACGGAGACTGAATTTATTGTGGAGAGTTGTCATAATGATCAACCGGTTGACGGAGATGAATTTGGCTGTCCTCACTACAATGCTATACAAGCTGATGACATTTTAAAATGTCGCCTAAAGCTTGCTTGTTTTCTTTTGTCATTTACCAGTTTTTTTTTGGCCTGCCACAATCCGTGAAGTCGTGAATTGTCAGGGAAAACGGAAGCGTAATATCGCCACTTGTATGTTGTTTGAACCGGCAAACGGATTTTTCAGAAATGGTCGGATGTGACTCCGAGCGAAAAATCTGTTTAGCAAGCGGTGGCGGACCGACGTGGTCGCCACAACTTAGACTTTGAAAGCAGCCGCGCCGTTTTTTTTGTCGGCGGCGCGTTCGGCGATTTGCTGGTAGGTGGCGAGCGCCAGCAGCGGCCAGGCGTTGCGATAAATGTCGTATTTCAGATAAAACACTTTCGGAAAACCGGTGCCGGTGGTTTCGTTTTCCGTCCACGAACCATCCGGGTTTTGCATCTGTGTGAGATACTCGATGCCGCGTTTGAGCGCGGGATTTTCCGGATCGTCGAATGCGCACAAGCCCATGACGGCCCACGCGGTTTGCGACGCGGTGCTCGGACCCTGGCCTTTGAAAACCGGGTCGTCGTAGGTGTTGCAGCGCTCGCCCCAGCCGCCGTCCTCGTGCTGGACGCTTTCGAGCCAGGCCCGGCCGCGTTGCAGCCAGGCTTCGTTCATGTCGAGATTCATCGCCCTCATGCCGCGCAATACCTGCCACGTCCCGTAAATGTAATTCACGCCCCACCGGCCATACCACGAGCCGTCTTCTTCTTGCTGCGACTTGACGTAGTCCAGTGCGTCCTTCACCTGATGATGATTGACGCTCCAGCCTTCGTAGCCGAGCAATTCCAAAATGCGCGCGGTGATGTCGGCGCATTCGGGATCGAGCATCGCGTTATGGTCGGCGAACGGAACCTTCTCCAAAATATTTTTTGTGCAATCCTTGTCGAATGCCGCCCAGCCGCCGTCCTTGCACTGAAAGGTCATCATCCATTTCAGGCCGCGTTTGAAGCATTCGTCGCGCTTCGCCGGATTGTCGGTGGGGACTTTCCGCAACGCGAGCAGCACCATCGCGGTGTCGTCCACGTCGGGATTCCATTTGTTGTTGTATTCAAACACCCAGCCGCTCGGTTCAACTTTGGCGGTGTTTTTGTGGATCCAGTCGCCGGCGAAACGGATTTCTTTTTCCATCAGCCACTCGGCGGCGCGCTTGATTTTGGGATGATTTTCCGGCACGCCGGATTCGCGCAGGCACATGGTCACGATCGCCGTGTCCCACACCGGCGAGAAGCACGGTTCGATGCGCACGCTGTCGGCGGTCTCGTGTTCCAGCCGTTTCAATTCGCGCTCCTCGCGTTGGAGAATCGGGTGGTCGTCATGGTAGCCGAGCGCCTTCAGGGCGATGACGGAATTCAGCATCGCCGGAAAAATCGCCGCCAGTCCGTCGCTGCCCTCGAAGCGTTCGAGCATCCACTGCTCGCAGCGTCTGAGCGCGGTTTTGCGGAACGGATGAATACTGTGCTCCGCGAACCATTCCGCGAGTTTGTGCAGCCGGTCCAGCCACAGAAAGAAATTGCGGAGAGAAATCTTTTCCGGGTCGGGCGCCAGGGCGAGATCACGCTCGTGGATGCCGTCGGGATACAGCTCATCCAAATCTACCTTCACCGGGTGCGTCGGCTTGAAATGGTTGATGATGGCCAGCGGCACGAGCATCCCGCGCGACCAGTTGCTCATGTCCCAGAAATTCACGTGGAACCATTTGCCGATGAGCAGCACTTCGCACGGAATGGTTGGCACATATTCCCACGGATACAGGCCGATGAGCGCGAGATACAGTTTGGAAAACGTGTTCATGCGCGGCACACCGCCGAAATGCAACGCCACCTCGCGGGCCTTCAACATGCGTGGATCTTTCACCGAGACGCCGGCGAGTTTGAGCGCAAGATACGCCTTGATGGTCGCGTTCACCTCGGAAGGTCCGCCAAGGTAGATGTTCCAGCCGCCATCCGGCAGTTGCATCGAGAAGATGTGATTGACCGCTTTGCGCTGCCATTCGGGGTCAATCTTGCCGTTCCAGTGATGATACGCCACCGTGTCGGACACGAGCGTCGAATCCACCATCAATTCGCCGACCCAGTAACCATCCGGTTTTTGTTCACGCAAAAGAAAATTCTGCGACCGCGTGAGGGCGGTCTGCAGGCGCTCGGCAAAATTCTGGGGCGCGCGGGTTTCCGGTGGGGAAACCACCGTCGGCGCGCGGGATTCGCTTTCAATCAACACGCGCATACTTTGCGGATTTGTGAAATTTCTGTAAAGAATTTAGTCGCCTCCAGTCCCGCGCCGAAAGTCGTCGCCAGGGTTGTCTCAAATCCTTTCCGCTTGAGTTTACCGGCCAAGCTGATTAAGTGGACGCGTCATCATGAACAAAAAAGAAATTGCGGAAACCTTGCGGCTCGAAGTCGGGCATCTGGAATTGGAGATCAAAAAACTTCAGGCCCGCTGCGAGCGCTTCAAACAATTTGTGCTCGATCTGGAGGATGACATCGCCGGGCCGGAAGCCAAAAACCAGAAGCCGGAACCGCCCAGCAAATTTCGCAAGGTGGTGGATCAGGTGTTCGGCGAAAAACCGAACAGCCCGCGGCGCTGAATTTGCGGCCGTTCGCTGCGACCGCAGTGGACGTCAGTTGGCCGGCGTGAACGGCTGCACAAACGCCGGGCCGTCCTTGCCTTTGCTGTAAGAAATCCAAACGGTGTGGGTCTTCGGGTCAACCGCGATATTGCCCGCGCCCGTGGCATCAGTCACATCCCCTAGGGCGGTCAGCTTGTCCGCCGCCACCGCGACCACCGAAATCTTTCCTTGCCGGCTCGCGCAATACGCGAGGTGCAGCGCCGGGTCGTAGGCCATTTCATCCACCTTGCCGGCGATGTCCGCCGTGCTGATGATTTTTCCACTGGTGCGGTTCACGAGCACCAGCTTGCCCGCGCAGGCGGCGAGCAAGCCGTCGTTGTCCGGCACCACCGCGATGCCGTGCGGACCGGCGTTCGGGGCGAGCGCCCAGGTATCCGTCACGGTGTTTTTGACCGGGTCAATTACTGCGATCGTGGCGTTCTTTTTCGCCGCCTGATAGAGATGCTGGTAGTCGGCGTCAAAGGCGAGGTCTTCCATTCCGCCGCCGGCCACTTTAATGGTCGTGACAATTTTCTTCGCGGTGGGATCGATCACCCACACTTCCCCCGCGGTGTCGTTGCATTCATAGACCAAACCCGTCACCGGATTGAAACCGATCAGGTCCGTGTCCGCCGCCGTCGGCACTTCGCCGGTGATCTCCAGCGTCTTGGAATCCACGATGACCATCCGCGACGGGTCGTTGCCGCTGACAAAATAGCGGCCGCCTTTCACGTCGGTCGTGGCATCCTGCGCGGTGCTGGTCGGCACGGATTTCAACAGCTTCTTCGTCGCGATATCAAAAACATCGAACGACTTGTTGCCGGTGTGGCCCAGCAACAGCCGGTTGCCGGCTGTGTCCATGCGGATGAAATCGCAGCCGCCCTTGGTGCCGGTCAGTTCAATGGCATCGCCGGCAGTGAGCGGCGCGGCGTGACTGCCGGCGGCCAGCAGGCAGACCGTGAGACTGAGCATGACCGGACGCAGGTGGAGAAAAGTGGTGTTCATAAAATGGGTTGCATCCGATTTCACCCCATCGCCGCGCCGCGGGCAATGAAATTTGACTGGATGACAAAAAATTAATTTTTTGCGGCTGGCTTCGCCGGCTTCCCGGTTTAATCTGCCGGCAATCCAAACTGAATTATGAAACAGACGCGCCGCGAATTTGTCCGCACTTTGTTTGTCGCCACCCAGGCCGCTGCCATCGGCGGACTGCTGCCTTCAAAACTGTTGGCCGCCGATTCTCCGCGCAGTCTCAACTTCCTCGCCTTCGGCGACTGGGGACGCAACGGCGAGAAGGACCAGATGGATGTTGCCACGCAGATGGGCATCGCCGCCGCCGCCACTCGTGCGCAGTTCATCGTTTCCGTCGGTGACAATTTTTACGAAAACGGCGTCGCCTCCGTGGCCGATGCGCAATGGAAGACCTCGTTCGAATATGTTTACACCGCCGCCGCGTTGCAGGTGCCGTGGCGCGTGGTGCTCGGCAACCACGATTATCACGGCAACACCGCGGCGCAGATCGAATACTCCAAGCACAGTCCGCGCTGGACCATGCCGGCTCTTTATTACCAGCGCACCGAGACGATTGATGAAACCACGAGCGCCGATTTTTTCTACATTGATACCGACCCGATGAAGCGAGGCGACCTGACGAATGTGGAACCGCAGATGGCCTGGCTGGAATCCGCCTTGAGCGCTTCCAAAGCCCCGTGGAAAATCGTCATCGGCCATCATCCTATTTATACTGGCGGCGAACACGGCGACACGCCGTATCTCGTCAAGCACGTGCTGCCGCTGCTGGAGAAACACGGCGTGCAGGTCTATTTCAACGGGCACGACCACGACTTGCAACATCTGCAGGCGGGCCGGATTCATTTGTTCTGCACCGGTGCCGGCTCCATTCCCCGCGTCACCACCCAGACACCGCACACCTTGTTTGCCAAGGGCAGTTGCCCCGGCTTTGTCGCGGTGTCCCTGTCGGCGGAAAAGATGACGGTGCAAATGATGGATGCGCAGGGCGCGGTGCTGCACACCGCCAACATCCCGCGCGCCTGAAATTCCTTTGCCGTCGCGGGGAGTAATCTTCCGTTCATCGAAACCCGGCGGGCGCATTTATTTTCAGAATTTGCGCGGGGCTTCAGACATTTCCAACTCCCTTTCGGCTTTCAGAATTTCGTCCTAAAAGGCGCCGTTCAACCACGGATGGACACGAATGGACTCGGATAGAAAAATGAAGTTGAACCCCTTGCGCCTCACCCCACAGGTGAAGGCGGCGGAATGCATTTGCATCCGTGTTTATCGGTGTCCATCCGTGGTTGCTTAATTCCAACTGCGGGGATTAGGATCAAATTAAAAAATCAAAACTGGGTTGAGCAGAGCTTCCAATACGGAAAATGGTCCGGCACCATGCCAGCTGTTTCGCCGCCAAAGACCAACCAACTCGGTTGGTAATATTTTCGTGTCAGTTCGTGCGCTTCGGGGTTCCAATCTTCGCGGTCGGTTTGATCTGCTCGTGAAACATTGTCGCCCGGGCGTCGCCTTCCTTGATGACCGCCTGGGTCGGCACTTCGATGGTGGTCTGGCGTCCGAGAAAATCCATCAAGACCGCGACGCGTTCCCGGCCGGGTATGACTCTTGAGACCACGGCGCGCAAACCGCTCAGGGAGCCTTCGGCGATCTGCACGGCGTCACCGGGGAGCAATTCTGCTGAAATGATGTGGAGTTCATCCGCCCCGAACGCCAATTGCAAATCCGCAATGACTGCTGCCTCAATCACTGGCCAACGTTCTCCAAAATGCACCACGCTGCTGACGCCGCGTGCGGCTTGCACCTGGCGCAGGGAGTTTTGCCAGTCGAACCGGGCGAAGAGATAGTTTGGAAACAAAGCTTCGGTCACCCAGGCGAGCCCTTGGCGCGTGGCGCGTTGGAACCGGACGCGGGGCAAAAAAACTTCGACGGCCGCCATTTTTTTCAGATGCGCGGCGGCGATGTGTTCGTGTTTGGGCTGGGACCGGAGGCAGAACCAATTCAAAAAGTGCGGAGTGCGGAGTGTGGAGTGCGGAGCTTGCTCCTCACTGGTCACTGGCCACTCGTCACTGGTTTTCACGCTTTGTGGTAATCCTGATACCGATAATAATAATAGTAGTCGCCGGTGCTGACATGCACGGAGTTGAAGACGAGGCCGAGCACATTGGCTTTGCGTTGATAGAGCATGTTGAGCGCGGCGTGGGCCACGCGGGAGGAAGTGTATTCGGCGCGCACGACAAAGATGACGCCGTCCACGCGCGGCGCCAGGCTGGTGACATCGTCCGCCGCCATGACCGGCGCGGTGTCGATCAGGACATAATCATATTCCTGCGCCGAATCCTTCAAAAATTTTTCCATGACCGGGCCGATGAAAAACTCACTGGAGCGCTGGGTGGTCGCGCCGCGGGGGAGCAGAAAAAGATTGGGAAAGGAGGTTTCCTTGACCGCCTGCCGCCAGCCTGTGCTTTGCAGAAACACCTCGGAAAAGCCGGTGTCGTTCTGGAGATTAAAACGGCTGTGCAGATTGCCCTTGCGCAAATCGGCGTCCACCAGCAGCACGCGGGAGCCGCCCATCGCCATGGTGATGGCCAGATTGGTGGCGGTCATGGATTTGCCGTCGCCGGGCACGGAACTGGTGACGAGCAGCGTGCGCGGGCGGGGTTCCGCATGCGTCATGTAAAGCAGCGAGGAACGCAGGTTGCGGTAAGCTTCGACGAAGGGATGTCGCTGGTCGTCCGGCTGCAGCGCGGGAATCAGGGCGGCTTTCCCCGTCTTGCGTTCGCGGGGAATTTGGCCCAGCACATCTTCGTCGAACAATTCTTCCAGTTCCGTGAACGAGTTCATCCGGTCGTCCACGCGGTCCAGCAGCAATAGGATGACCATGCCTAACCCCAGCCCGAGCAGGCCGGCCATGAGCATGCCTTTATTGAACTGGGTTTTATCCGGCAACGCGGCGCAGGCTGGTTGATAAATGGTGACGCTTTCCGGGCTGATCTCCTTGTTGACGTCCAAGGTTTGCAGCGTGGCGAGCAATTGGTCGTAGAGCGACTGCACGCGCGCCGCCTTGGCTTTCAAGCGTTCGTATTGCGCGGCCTTGCGGCTGATGTCCAGGTTTTCCCGGCTCCGGAGTTTGGTCTGGGCTTCCAGATTGGTGATTTGCAACGCCAGCGCGCTTTTCTTGGCTTCCAACTGCTCTACGCTTTGCGCCTTGTAAATTTCCAGCACCCGGCCGAGCTTCTCAATCTCCTGATCCAAGGCCACCATCTGCGGATGCTTGGGCTTCAGATATTCCGCATAGCGGTCGCGGTCGGCTTGCAACAGCAGGACTTGTTGCTTGATGGCCAGATATTCGGTGCCAATCGTGGCGGGCGCAAACAAGCCGGATTGGCCTTCCAAACCGGCGTTGACCAGAATGCCGTTGCCCACGCCATTGCCCCCGGCGCCAGCCATCACCGGCGCCCGGCCTTGTTCCAGCAAAAGATTTTGATCCAGCGTCATGGTTTGGAGCAGATCGGATTCCGACTGGGCGCTGGCCAGTTGCTGGTAAATGGACGTTAAGTAACCGCCCAATCCGCTGGCCTGCTCCATGAGCGCGATGTCGTTCGTGCTCAAAAAAGATTGCATCTCCGCGTCGCACTTTTGCATCTCCGGCTCCAAGCGGAGCAACTGTTCCGTCAAGCCGGCGATGGTTGTGTCGGAAGTGCGCGCGGCCATCTGTTTTTTCAAACTGATGTATTCCTCCATGCAGGCTTGGAGATAGGCCTTGGCATAATCGGGATTTTCGCCGGTGGCGCGCAGGATGAAAATCGTGGTCTTGGGCAGGACGCTGACATTGATCAAAACCGGTTTCGGGGTCAGGCCGGGATTCTGGCCGATCACGCGGTCGCGCGCCCTTTGCTGGACTTCCGATCCCTGCATCAAGGCCGCTTGGGTGCCCAGAAAATTACTCAACTCCTCGGTGTAGAGCGATCCCTGCTGGATGTTTAGCTTGATGCTGACGATCATCTGGCCCACGGAAACAAACACCGCTGGCGAATAACGGATATAGGCCGATTCCGCGCCCAAGGCCAGGCCGATACACAGCATCAAGACCCACCAGCGCTTTAATAGCAGACTGCGGTAGCGATAGACCCGCGCAAAAAATTTGCCCGTCCGCACATGCCGGTCTTCCGAGGACATCACTGGTTGGTCGTTCATGAAAAAATTTCGGCGGGGTTAGAAATTGATCAGCCGCTCCGGCACGATGATGAGGTCGCCGGGTTGGAGCACGAGGTCTTTTTCCGTGTGCCCCTTTTCCAGGATTTGCTCCATGTCCAAATCGAAGGTTTGCTTTTCGCCATGGGCACCCACCGCGCCGCGCACGACCTGCACCTTGGATTTGTTGGCGAAGTCGGCGAAACCGCCGGCTTTCAAAATCGCCTGGCCCGCCGTCAGATTTTCATTCATCTGCATTTCCAATGCGCCTTGGCTGTGAACTTGACCCCAAATATAAACCCGGCCGAGCAACCGGTTGGCCACGTTCAGCGACAACACCACGGTGGCTTTCTGGTAATAATCTTTTTCGAGCGCGGCCTTGATTTCATCGGCCAGTTGCTTGGAGGTTTTGTCCACCGCCATGACGCGGCCGATGTAAGGCACATCCAACTCACCCGAATCCGTCACCACCAGCGGCTTGGGCACGTCGAGGGCATTCCAGATCCGGTCTTCAAGGATTTGAAAACTGACGGTGTCGCCGGCGCGCAATTTATAAGTGGCGTCCGGCACATAACCGTGGAGCAAACCCGAGGCGGGCGCGGTGCCGCCGGACCCGGACGCAGCCGTGACCGGCGCGGCGGGCGGCGTGGCAACGGCCGAATGAAACGGCACCGGGGTGGGGATTTGGGCCGTGGCCACCGAAGCGGCAACACCCAGCAGCAGAAAAATGATCAACCTTTTCATAAGCCCGGGGCAGTATTTAGAATTGATAGGTAAAGTTCAAGCTCACAATGTTGGCGGTGTAATTCAAACTCAACTGGCTGGCGGTTTCCTCAACGAATTGGTAGGAGATTCCCACCGAAAGTTTTTTGGTCAGGCTGCGGTTGACCGTCAGGCCCAGTTGAATCTGCTCATAATCCAATTGGTTGTTGCCCGTGGAGTTATAAACCTGGGTGCCTTTCCGCCATGAAATCGGCGTGCTGACGGAATATTTTCTGAAAAAATTCCAGTTCGGTTCCACGTCGACAAAATAATAACTCTGGGCCTGGCCGTAGGCCGACAAATCGGTGCTGCGCCCGGCGGACAGCGTGTAATTCACATGCTGGTTCACGCGGTGAGACAATGAAACCGACAGATAAAAACCAGAGCTGTCGCGGGTTGCTTGGACCCCGTTCATTAGACCACTTGTGATGAGACAGTTTCCGGTGGTTTCAGTTTGTTGTTTTGCTGCCACTCAAGGTTCCGGTGGAAGGCGGGCGTAGCCCGACTGGAACCGGA
>CAISEZ010000087.1 GCA_903884535.1 uncultured Verrucomicrobia subdivision 3 bacterium
AATTTGGCGCAGCAAGGAGAACTTGCTGGCGGTTGGCTTGTTTCGAGTTTGATTTTTCATGCCCTACCTTGTGGCAGGGCCCAAACCCGCAAGCCAACCTTTTTTTCTTCAACCCTGAAAACAATGAGTCAGCTGTGAAATCATAATCATTCCCACAACGTGATGTTGCGTTGACGCGTTGCAGTTCTTAGTTGAATCTGCGCAGAAACCACTCCTTCAACCCGGTCGTATTTGCTGCGGCGAAAAAAACGATTTTTATTTTATGAACCCCCCCGGCACCGCCTCGACTGACGCGAGCAACCAACCCAAACCAGTTTTCCAAGGCAAAGCCACTGACCGTTCCACTTTGGCCGCCATCGCGCATCAGGCGATGATTGAGCACGGCTTGGAACCGGATTTTCCGTTGGCGGCAAAGCATGAGTTGGCGGCCTTCGGGGGACCGGCCGAGGCGACGGACCATGTGCGCGACCTGCGTGACCGGCTCTGGGCTTCCATTGACAACGATGACTCCCGCGACCTAGACCAACTTACCGTCGCTGAATCGCTTTCAGGCGGGCAGGTCAGAATTCTCGTCGCCGTCGCGGACGTGGACGCCTTGGTGCGCAAAGGTTCGGCGCTTGACGGCCATGCGGCGTGCAACACCACTTCCGTTTATACTCCCGCCGCGATTTTCCCCATGCTGCCGGAGGCGCTCTCCACCAACCTAACTTCGTTGAATGAATCTCAGGACCGCCTCGCCATCGTGGTGGATATGGTTTTCAAGGAAGATGGTTCGCTCAGCTCGTCGGAACTTTACCGGGCGCAGGTTCACAACCGCGCCAAGCTGGCTTACAACAGTGTCGCCGCCTGGCTGACTGGCACCGGCCCGGCTCCCAAACGAATTGCGGAAGCGCCTGGACTCGACGAGAACCTGCGCCTTCAGGATCGCGTCGCGCAACGGCTCTCGGGACTGCGCCACCACCACGGCGCACTGAGTCTGGAGACGGTCGAAGCGCAGGCGATTTTCGCCGGCGATGCTCTTTCTTTGCTAGAGCTGGATCAAACTAACCGGGCGACGCAGTTGATCGAGGAATTCATGGTGGCCGCGAATGCCGCGACCGCGATTTATCTTGCGGGTAAAAAATTCCCATCCCTTCGCCGCGTGTTGCGTGATCCCGAACGCTGGGAGCGCATCGTCGAACTTGCGGCTGAACTCAAAGAACAGCTTCCCGCCGCGCCGGATGCCGTCGCGCTCCAAGGATTTCTGACGCGCCGCCGAGCCGCCGCACCGGAGAAATTCGCCGACCTTTCACTGTCCGTAATCAAGCTTATTGGCCGCGGCGAATATGCGCTCGATCTTCCCGCCGGCGAGGCTCCAGGACACTTTGCGCTAGCGGTGAAAGACTACACCCATTCCACCGCGCCGAACCGCCGCTTTCCCGATCTCATCACCCAACGGCTCCTGAAAGCCGCGCTGGCCGGTGCGCCGCTGCCCTACACCATCCCAGAATTGACGGAATTCGCCAAGCACTGCACTGACCAGGAAGACGCCGCCACCAAAGTTGAGCGCCAGGTCAACAAGTCTGCTGCCGCGCTGTTGTTGTCCGGAAAAATTGGACAGCAATTCGATGCCATCGTCACCGGCGCCGCGGACAAAGGCACCTGGGTGAGGCTCTATCAGCCACCGACCGAAGGGCGGCTCATGCAAGGCACTCAAGGTCTCAAGGTTGGCGACCACGTTCGCGTCAAACTCATCCACACCGACGTCCAGCGTGGGTTCATAGATTTTGCCCGCGCTTGACCACAGGTAACATTGAGTCCGAACCGGACGCGAGGTTGCAGATATTATTTTAAGGCGTGTATGTTGCACTGGCTGCATGAACTACTGCCCCACATTCCGCATTACGGATATGTGCTCGTCTTCATCGCCGCGTTTTTGAACAACCTCGGCGTGCCGCTCCCGGGCGAAACCATCCTGCTGGGGGCCGGATTCGTTTTGGGGAAAACTGGCGCTTCGCTGTGGCCGCCCGTGGTGGCGGGAACGGCGGCCTGTTTCCTGGGCGGCACCGGTGCCTTCTGGCTAGGACGGCGGCTGGGGCAAGGAGGCCTGGAAAAAATCCGCTGGCTGCATCTCACACCCGACCGGCTGCAGTGGCCGGAGCAATTTTTTAAACGGCATGGCGCCAAGACGGTTTTTATCGCGCGGTTCATCTTCCTGTTTCCGCCGCTGGTGGTCAATCTACTGGCCGGCCTGTCGAAGATGCCGTGGCGCACCTTTCTGTTGTATAATCTCACGGGGTCGGCGGCTTATTCCACCACTTACATCCTGCTTGGATATTTTTTTGGGAAGCAGTGGAAACGGCTTGTCGCCTGGCTGGGGCCGGTGCCGCTTTATCTGATCCTCGCGGCAATAATTCTCATGGTCCTGGCCGTGCTTTTCAGACATCCCCTATCCGATTTTTGGGCGCGGCGATTTTCAAAAACAAGTCGGCAAACGTCGGTGCCACCGGCTAAAATCTAAAATTCAATCCACCATGAAGAAAAACTTTGCCCTGGCCGAAGTCTATCGGTTGTTGGAACCCGGCCCGGTTGTGTTGCTAACAGCGTGGATGTCGTCATCAATGTTGAAGCCGATCTCCGAAAGCCCGCACCTGCTAAACTGTAAACGCCATTTCCCCCCAGCGTCGGCGGGGGCAAAGCGCTGTTTCCAAGCATACAGCCGGTTGGAGTTGATCCCCCAAGTCTTGGGCGACCGCGTAGTCATTGGCCAACAGAACAGTAATTTTTTATGGCCATTCAAGTTTGATTTTCGCGGACGGCATCAACCAATTTGCTATCCTTTCCAAGTGGTATCTCCGCCGTGACGGTGGTGCCTTGGCCCGATGCAGATTCAATCGCGAACCGGCCGCCGACCATCTCCAACCGTTCCCGCATGCCGAGTAGTCCGAGACGTTTGTTGCCTTTCGCATTGAACAGGCGCTCCACGCTGAAGGATTTGCCGTTGTCATTTATCTTCATGCAAATCCCGGTTGGCAGTTTCTGGATGGACACTTCCACGCGGCTGGCTTTGGCATGCCGTGAAACATTGGTGAACGCTTCCTGGGCTACGCGATAGAGAATTGTGCGCCGGGCAGGGTCCATTTCTTCCAACCCGGAAAAAGCTGTCAAATGCGCTTGGACCCCAGTTTCCGCGGTGAAGTTTTTCATGAACGCATGCAGCGCGGGAATCAGTCCGAGATCATCCAACACCCTCCGGTTTGGTCACCAGAACGGTAAGCTGCGGAATATTTTGCGGCCGCAGGTGTCGCAAGTTGCCAGCGAGTTGGCGGCAAAATTGTTTTCCGATTCGCTTATCGCAGCCAAGGTCAAGCGCGAGCAAATCACCGGCTGGATTTTGCACACCGGCGGACGCGACGTGATTCTCGCATTGCGCGACAAGCTTAATTTGAGCGCGGAGGATGTGCGCCACAGTTCTGCCGTGTTGCGCGAATTCGGTAACATCAGCAGCCCCACGGTTTACTTCGTCCTGGAGCGCGCCCTGAACGATTCCGTGCCCGACGGTCTCTGGTGGATGTCAGCGTTTGGCGCAGGCTTCAGTTGTCACGGCGCGTTTTTGAAAGTGAGTGCTGCGTGAAGCGCATCGTTAAAACCGAACTGCTCGACACACTGCCGCCCGACGATCCGCGCGCCATCCATTCCCGCCGGGATTTGCAACGCGTGAACGACTGGATGCGCAATCACGTCATCATGGTGGAGGCATTGCAAAATGCGTTGAACCGAGACGCGCCGGGGCAAATCACCGAACTTGGTGCCGGTGATGGAAACTTCCTTTTACAGGTAGCACAAAAGCTCTCACTAGTCTGGCCGAACGTGACCGCTATGCTGATTGATTTGCAAAAGAACGTATCCGAGGAAACGCTGGTCGCGTTCGCCGCGCTGGGCTGGCGCGCAGAAGCTGTCGTAGCCGACGTTTTTCACTGGCCGAAAACTTCCACGCCGGACGGCGCCGTTATCGCCAACCTGTTTTTGCATCACTTCGAGGATGCGCCTCTGGAGACACTGCTACACCTGATTTCGCAACGTGCAAATTTATTCATCGCCCTAGAGCCAAGGCGCTCCAGTTGGTCAGTGTTTTGCAGCCGGCTGCTGTGGGTTATTGGCTGCAATGACGTCACGCGTCATGACGCCGCGATTAGCGTGCGTGCGGGGTTTTCCGGCCAGGAACTTTCTTTGCTCTGGCCGGACAAACAAAACTGGCGGTTTACGGAACAACGCGTTGGAGCTTTCAGCCATCTTTTCATCGCACAGAAAATTAGTTGAGGTATGGCCCAGTCTATCACGATTGTCGGTGGTGGCCTCGCGGGTTTGACGTTGGGCATCGGCTTGCGGCAACTCGATGTGCCGGTGTTAATTCATGAAGCCGGAACTTATCCACGCCATCGCGTTTGCGGCGAATTCATCAGCGGGCGCGGCCAGACCACGCTCGCACGGCTGGGATTGGATGTATTACTCGGTCGAGCTGGTGCCGTCAGCGCAAAGACGGCCGCATTTTTTACCGCCACCAAAGCAACCGCACCGCGCCCGTTGCCGTCAGCGGCCATCTGCCTCTCACGCTTCACACTGGACGCCATATTGGCGGAAAAATTTCGCGAACTCGGCGGTGAATTAATCGCGGACCAACGCTTTGTTGGGAATTTTGGCGAAGGCATTGTCCGCGCCACGGGTCGCCATGCTCAAACCGAGAAAAACGGCGTCCGCTGGTTCGGCTTGAAAATTCACGGTCGCAACCTCGCGCTTGCCGCCGATTTGGAAATGCACGTCTCGGCTCAAGGCTACGTCGGTTTGTGCAAAATTAATGGTGGCGAGGTGAACATCTGCGGCCTTTTTCGCAAACAAACAAACGAAACCGGCCCACCAAAAAACTGGCGTGAACGGCTATATGGCCAGCCCGGTTCACCATTGCACGAGCGCCTTGTCAGCGCGGAGTTCGACGAAGGTTCTTTTTGCGCCATAGCCGGATTGTCGTTGCAACCGCAGCGGGCCATCGCCCGCACCGAGATTTGCGTGGGTGACGCCATCACCATGATTCCACCCGTCACCGGTAATGGCATGTCCATGGCTTTCGAATCAGCAGGACTGGCGATTGCGCCGCTCGCCGACTGGAGCCGAGGCGGATTGACATGGGATGAAACCCGTCAAAAAATAGCTCGACAGTGTGACGCTGCCTTTGCGCGACGACTTGCATGGGCGAAATGGCTGCAACGAATTCTCCTCAAGCCCGCACTGCAAAATCCCTTCATCGCGCTTGCCGCCCACAACAACAAATTTTGGCGTCTGGCCTTCGAGCATACGCGATGAAAACAAAAAATGCGTAGATCGCGGATGAACTACGCGGTCGTTGAACTGGCCATCGGGATCATGCATTGGCCATGAATTAGCCTGCACTGCTTGAAGCTAATCGGCTTCGAAACCATGTGAGCATGGGATGAATAACCATTGTGAAATTGTTGAAAACACTTGTCAATTTGTTCGGCAAAAAAACGGTAGATAAGGTTGCCAAGCTGTTGGTGAAGCACGTATTGCCTTGTAAACCTCAGACCACGCTGCCGGTATTTCAGTTGCCTGCTGTTTGATGGCTTCCTTAGTTATGTCTAATTGTTAATCATACCGTTTATTTCACCGCCATCTTCTGCGATTGCGTGGCGGCAACCAGTTGGCCCAGCAGGTTGCTGTTCTTCGGAATGAGCGTGATGTTGGCTTCGCCGGCAATGATGTTCTGCGTTTCCAGCACGGCGAACAGGGCGCGCGAGATGTCCGGGTCTTGCGAGATCTTTTTCAACGCCAGCCCCACGATCTGGGGTCGCATGGCGGCGGCTTTGGCAAACTCGATGGCGGCCTGCTGTTCGGCCGTGCTGGCGATGATGTTCACCTGGTTGGTGCCGTCCTGCTTGATGGCGGAGGTGACCTGTCGCAGCCGGTTCACGACCTTTTCCTCGATCTGCTTGATCATGCCCACGTCGCGGAAATGCACCTTGCGGATATAGACGGAGCCGAGGCTGTAACCCCACGCCTGCGATTGCGGGGAGACTTCGGTGCGCACGGTCTGGCTCATGGGATGCCGGTTTTGCAACATGTCAGCGAGTTTCATGTTGCTGAGGCAGCGGACGGTGGAGTTGCCCACGTTGGCGGCCAGGGAGCCGCGCGGGTCGGCGTTCTTGAAGAGGTAGGCCACGGGGTCGCTCACGACCATCTCATACCAGATGCCGATGCCCATGGGCGCGCCTTCCTCGGAATTGACGGGCGTGCTGCGGATGTATTCCTGGTCGAGGCGCAAATCGAGCGTGTGGCATTTGCCAAGGAAGTTGACGAGCGGGGCCTTGATGCCCATTTTCAAGATGAGCAGGTGCAATCCCGGCTCGTCAATGACGGCGACGACTTTGCCGAACAGCATGTAAACTTTGCACTGTTTTTCTTCCACGATGGTGTAAAAGCCGAACAGCCGCACGAAGCCGAAGAAGATCGGCACGAGGATGAACAGGCCGAAGAAGGTGAAGACGCCGGCGACGAAGAAGTGGGCGATGGGATTATCATTCATGGCTGGCCTCCAGGATGACGGTCTTGGCTTCGCTGTAGAGTTTCAGGCGGACGTTGCGGACATAGGCGTCGAGGGCGCCGGCGCCGTTCTGCTTCAAGTCGCTCAACTGCTCGGCCAGCGCGACGATGGGCTGGACTTCGGCCTGCGCCTTGAGCGTCTCGATCTCCACGGCGCGTTTGGATTGGACGATCTTTTGATCAGCGCTCGCCTGCGAAAGGCTGATGCTGGAGGAAACTTCGTTGTAAGCCGTATTGATGGCGGCCAAAGCGGACTCGACCTCGGGTGGCGGATCAATGCCGGTGATGAGCGACGCATCCAGTGCGATGCCGTAGCGCGCGGCGGACCCGGCGCATTCCTTGTCCATGTGGTCGTTGATGTCGGAAAGATTCTTGCGGAGGTCGTTGATGGAAATGCCGGTGACGGCGGTGGCGGCAAGATTGTGCAACGCCTGCGGGTCGCCGGTCTTGGCATTGGCGGGTGCCTCGAAGTTGGCGATGCGCTCGCGCAGGACGGAAACGAAATAGCCCATGACGTGGACGATGGGATGTTTGACGCCGAACAGATAGGCGTAAAGATTGCGCTCGGAGACGTGCCAGCGGATCTAGCCTTTCAAGCCGGTGTTGAGTTGGTCCTTGGTGACGGCCTCGAGCATGGTGCCCTGGTAATTGGCGTCGGAGTTCTCCGGGTCGGTCGCCATGTTCATCGTCTGGGTGGCGATGGAGATTTTATAAACTTTCTCCCACGGCCATTTGAAATACGGCCCGCCCGGCGGGATGACGCGAACCTGCGGATAATTATAGCGCTCCTTTTCCTCGGCGTTCAGTGCCTCGGCGATGGGGTCCTGACCGGTGGTGGCGTCCCCTACCCGTTCGGCGCGGCCGAAGCGGGTCTTCACGGCGCGTTCGTTTTGATTGACGGTGTAAAAGCCGGCAGCGAGATAGCGGACGAGAAACCAAGCGATGAATCCCACGATACAACCCAAAAGGATGGTGCTCATATGGTTGACTGAATACTCCTTCGGGAAAATTAAACAAGCATAAAGCGGAATGGCGATTTCCGCGCTGGGTGAAGGTCACCCAAGCGTCTCACGTCTCCCCGGGAAACCGCCGAACCGCGAAAACACATTGTCTCCCAAAGGCGACAGCGAAAATCATCACCAGAACTGGCGATGTCGAGTCCGTTCCATCAGTGCTAATTTGAATCATCACAATTAGCCAGCTTTGAATCGCCATTGCCGCATCATCCCACGCCGCCGTAGCTCAACCGTTTTGAATCCCCCAACCGTGAATTATCTTTTCCTGATCCCTCCCGCTTTTCGGAACGTATTTTTTGGCCTGATCGTTTTGGTCTTGCTGGCGGGTGTCCCGGCGGCTTGGGCCAACCTCCCCGGCGGCGGCACGGGCACGGGCGGAAGCGTCACGCTCGTGGACAACGGGAACGGCACCGTGACGATGGCCAACGGCATCGTCTCGATCGTCTTCACGAAGACCGGCGCGCAGATCAACAACATCTATTACACCTACAACAACACCGGTTCCACGGCGACGACCGATCTGGTGGCCGGCAATTCGAATGGCGGCAAACTCTATTGGGAGAACAGCAACAACCAAGGCAACGTCTTCACTTATTCGATCGTGTCGGACCCGGCCGGCAACGGGGGCAATTATGCCGAAGTTTCCATGTTCACCACCACGGTGGCCAACTGCGCCATGGAGGTGCATTACTCGATGCTGCGCGGGTCAACCGGATTTTACGTCACGCCCATCTGGTCGCATCGCAGCACGGACGCCGCCTTTTCAATGGGCGAATGCCGCGACAACATCTATGCCAGTTCCATTTTCAATTGGATGAGCGTGGATCCCATGCGCAGCCGGCTGATGGAAGTTTCCGGCGGGCTGGCCATCGGGGTGAACGGCGCGCCGGTGGAAGTGTCGCTGTGGACAAACGGGATTTACGCGGGGCAATACGAGGACAAATACAAATACAGCGCGGATTTCGGTAACCAGCACGTCTATGGTTGGAGCAGCGTCGGCTCGGGCGGGAAAAACGTCGGGCTCTGGAATATTCAGGCTAGCATGGAATATCATCAGGGTGGACCGATGAAGCGAGATTTGATGGAGCACATCGGCACCACCGTCCTGAACATGATGAATTCCGGCCATTACGGCGGCGGCATCAACGACGCGAATTGGGCGGCCGGTGAAGTCTGGACAAAAGTCTACGGCCCTTATTTTATCTATTGCAACAATGTCACGAACACGCTCACCGGCACCAACCAGCCGGCCACGGCGCTTTACAATGACGCGCAGGCGCAGGCTTTGGCGGAAGAAGGCGTGGACCTCAACGGACAGCCCACCAGCGCGGCGGGCGCCTGGCCTTACTATTGGTTCACCAACGCAAACTACGCCGTGGCGTCCGGGCGCGGCACCGTGAGCGGACAATTCACCATCGCCGACAACGGCAACCCCAACGCGTCCGCCGCCGGCCTGTGGGTTGGCATCATGCAGCAGCCCAGCACCACCGGAAGCACCTATGATTTTCAGGGCTGGATGAAGAACTATCAATTCTGGGTGAAGGCCGATACCAATGGAAATTTCACCATCCCGAATGTCATCGCCGGCGCGAACTATACGCTTTACGCGTTTGGTCCGGGCGAGTCCGGCACGTTCATGTCACAAGCCCAGACCGGCGGCAACATGCCGAATACGTTTAATCTTCCGACCGCGCCTTTCAGCGTCACGGTCACCGCCGGCGCGACGAACAATCTGGGCACGGTCATCTGGACGAACTCCACGCGC
The DNA here is from genome assembly GCA_903884535.1 of uncultured Verrucomicrobia subdivision 3 bacterium. GTDB lineage: Bacteria > Verrucomicrobiota > Verrucomicrobiia > Limisphaerales > UBA11358 > UBA11358. The sequence continues at coordinate 9,373 of CAISEZ010000087.1, forward strand.
GTGGGGGCGACGGTGTTTGAGATTGGTTACCCGAGCCGGACCGGACTAAACAAGTTCCGGCACGGCGACGACTACTGGGTGAGTGAGATCTACTCCAACCCGGCCTATCCCAGTCCGATCTGGGGCAAGTTTCTCGAATACCCATTCGACTTTCCGAGCGGACCGAACTATATCGTCGGCCAAAGCCGATGGACGACCGACTGGAACTATGTCCAGCCCTGCGTCGTGAGTAGCACCGGATTTTATAACGACTCAAGTTCGACCATCAATTTCAATCTGCCAACAGCTCCTTATGGGTCAGCTTCTTTTTATATTGCCTTGTGTTCGGATTACCAGGGCGCGGTGGAAATCTCTATCAACGGCACGCAGATCGCCGGCAGCACGGGTTACGTCCCCAATTACAGCGGCTCCACTGCCGAATGTGACACGACCATCCGCGAAGGCATCAACGGCGACTTCTCGGACGCCCGGTTCAACTTTTCAACCAATCTGCTGCACACCGGAGCCAACACCATCAATATCTACATGCGCCAGACCGGCAAAGTGGGCGGCAATGGATATTTTGCCGACCATGCGATGTATGATTACCTCCGGCTGGAATTGAGCAACTATGTGCCGCCGGCACCGGCGAGCGTTGCCGCTTACGCTGGCAACAATTGCAATCTGGTTTGCTGGCCGGCGACACCTGGTGCAACCAGTTATAAAATTTTGCGTTCGACCACTTCCGGCAGCGGCTACGCCTCCCTCACCAATGGCGTCACCGGTCCGGTCTGCGGCAGCGGCACGAACAACGCCACTTATCTCGACACCACCGCCGTTAATGGCACGACCTATTACTATGAAGTGCAGTCGGTCAATCCGGTTGGCACCAGCACCAATTCGCCGCCAAGTCCCGGCGCGACCCCGTCTGCCGGTTTGTCCACGACTGCACCGGCCACGCCCACGGGTCTCAACGTAACGAGCGTCGGTCACCAGAGCGTGACCTTGAATTGGAGCGGCTCGATGGGAGCCAACTATTACTCGCTCTGGCGTTCAATTTTGGTTCGAACCGGCGGCGGCTCAACCAATACCTTGAACACCATTATTCTTAACAATGCCGTCATCGGCACCAGCTACACGGATACTTCACCCACGGACGGCAGTCTTTACAGTTATTATGTCACCGCCACGAGCGCCGGCGGAACTAGCGGCAATTCGACTTCCGTGGTGACGGAGGCATTGCCAGCGCCGCCGGCGACGGCACCCGGCTCGCTGACGGCCACTCCGACTCTGACCACGAATATCACTTTGAACTGGTCGGGCGTGTCCGGCGCGGTGGGTTACGTCATTGCCCGTTCCCCCAGCCTCCTCGGTTCGTTCACCTTGTTGCAAAGCATCACGGAAACCACTTACACGGATTATGGCGCAGGCGCGAGCGGAACTTATTATTACAAAGTGACGCCGGTCAATGCCGGCGGCATCGCGGCCAATGCCATCACCACAACCAAGCCCGCCGCGCCAGCCAACCTGACCGCCACGGCCGGAAACGCGCAGATTACTTTAAGCTGGCAGCCAGCCATCGGCGCGACCGGTTATATCCTCCAGCGGGGAACCAGCAGCGGAAATGAGACAACCACCGTGGCCTCCGGAATCACCGCCACCAACTACCTCGACACCGGCATCGCCAACGGCACGACTTATTATTATATCGTCAGCGCTACCGGCAGCGCCGCCAACAGTGGCAATTCAGTGGAAGCCCATGCCACGCCTGCCCTGCCCGCGCCGCCGGTCATCACCCGGTTCTCGCTGACGGGCAGCAGCATCAATTTGAGCGGCACGAACGGGGTGGCGAATGGCAATTATTATCTGCTCGGCACGACCAATCTCGCCAATCCGGTGAACACTTGGACGCGCCTGCTCACGAACCAATTTGACGGTAGCGGCAATTTCAATTTCACCAATCCGGTGAATCCCAACGCGCCGCAAAGTTTTTATCAGATTCAATTGCCGTAAGCCGTAACCACCACGGGCTTGACGCTGCCAAGCCGCTGGCTATGCTCGCTGCCCAGCGTGATGCCCAAAAAGAAATCCAGCTATTCGGCGGCCACGGCGGTCCGGCGAATCATTTCGGAGTTGGACACCCGGCGGCTTCGGCTCGCCCCGAAATCCAAACCGCCGGCGAACAACCTCGCGTGCGGATTGCTCGGTGCGGGACAATTTTTCAACTACGCCTACCTGCCCGCGCTCAACCGGAAAAATTCGCCGCTGGTCATCGCCGGCATCCTGGCGCGCGATGAAAACAAATTTCGCGAGGCCCAGCGCGGCTTGCGCTACACGCCCCAGCGTTTTTCGGATGCGGATGCCCTGCTCGCCTCCGGCACCAACGCCGCGCTGATCCTCCTGCCGAATCATCTGCATCCGGAGTTTGTGAAAAAGGCACTGGAACGCGGACTGAATGTCTTCTGCGAAAAACCGCTCGGCAAAAATGTCGCCGATTGTCTGGCGCTGAAAACCGTCGCAGAAAAGTCCGGGCGAGTGCTAATGGTGGATTTCAACCAGCGCTATTCCGACCGTAACCGCGTGCTGAAAAATGTCATCGCGGAAAACCGAATCGGCAAAATCACGGCCGTCCACGCGTTTCACAATCAAAACCTCGCGGCGCGGCTGAAATCGTTTGCGCCGTTGCACCGCGACCTCACCGGCGGCGGCGTGCTGCACAATGCCGGCGTTCACTTTGTGAATTTATTTCTCCACTGGTTCGGCGAGGTGGACCGCGTCCATGCCATCTTTGAAAACCGCACCTTGCCAGCGACCTGCGGCGAGGACACGGCGCACTGCCAATTCTGGTTTCGCAACGGTATGACCGCCACGCTCGACGCCTCGCTGGCCGATGCGGTGGATACATCCTACGAACGCGTCCAATTCATTGGCGAGGCCGGCGAGATCACCAGCGATTTGAAGCGCAGTGAAATTCTTTGCCGGTTCCCGGCCAAACCACTGTTGAAAATCCCCTGCAAACGGGAGATCATTCCCGACTCCGTGTTCCATGCTTTGCAACATTTCGAGCATTGCGTCAAAAATGGTTTGCGCCCGGAGACCGATGTGGATGATTCTATCAAAACCATGAAAGTCATCGAAGCACTCACGTTGTCCGCCCAGCGCGGCGCCGAAGTCCATCTTGACGAAATTGAAAGTAAATATGCCCGCTGAAGCCCCGCTCTCCAAAATCATGGACGTGTCGCTGACCCGCTCGTGCAACTACGACTGTTCGTATTGCAACCAGCGGCAGGACCTCGACAAGCCGATGTTCGACATGAGCGAATCCAAACGCAAGATCATGTCCAACAAGCGGCGCACCGGCCGGGAGTGGATCGACGGCCTGAATGCGTTTCCGTTCAAGGGCGACTACGACAAGCTCATCTTCTCCGGCGGCGAACCCAGTTTGCACAGCGATTTTTTTGCCATCGTCAGCCAGGTGAAGGGCTGGCGCGCGAAGATGATCGTGACCAATTTGAGCTTCGACGTGGACAAACTGATCGCCGCCTGCCGCCAAGAAAAAACGCGCGTCATCGTCCAGCCGTCGTTCCACTTTGAATTCGCTGACTTCGAGGAGTTCACCGGCAAGATGGACAAACTACGCGCGGCGGGCCTCTTGAGCAATTTCATTCCCGCGTCCATCGTCAATCTGCCCGACCGCGACGACGGCGAGAAATTCCGCGAGCAATTCCGCCAGCGCGGTTACAACGTTTCGCTCTACCGGTTCGAAGGCTATTACAAGGGCAAGTTCTCCTACGCGCCGCTCGACGGTTTCGGCGGCGTCAAGGAGACGAAAGAAGTTTTTTATTCGAGCTGCGTGCAGCCGGTGAAGCCGAATGGCGACATCGTCTATTGCACCACCGACACGTATTCTGAGAATTATATTTCCTACGGCAATATCTGCGACCAGAAATACGTGCCGATCCCGAACGAAATCACCGTGCAGAATTACGGCCATCGCCACATCTCGGCGGCGTCGTGGACGCGGGCGCGCAATGCCGCCACCGGCGAGCGCATCTGGCAGGGGAAAAATTTCCGGCACCGCACGCCGGCCAACGAACTCCGCACCTTTCTGGAAATCAAAAATTATTCGTGGCTCGCCACGGCGAAACATTTCGTCAACAAGATGCAGAACCGGGTGAAAAAACCGGACGCGGTGAACCAGACCAATCTGGACTGATGCCGCGCCGGACAGTTCACAAAGTCACAGCTTTGCCCGTGCGCGCCGCTTCGTAGATGGCCATCATAATTTTCACGTCGCGCAAACCTTCTTCGCCAGGCACACGGGTTGGCCGCTGGTTCAAAATGCATTGCGCAAAGTCATCCATCTCCGCCGCGAACTGGTCGATGTCGGGCAGTTGAATTTCATGTCCGTCGCTGCGATGGCCGCGCAGTCCGTGGTAGCTGTAAGCCGGCTCCATTCCGAATGAACCGCGCTCGGCATAGGCGTTGAAACGGTTCGGGCCATTGAAACCATAGGTCGCCTCGCCATTCGCCAGCAGGCCGCCGGGAAATTTCAACTGCCACGAGATCGTTTCCTCGACATCATGGAATTTAGTTTTGTCCGTGGTGCTTTGCGTGGCAGAAACCTCCACCGGTTCATCGCCGGTGAGATAGCGCATGGCCTGCAACGCGTAAATGCCCACGTCCATCAGCGGCCCACCGCCGGCCAGCGCGCGGTTCAGCCGCCATTGCTTCGGGTCGCCAATGGCAAAACCGAAACCGGCTTCGATGGATTTCAATTGGCCAAAAACTTTTTCGCGCGCCAGCCGGACGCATTCCAGATTATTCGGCTCGAAGTGCAGCCGGTAGCCGATGGCCAGAAGTTTTTTCGCGTCGCGGCACGCGTCTATCATCTGCTGGCAACGCGCCACGGAAATTTCCATCGGCTTTTCACACAGCACATGCTTGCCCGCCTTTGCCGCCTTGACCGTGGATTCCTCGTGCAACGCATTCGGCGTGACGACATAAACCACGTCAATGTCGGGATTGTCGGCCATCTGCGCCATCGTGTCGTAATTGTAAATGCAGTGGTCGGGAATATTATACTGCGCCTTCCAGCGCGCCGCCTTGGCCGGCGTGCCGGTGACAATCCCGGCGAGTCGGCAAAACTCGGTCGTCTGCAGCGCCGGCGCGATTTGATGCGTGCTTAAATTGCCCAGCCCGCACAAGGCAAAACCGATTTTGCGTTTCGGTTCGGCAGCCTGCGTGCCGAGCAGCGGCAAACCGGCGACGGCCAGCGCGGAAGTTTTCAGAAAATCGCGGCGCGAAAGGAAAGGGGATTTCATCCGCGCAGCCTACGCCCGCCGACGGCCGCCTGACAAACTAAAACCAAGCTCGCCCGCGCATCGCCTGCGACGATGTCGCGAAATATTTTTTCAATTCCCACTTTCAAGGATTAGTTGTTAACGTGACTCTGATGAACGAAGCTAAGCCCAACCCCGGCAATCCGCCGCCAGAAACCGGCAATTCCAACCGCGGTTTCTGGGCGCTGATCGTCACGCAGTTTCAGGGCGGTTTTAGCGACAACACGCTCAAGTGGCTGGTCATCTCCCTCATCGCCGGAATGGATTACTCCAGCGAACAGCGCGGGCGGCTGGTCAGCATCGTCGGCGCACTGTTCGCCTTGCCGTTCATCGTGTTTTCCATGGCCGGCGGATTTTTTGCCAACCGGTTCAGCAAGCGGCGGGTGACGATCTGCGTGAAGCTGTTTGAAATTTTCGTCATGTTCATCGCTCTCGCCGGTCTGGCGACGCACCAACTCTACGTCACCATCGGCGCGGTGTTTTTGATGGGCGTCCACAGCGCCATCTTCGGCCCGTCGAAATACGGCCTGCTGCCGGAATTGCTGCCGGAGCGGCGGCTTTCGTGGGGCAACGGCGTGCTGGAACTCGGCACTTTTCTCGCCATCATCGGCGGCACGGTCGCCGGCGGCTGGCTGTGCAAAGTTTTTGCGGCGGACCCCGGCTGGCCGGGCGTCATCCTCATCGCGCTGGCGGTCATCGGACTAATCACCAGCTTCGGCATCACCAACATTCCCGCCGCCGCTCCGGCGAAAAAATTCAACGCGAATTTTGTCGGAGAATTGTGGGCGCAAATTCGGCTCCTGCGCCGCGACCGGCCGCTGTGGCTGGCGGTCGTGGGCAACACTTACTTTTTCGCCATCGCCGCGCTCATCCAGTTTCTCGTCATCATTTACGCCAAGGACGTGCTCCACATTTCCGACCCGGCCACCGCAATCTATTTGCAATCGGCCACCGGCATCGGCATCGGCCTGGGCAGTTTTGCGGCGGGCTATTTGTCCGGCGGCAAAATTGAAACCGGCCTGATTCCGCTCGGCGCCGTCGGCTTGACCGTTTGCGCCGCGCTGCTGGGAATGACCGGCCTGACCTTCGACGAAGTGGCCGTGGGGCTGGCCGCGCTCGGTTTCTTCGGCGGTTTTTTTATCGTGCCGATTTCCGCGATGCTACAACACCGGCCGGCGCTGGAACAAAAAGGTGGCATCCTGGCGGCGGCGAATCTCATTTCGTGGATTGGAATTTTTCTCGTTTCCGGCGTTTTCTATTTGCTCACATCCGTCTTGAAACTGACCGCGCCGGAAATTTTTCTCCTCATTGCCATCGCCACGCTGGGCGCAACCATTTATTTGCTGGTGCTGCTGCCCGACGCGCTGCTGCGGTTTGTGCTGTGGTGCGTGACTAATTCGATCTACAAAATCCGCATCATCGGACGCGACAACATTCCGGCCAAAGGCGGCGCGCTGTTTGTGTGCAATCATCTTTCCTTCGCCGACGCGTTGCTGCTGATCGCCTCGACCGACCGGCCCATCCGCTTTTTGATGTTCAAGGACATTTACGATAGTCGCTGGATCAAGCCGTTTGCCAAAATCCTCGGCGCGATTCCCATTTCCCCCGCCCAGCGCCCGCGCGAAATGCTCCACTCGTTGCAGGCGGCGAGCGAGGCCATCCGCAACGGCGAAGTCGTCTGCATTTTTGCCGAGGGCCAGATTACTCGCATCGGCCAATTGCTGCCGTTCCAGCGCGGCTTCGAGCGCCTCATGAAAGATCTGGACGCGCCGATCATCCCGATCGCGCTCGACGGCGTGCTGGGCAGCCCGACCAGTTTTGAACATGGCCGCATGGTGCGCCGTTTTCCTGAACGCCTGCCGCATCCGGTGACCGTGAGTTTCGGTGCGCCCATGCCGGCAACCACCACGCCGATTCAAGTCCGCGAAGCCGTGCAGGAATTGATCGCCGACGCGTGGCAATATCGCCGCGCCAAAATGGAACCGATGCCGCGCAATTTCGTCCGCGCCGCGCGCCGCCATCCGCACCGGTTTGCGATGATCGATGCGACGAGCGACAAAATCACTTTCGGCACCGCCTTGGTGAAAACAATTTTCCTCGCGCGCCGGTTAAAGAAAGTCTGGCGCGGCCAGGAAATGGTCGGGCTTTTCTTGCCGCCGAGCGTGCCCGGAGCGCTGGTCAATTATGCCGCGTTTCTCTGCGGCAAGGTGCCGGTGAATCTGAATTACACTTTGTCCGAAAGCACCATTGCCGCGTGCGCCAAACAATGCGACATCAAGACCGTCATCACCTCGCGAAAGTTTCTGGAAAAAATAACACTCACGCCTCCCGGCGAATTGGTTTATCTCGAAGACCTGGCGGCAAATCCAACCGCGCCAGAAAAAATCACCGCCTGGCTGCTTGCCAAATTTGCGCCATTCAGTTTGCTCAAACGCGCGGCCGGTCAGGAAAAAGACGTCGCGCTGGACGATCTTGCCACCGTGATTTTTTCCAGCGGCAGCACCGGCGAGCCGAAGGGCGTGATGCTGACGCATTACAACATTCTCTCGAATCTCGAACAGTTCGGCCACATCCTGAATTTCACGCACCACGACCGGCTGCTGGGCATCCTGCCATTTTTCCATTCATTCGGATTCACCGTCACGCTGTGTCTGCCGGCCGAAATCGGTGCGGGCGTGGTGTTCCATCCGAATCCGCTCGACGCGCGGGCCATCGGCACGCTCGTCCGCGAAAACGCCGTCACGATTCTGCTGGCCACGCCGACGTTTCTGCAACTTTACATGCGCGGCGTGCCGTCGGAAGATTTCGGCGGCTTGCAACTCGTCATCGTCGGCGCGGAAAAATTATCCGAACGGCTCGCCGACGCGTTTGAGCAATTTTTCGGCATCCGCCCGCTGGAAGGTTACGGCACGACGGAATGCGCACCGGCGGTGGCGGTCAACATTATGGATTTTCGCGCGGCGGGCTTTCATCAGATTGGCGGCAAGCGCGGAAAAATTGGCCGCGTCCTGCCCGGCATGATGGCGCGGCTGACCGACCCGGAACATCCGTGGAGCGATAAAACGGTGCCCGCCGGCGAACCGGGCATGTTGCTGGTGCGCGGGCCGAACGTCATGCTCGGCTATCTTGGCCTGGCGGAAAAAACAGCGGACGTTTTGCGCCACGGCTGGTATTGCACCGGCGACGTGGCGACGCTGGACGAGGACGGTTTTTTGCAGATCACCGGCCGCCTGAGCCGGTTCAGCAAAATCGGCGGCGAGATGGTGCCGCATTTGAAGATCGAGGAAAAATTGCAGGAACTGGCAGGTGCGGCCGAGACGATGTTTGTCGTCGCCAGCGTGCCGGATGAAAAGAAAGGCGAACGACTGGTGGTGCTGCACAAGCTTGCAGAAAACGATTTGCAGATGTGCCTCGAAAATTTTTCCGCGTGCGATTTGCCGAATTTGTGGAAGCCGAAAGCCGATGCGTTTTTCCGCGTGGAGCAGTTTCCCCTGCTGGGAACCGGCAAGCTGGATTTGCGCAAAGTCAAAGAAACGGCGGCAACGCTCGCGGGCTGACGTTTTTCATATCTGAAAATTCAGCCGAGTTGGCTACCAATCGCTTATTTCGCCGCCGCGCGCCGCGCCCACGCATCCGCTTCCAAAATCTGGTCCAGCGTTGGATGCGTCACCACCGAATGCGCGTCCATGGTGCGGCGGACAGTTTCAGTGATCTGCGGAAAATTGATTTTCCGGTTCACGAACGCTTCGACGGCAATTTCATTCGCCGCATTCAACACGGCAGGCAAAGTTCCGCCAACCTCCCCTGCCCGGCGAGCCAGTTCAATCGCCGGGAAACGGTCCACGTCCGGTTCTTCAAATGTGAGCGTGCCAATCTTGGAAAAATTTGTCTGCACGCGGTCGCTCGCGGCGCGGTCGGGATACGTCAGCGCGTATTGAATCGGCAGGCACATATCGGGCGTCGAAAGCTGCGCAATCAGCGAGCCGTCCACGAACTCCACCATCGAATGCACGATGCTCTGCGGATGCACGACCACGCCGACGCGCGCCATCTCGATGTCGAACAGCCAGCGGGCTTCGATCATCTCCAAACCTTTGTTGAACAGCGTCGCGGAATCAATCGTGATCTTCCGGCCCATGACCCAGGACGGATGTTTGAGCGCGCGTTCGACAGTGATTTTGGAAAATTTTTCTTTAGGCCAAAGCGTTTTGTCGCGGAATGGCCCGCCGCTGGCCGTGAGCAAAAGTTGGCGGACGGAATCCGTCGGCTTGCCGTCGAGGCACTGGAAAATCGCGGAATGTTCGCTGTCCACCGCGAGCACACGAACGCCGTGCTTGCGCGCCTCGTTCATCACGATCTCGCCAGCCATGACGAGAATTTCCTTCGACGCCACGGCAATGTCCTTGCCGGCACGAATCGCGGCGAGCGCCGGTTGCAAACCCGCCGTGCCGACAATCGCTATCAAAACAATGTCCGCCGTCGGCAACGTGGCGAGTTTGAGCAAGCCTTCGTTACCGCAGCAAACTTCGCAGCTCGTGCCGAGCGTGGCGCGCAATTCGTCTGCCTTGGCCGGATCGTTGATGGAAATGACGGCGGGTTTGTGCTTGCGCGTCTGTTCCAAAAGCAATTCGTCATTACCGCCGGCCGCGAGGCCGATGAGCCGGATTTGGTCCGGCAAATCTTCCGCGACTTTCACGGTGCTGGTGCCGATGCTGCCGGTGCTGCCGAGGAGAACAACGTTTTTCATGGAATCAAGACGTGCCGCAAATATAAATACATGATCGGCGCATTGAACAAAATGCTGTCGAGCAAATCCAGGATGCCGCCGATGCCCGGCAAAATGTTGCCGGAATCCTTGGCTCCGCACTCGCGCTTGAACAGCGACTCAATCAAATCGCCGATGACCGCCGTGGAACTCAAAACGATGCCGAGAATGACGGCGTGCAGGGAGTTCATGCCCGCCATGTGACCGCCGAGAAAATGCACAAACGCCAAGCTAGCGACGGTGGAAATGAGCAGCGCGCCGGCAAAACCTTCCCAGGTTTTGGCGGGGCTGATGCGCGGAATCATTTTGTGCCGACCGATGAGTGAGCCGACGACATACGCACCCATGTCGCTGAATTTCGTCAGCAGGATGAAATACAGCAAAAAATATTTCCCTTCGACGCCGGGGAAAAAATTGATTTTCTGGATGAAGTTCAGCAGCCACGGCACATACATCAGACCGAACAACGTCACCGCAATCGCGGTGAGACCCGCCGGACTATCCTTGGCGAAAAGCTGGCGGAGGCACAGGCCGAGGACGAACAAAATCAAAAAGCCGGTTTCAAAATCGTTCACCCGCGCCGGCGAGCCATTGGCCGTGCCCAAATGCCCGGTGACATTCAAAAACGTGCCCACCATCAGCAGCACGCCGCCGACCACGCCGGAAAGTTTGAAGGACGCCAGCCCGCGTTTTTGCGCCAACCCGTAAAATTCCACCAAGCCCGCTAGCGCCAGAAACGCGATCAGCAGCACGAAGACGCCGTCAGACATGAACCGGTTGCCGGAGAACATCGCCGCGAGGATGCCCGACCAGAGAATCACCGTGGACGCCAACCGACGCAGAAAAACCTGCGTCTTGGAGGGCGAGGGCGTTGCGTTGGCCGGCGTGGACATGGGCGCAGAAATTAACAGGCGGCGAACGAAAAGCCAACGCGATTTGCTTTTGAAAATAGTGGCCGCCCGTGGTGGCCACCTGCAAAGGCCAAAAAGAAAAGAGGCCGGACACTACTCCGGCCTCAATGAGAACAAGCGCTCTAAAAACTTTTTACGTCTGCCGCAGTTTAGGTTTTACACACGGTCAACTGCTTTGCACGTCCATCAACAAAATCAGAATACCACATGCCATCGGCTTGGCTTGTCACCAGATGTGGTTACAACAGCCCAACGAAGATTACTTCAAACTTTTGCAGCAGTCGATTTGAACCGACCAAACCGATCTCGGCGAAATAATGAGCAGGCTCCGGTCCGTTGCCACATCAATTCCGCAGAAATTTCGCCACCGCCTCCGTCCGCGTGCGCACCTGAAGTTTTTCGTAAATTCTACGGATGTAGGTATGCACCGTCTCGTAGCTGATGCCGAGTTTCTCGCCGATTTCCTTGTAAATCAAACCCTGTGCAAGCAGATCAAGCACCTGCTGTTCGCGTTCGGACAGTTCGGATAATTCATTCGCCGTCTGTTGCTCGCCGGCGGTTTTTTGAAACGACTGGACCACCTTGCGCGCGATGTGCGTGGTCATCGGCGAACCGCCGCGTTGCACCTCGCGGATGGCCTCGATCAATTCCTTCGCCGGCGTGCGTTTGAGCATGTAGCCGTTCGCGCCGGCCGCCAGCGCATTGAAAATATTTTCCGTGTCTTCATAGACGGTGAGCATCATCACCTGGAGCTGCGGCATCAGCTTTTTCAACTGACGCACGCATTCCACGCCGTTGATGCCCGGCAGATTTATGTCCATCAGCACCACGTCCGGTTTGATTTTTGGCAGATCGGCCAGCGCATCCTCGGCGCTGCCGTAGTCGCTGGCGCAATGGAAACCCTCCGCGCGGTCAATCACCCGCGCCAACGTGGCGCGTAGCTTGTCATTGTCCTCAACGATGGAAATATTGATGGGCATCAGTCAAAGGAAGAATGATGAATTATGAATGATGAAACAAGCATTGAGCGAGCAGCCGGGATTTGTTTCTAAATTCATCCTTCTCACTTCTTCATTGGTTTTTGACCGGCACCGTCAGACGCACCACGGTGCCGCCAGTTGCGCGCGGCGCAATTTCAAATTCGCCATGCACGTCGGCGAGTCGCTTGCGCATGTTTTTCAGGCCGTTCCGCAATTTCTTATCCGCCACGTCGCCGAGACCGCGGCCGTTGTCCTCGACGATCAAAATAAATTTTCCCGGTTCCAGCCGCAGCTTCACGCGCGCCTCGGTGGCTTGTGCATGCTTGACTACGTTGTTCACCGCCTCCTTGAAGGCAAGAAAAACATTGTGCCGCACTTCGGGCAAAATCGTCGCGGCCGGCAATTGCGTGGGCAGTTCGGCGCGGTAGCTCACGCCGGCGAGCGCAAAATAATCCTGCGCATATTTGCACGCGTAATTCGCCAGACTTTCCAGCGTGTCATTCGACGAGTTCAACGCCCAGACAATTTCGTCCAGCGACCGCGTCGTGTCGCGCGCCGTGGCAGAAATCTGCTGCGCGTGCAGTTCGACTTCGCCGGGCAAATCCTTGTCCGCCTCGGCCAGTTCGCCGAGCAGCGCGACCTGTGTGAGATTCGCGCCAAGCTGGTCGTGCAAATCGCGGGCGATGCGGGAGCGCTCTTTTTCCAGCAGCTCTTTCTGCTGCATGGCGCGCAGTTCGCGTTTCAATTTTGCGGTCGAAATCAGATAAATCGTTCCCGCCAGCGCGCCGATAAAAAATAAAATCGCGCCGGTGATGAACCACGGCGTGCGCCAGAACGGCGGTTCGACGGTGACCGGCAGCGTTGCCCCGGCTTCGTTCCAAACGCCGTCTTCGTTGCACGCGATGACATGGAAAATATATTTTCCGGGCACCAACTTGGGGAAATGCGCCACGCGTTCCCCGCCGGCGTCCGTCCAGTTTTTGTCACGGCCTTCGAGGCGATAACGGAACCGCGCGCCGGCCACCGCGCGTTTGGGCGCGGAAAAATTGAGGCAGGTGAAATAAATGTCCAACTGCTCGTTCACCGGCGTCAGCGTCACGGCCCCGGTCCAGCCGGAACTCAAACGGTTGGTTTTCTGCTCCACGTCGTCAATCAGCACCGATTCGATGACCACCGGCGGCACCAATTTGTTGGGCTTCAATTCGGCGGGATTGATCGTGACCAGGCCTTCGGTCGTCGGAAACAAAAGCATTCCATCATGCGAGCGAATCGCGGCGGGCTGCGCGCCGGCGGAACATTCGCGCGTCAAAAAAGTGCGGCAGGAAATAATTTTTGGCGGCCCAGCAGCGGAGTTGGTGAACGCGACGCGGAGCAAGCCTTCATACGAGCCCACCCACAAATCACCCGAATTATCTTGGATGAAATAGCCGATGTCATCGCTGGTCAAACCGTTCGTCGTGGAATAACGCGACCAGCTATTTTTTGCGAGCCGCGCGAGACCGTGACCGGCCGTGCCGACCCACAACGCGTCCTCACGATCCACCAGCAAACTGGAAATATCCGCAACTGGCGCGGCGACCGGGAAAATTTTTCCTTCGCGCAACGAAAACAAGCCGCCGCCTTCGGTGCCAATCCAAAGATTTCCGGCGGCGTCCTCCGCGAGAGCGCGGACGGAATTGTTGGGCAGGCCGGCGCCGGCAGAAAAAAATTTCCAGTGCTGACCGTCGTAACTGCCAAGGCCGTTTTCGCCGCCGACCCAAAGCTTTCCATCACGGTCTAGAAACAACGCGAAGATTTGCTGGCCAACTTTTCCCGCCGCCGCATCCGGCTGAAAACTGCCGGCTTCAAAGCGGAACAAGCCCTCGTTCCGAGTGCCGGCCCAGACCTGCTGCCGCCGATCCACCAGCACCGACCAGGCATTCGAGCCCTGGCCAATACCGAAACTGACGGCGGTATTCGTCAGCAAATAATCCAAGCCATGCGCATTAAATGTGACCCACAAACCGCCGGCGGCATCCTCGGCAACGGATTGGGAGACACCGTTGGGCAGACTGGCCGGGGATTCAAAAAAACTTTTTTTGACACGGTAAAGGCCGCCACCATCCGTGCCGGCCCAAAGATTTCCCTCGCTATCCAAGCAGACTGAAAGGACGAAGTCCCGCGACGAATTTTCTCCCGACGTGATATGCCGCCAGCCACCCAGTCCATCGGCCCAAAAAATTCCGGCACCGTGAGTGCCAACCACCAAATTGCCAGCGCGGTCGGTGCAGGTGGCCGTGACGTTGGCATCATAGGTGATACCGGCGGAGTTAGTCACAAACGATGACGGCCAAGGAAAAAGGCTTAAATCTTTTTCAAACTTATCCGCACGCCATTGTTCGAGGCGATGGTTCTGCGACGACAGCCGCCAGATAATTTGATTTTTTCCTGGCACGCGCACATGCAGTGTGCGCAGATAAAGGTGCTGCCAAAAATCGGGCGGATAGGACGGATGCAAATCCAGTTGGCGCTGCCGCCAACAAAATATCCGCCCGTCTGCCGTGCAAAACCAAACCACGCCATTTTCGTCCTCGTCAGCAAAGCTAATGTTTCCGCCCGCGCCTTGGATGTCAAAATTTTGCACGACGCCGTTTTGAATTTCACAAAGCCCGCCATTGGCCGTGCCGACCCACAAATTGGTATGGCGATCCTCGAAAAGAAAAACGATGCCGTTGCCGGGCAATCCCGGCGTGTTGTTGACGTTGAAGGGCGTGAGCGCATTGCCGTCGAAACGCACCAGACCGTTGAGCGTGCCAAGCCAGAGATAGCCGTCATGCGTCTGTGCGAGGGCGATGACCGAACTCTGCGGCAGTCCGTCCGCCGTGCTCCAGACATCCACGCTGAACGGCGGGCCAGCCACGGCGCGCTGTCCCAAAACAAGCGCGGCGGCAATACAGACGAACAAAAATTGGATTCGCCATTTCAAGCTTGGCGGGAGCATACGCGGGGCGGGCCGGCGAAAAAAGATTTTTCAAAAACCGCTTGCGGCTGGCACGGGATGGGCTAGTGTGAAATCACCCGCGAGAACGGGTGCTCCGTTTTTCCTGTTGAAAGACGGTTTGACGGGCCGGCGACAGAATCTACTGTGTGCACGCCGGCCCGTTTTCTTTTCCTGAAAAAACTTGCCGCGCAGGCGAACAATGTCTTATTTTTGAGGCCTGAATTTGTGGGGTCTTAGCTCAGTTGGTAGAGCGTCTCGTTCGCAA
>CAISEZ010000088.1 GCA_903884535.1 uncultured Verrucomicrobia subdivision 3 bacterium
AGGGTGATGGAAAATGGCAATGACGTTTGTGCGCAGCGCAGCGGCGTGAACGCCGTGCTCCCAAAAACAAGCAAAGACACGGCTGGAGAAACCAGCTTCCTGCTTTCCTTATAAAAAATCTTGGCGGACTTGGCGACTTGGCGGCTAAGCCAATTCACAACTGCGCGGTCTGCACTTCGAGCAGCGTGCCGTAGCGGCCGATTTGTTCGGCGGTGGCGGCGACCACCTGCTGGCCGGTGATCATGTCCATGCATTTGCGGTCGAAGTCGCAAGGATTGCGCAGCCAGCATGGCGCGCAGCGCACTTGGGTGTAAAGATTTTTGTTGGCGACGTAGCCGGATTGCGCCGGCTTTTCGCGGCCGCCATAAACAATGACGCTGCGGCAGTCCACGGCGCGGGCGAGGTGCATCAGGAAACCGACGAGGCCGACAAACACGAGCGAGTTGGCGAGGATGGCCGCCGCCTGGCGGGCATCGGTCTTGCCGCGCAGATCAATCGCGCCTTCCAGTTTCAGGTCGCTCGCCGCGCCGATCTGCACGACCGCGACGTCGGAACGAAGCTCGGTGCAGACTTCCTGGAAACGCTGCGGATACCATTCCTTGTTGCGCATCGCGTTGGCGGCGGCCAGGCCGGAGGATTGCATAACCACCTGGTCCTGCGCGATTTTTCCGGCGGCAAATTCCGCCTCTTTCAAAAACAAATAAGGCCGCAGTTCCACTTTGCCGGTGATGCCGGCGAGCCGGCACATTTTGATGAGAATATGTTCGGTCGGCGGCAGGTCGGCATCGGTCAACGGATCGTAGCTCGTGTAAGTGAGTGGCGTGAGCGGCAGGCCGAGCCGCTGCCAGCGATTAAGCCGAGCGTTCGCATGGCCGATGATTTTATCCACGTCGGGATTGTTCTGGAACAGGGCGCGATGCGGCGTGGCGGCGGCAATGCGGCGGATGACGCGTTTTTTCAATTCGCGGAAAACGGTGCTGCACATCAGGTCGTCGCCGGGCAGGCCGGTGCCCTGATAATAATGGCCGGGACATCCCAGCCGCAGACGGTTGGCCAGTCCCGCCATGGGCGAGAGGATGCGATCCGTAATGGCCACAGGCGCTGACATGAATTCAGTGTGCGGGAAAAAGCCGGCTTCGGCAATTCAACAATGAAAGCCAAGGGATTATTGCGCGACCGGTTTTTCAAAGTGGAGCAAGCACCAGTTTTCCGGTCCCCAGAACACCAGTTCGGTAATCGGCTGCGACCAGATCATTTTCGCGTGGTGTGATTGCGCCCACGTTGCCAGCGGCTCCGGGCTGATCTCCGGCCAGACATTTTCCTTGATCACCACCCATTCCGTTTCATCGGGATGATCAAGAAAATGGTTGATGTCCGCCCGCAGATATTTGATCTGCCGATGGCCGAACGGACGCCACAAGGAATAGTCGCTGTCATTGGGGTTGCCGATGAAACCGATCTCCGTGGCGCTGTCCGGCAAGGCGGCGCGGAGCGGCGCGAGAAAATCATTGCGGCTGGCATAGGTGGCGTAGGTGGTGGCCAGCCGCTGCAACAATTTATTTTCCGGGTGCGCCTGCGCCATTTTTTTGGAAATGAACTGGGCCGGCCACAGCGGCCGGGACACGGATAAAACCAGCACCGGCAAAACGCCCAGCAGCATTACGCCGAGAAACATTCGCCACGCGCCGCGGCGCAGTAATATTTCCTGCGCCGGCAGCAGCAGCACCGGCAGCGCGGCCAGCAGATAATACGGCAGCAGTAACCGCGGCCCGGCCTCCGATCCCATTTTGACCATGTAAAAAATCACCGCCACCCAAGCCGCCAATGCCACGGGCGGCAGCAATGCGAATAAACTTTTACCCGGCCGGCCCCTGCCGATCACGGCCGCGCCCAGCACCACCAGCAACGGCAGTGTGACGCTCAAGCCCAGCCCGGCGCCTTCTTCGCCCGGCAGTTCGTTCAGCTTGTTCAAAGGCAGGCGGACAAATTGGTCCCGCACCAACCGCGGTAACGCGTGGGTGAGTCGCTGATTGATTTCATTGGCCGCGGGCAGCATCGGCGGCATGAGCGAACTTTCCGCCAGCAAAAAACTGTTTCCTAGAAACGCGGCCGCCGGACTGGCGATCTGCATCTGGTATTTGTTTTTGGGATCGCCATTCCAACTGCCTGTGTGCCGTTGGTTCAAAACCATCATGGGCGCGGCGGAACTCAGCACGGCGAGACTGACTACCGCCAAGCTCGCCGGTAAATGTTTGCGCAATTGCGGCAAGGCTGGCCAGACGGCGACCAGGCACGGCAAGGCGAGCGGCAGGTTGGAAAGTTTGACGCCCGTCAGCAGCGCCGCCGCCAGCAGCGCGGTCCAGAGATCGCCCAGCCGTCCCGAGCGCCGCGCCCGCAAACCAAAATAAATGGCCGCGAGGCAAAGCCAGGTCCCGGTCAAATCATTGCCGATGCCGCCGGCTTGCGTGATGTAACCGTAGCCCAGCGGCAAAATCCACATCCAGGTCCAGGCGACTTTGCGGGCGACGCCGATGTGCCGGAAAATGGAAAACAAAAAGCCCGGCATCAGCACGAAGCCGAGTGCGTTGATCAAAAACATGACCCGGTCGGAATGCGTCAGCGCGAGCAACGGCAGCGCGGTCCATTCCCACGCCACGCCGGAATAATTCATCCGCTCGTTGAAGGTGGGAATCCAGCACCATTGCCCGGCGGCCAGCCAGTTCAACATCCGCGGCAGCCGGTAAGTCAGCGCGTCAAAGGCGGTGGGCGCATATAGCGCGCCGCCCAGAAAAATCAGGGCGGTGACCAGCAGAAAAAATGCGGGCAGCGGCCGGCGGCACCGGCGAAGAAACTTTTTACCGGTCTGGCGCGGAAAAATTTCAGCGCCCGCCCGCCGTTGCCAAAAACAGAAACTCGCAGCGAACAACAGCAATGAAAGCGCATAGCCACCGGCGTTCAACTGGTGCAGCGCGGACAACCCCCAGCCGGTGCCGTTGAGCCAGGCGCAGAGCCAGATCAGAAGCGCGGCCATGGTTTATTTTCCGCCGAGAAAATTGTATTTGAAGATGCACCACAGCGCGCGGAAGCCGTCGCGCCACCCGATTTTTTTTCCTTCCGCGTAGGTGCGGCCGTAATACGAAATCGCCACCTCGTAAATGCGCACCTTCAGGCGCGCGACCTTGGCGGTGATCTCCGGCTCGAAACCGAAACGGTTTTCCTCGATTTTTATTTTCTGGATGATTTCGCGCCGGAAAACCTTGTAGCACGTTTCCATGTCGGTCAGGTTCAAATCCGTGGCCATGTTGGAAAACGTGGTGAGCACGTTGTTGCCCACCGAATGCCAATAATACAAAACGCGGTGCGCCCCGGCGCCGATGAAACGCGAGCCGAACACCACGTCGGCCTTGTTGGACAAAATCGGGATGAGTAGCCGGAAATATTCCGTCGGGTCATATTCTAAATCGGCATCCTGGATGATGACGATGGGCGCCGTCGCGTGGGCGATGCCCGTGCGCAGCGCCGCGCCCTTGCCTTGGTTCACTTCATGCCGCACGAGCGTCACGCGCGCATTGCCGCCCGTGGCCGCCTGCAATTTTTCCCAGGTGCCGTCTTTCGAGGCGTCGTCCACGATGACGAGCTGCTGCACCGGCCGCTGCGCGAGCACCACGGCGATGACTTCGGCCACCGTCGCGGCTTCATTGTAAACCGGCATCACCGCCGAAAGGCACGGCTCGATGTCGGCGTTGGATTTGATTTCACTCATGCGGCGGTATGATTGCGCAGGAAGTTCGCAAAAACCGCGCGCCGGTTCAATCTGCAAATTGCGGGGAAAATTCGGGCGGCCGTTTTATTTAAGATTTGCACCGGCGGACAAAATCGGAAATCGTCAATCACAAATCATAAATTGAATTATGCCTTCATTCGACATTGTTTCGCAGCTCAACTCGATGGAACTCGAAAACGCCGTCAACCAGGCCAAAAAGGAGCTGGCCAATCGGTTCGATTTTAAGAACAGCAAATGGGAGATTTTGCTCGAAAAAGCGGAAATTAAACTGACTGCCGACAATGAATTCAAAGTCAGCACGCTGAACGAGATCGTCGTCGGCAAGCTGGCCAAGCGCGGCATCAGCATGAAAAGCATCGAGCAGTGCGATCCGGACATCTCGCCGCTCGGCCACGCGCGGCAGAGCATCAAGCTCAAGAACGGCATCGCGAGCGCCGACGCCAAGCTGATCGCCAGCTTCATCCGTGACAGCAAGCTCAAGGTGACGACGCAGATCCAAGGCGACGAGGTGCGCGTGCAGGGTAAGAGCCGCGACGATTTGCAGGCCGTCATCGCCGCCGTGCGCGGGCATGAATTTCCCGTGGCCGTGCAGTTCGTGAATTTCCGGGATTAAGTCATGTAAGCGTTATGTCCCGAAAAATCGAATATTGGAAAACACCGGATCTGAAATATCTCAGCGATGAGGCGCTAAAGAAACTGGATCAATCGAACGATCGGGACTTGGTGGTTACACAATGTGCAATTTTAGATATTGGCTTAGTTCATCTGATCGAGAATCGGCTATTAGAATTACCTAAGATTACAGAAAAATTTTTGGGTTTGGCCGATAACGAAGGTCCTGCCTCGACTTTTTCGGCGCGAATTCGGCGCGAATTCAATTGGCGGCACTAGTCGGCATAATCAGCGAGCACGGTGCGGAATATTTGACTGCTTTAAAAAATATTCGAAATAAGTTTGCTCACCGCGTTGTTATTGATTTCAGAACCGATTTGGTCGTGAAAGAGCTAAATAAATTGCGACCCTTTTGGAATGATGTGATGCCGATTGCAAATTGGAAGAATGATCCTAATGCAAGCCCTGCCCTGCGCCTATTTGTAGATGAGGGTATCAATAGCATCGGTAAAACCAATCAGGCGGGGCGAAATATGTTTCTCTATACAGTCATAATAATGCAACAGAATTTCCGCTTTATTGATTCTCAAAATGAGCGGTTAAAAACCTTAAAGGAAATCCGCACTGGGGCTTGTTCAACATAATGTTGGATAATTCCCCGCCGAAATAGAAATGTTTCACTGATGAAGCAGTTCAAATCTCCACCGCCTGCAGGTATTCCGGCACGATGACCTCCGCCTTTGGCTTCATGCCGCGCAAGGTTTCCGCGTGGGCGAGGCACTGCGATTCCTCGCCGTGGATGCACACAATTTTTTTCAGGTTGCCGGAAATTTTTTCGACGTAGCGCTTCAATTCGTTTTTGTCCGCATGGCCGGAATAGGTGTCGAGCGAGACGATCTTCGCCCGCACTTCCACGGGTTCGCCGAAAATGTTGACCGGACTTTTGCCCGCCGTGATGACCGAGCCGAGCGTGCCTTCGGCGCAATAGCCGATGAACAAAACCAGGCTCTTCGGATCACCAAGATGATTTTTCAAATGATGTCGCACGCGACCGGCTTCGCACATGCCGGAGGCGCTGATGATAATCGCGGCTTCCTTCAGGTCGTTGAGCTTCTTGGATTGCTCGGCTTCGCGGATGTAAGTGAGGTTCGCCATGCCGAAGGGATTCGCTTTTTCGTGCAAAAATTTGTTGATGGTCTCGTTGAAACATTCCGGGTGCAGCCGGTAAATCTCCGTGGCGTTCACGCTCAGCGGGCTGTCCACGAAAATCGGGCAGCGCGGCAGCTTGCCGGCGAGCGTGAGCTGGTTCAGCACATAGACAATCTGCTGCGTGCGGCCGACGGAAAACGCGGGGATGATGACTTTGCCGCTTTGGTTCAAGGTTTCCAAGACGAGCCGGCCGACGATTTCATCGGCGTCCTTGCGGATGGCATGTTCGCGGCCGCCGTAGGTGGATTCAATCTGGAGATAATCCACATTTTCCGTCGCCACGGGATCGCGAAGAATTTCATCGCCACCGCGGCCGACATCGCCGCTGAAGAGATAGCGAAACTTCCGGCCTTTTTCCTGCACATCCAAAATCACCTGCGCGGCACCGAGAATGTGCCCGGCGTCGCGGAACGTCGCGGTCACGCCGTCCACGACGAGGAACGGACGTTCGTAGCTGACGCCGACAAATTGGTGCAGCGTTTTTTCGGCGTCGGCGATGGTGTAAAGCGGCTGGACCGGCGGCAGACCTTTTTTGGCGCGCTGCTTGGAGACGAAGAGCGCGTCGGCTTCCTGAATGTGGCCGGAATCCACGAGCATAATCGCGCACAAATTGCGCGTCGCAAAGGTGCAGTGGATGTTGCCGTTGTAACCCTGCTTGACGAGGTTCGGCAAATTGCCGGCGTGATCCATGTGCGCGTGGCTCAAGACCACGGCGTCGAGCGTTTTGGGGTCGAACGGAAAACAGCAGTTGCGATTCGTCATTTCCTCGCGGTGCCCTTGGAACAGGCCGCATTCGAGCAGCAGCTTATTGCCGTTCACCTCGATCAAATACATCGAGCCGGTGGTCGTGCGCGCCGCGCCGAGGTAGTGGATTTTCATGGGGATAAAATGCGCGGTCGCGGGCGACAAGCAATCTTTTTACGGTGAAATTGCGATGGACTTTCCGGGGCGATTCGCTAGATT
Organism: uncultured Verrucomicrobia subdivision 3 bacterium; assembly: GCA_903884535.1. Lineage (GTDB taxonomy): Bacteria > Verrucomicrobiota > Verrucomicrobiia > Limisphaerales > UBA11358 > UBA11358. Next base: position 6,569 of record CAISEZ010000088.1, read on the forward strand.
CAGCGGACCGTTATGAAATCTGACACGACAACTTTAGTCCTGAATTTCGTCCTCGGCGTCCTGGTGATTCTCGGCGTGCTGTTCGCCGTGCTTACCATGAACCGCACGCGCGATCTGCGGGCGCTCTCCACCAACGCCGCCATCGCCAACAACGCGCTCATGCGGGCGCAAGGCCTGGCCAACGACACCGCCGCCTTTAACGCGCAGGCCAAAAGCCCCGAACTCACCAAAATCCTCACGGCGATCCAGCCCAAACCCGCCCACTAACATGAACGACCTCTCTTCCAACTCCACCAGCGAACAGGTTTCCGTGCTGCAGCGCCAGGTGTTCTCGCTGCTCGTTGCGCTCATTGTCGTCAGCGGCACGCTCACGGTTTATCTTTACCGGCAGGCAAGTCTTGCCCGGAAAGATTACGAGGCCATCGCGCCGCAGGCGCAGCAGGTCATCGGCACCTTCAACCAAAACCAGCAACTGCTGGTGAGTTTCGTCAACCAGCTCGTCGCCTATGCCCAGTTGCATCCGGACTTCCGCCCGGTGCTGGCGAAATACGGCATCGCGCCGAATGCCGCTGGCCCCGTCACGCCGGCCGTCACGCCGAAGAAATAATTCACGCCACCTTACCGCCGCAGTTCGGACAAAAGTTCGCCTGCGGCGGATTTTTTTGCCCGCAGCCGGCGCAGATGGACGAAGCGGCTTTGTGACGCCGGTGAATCACCAGATTGCGGATATACGGAATCCAGGAGAAGGCATAGGCGAAAATGATGACATGATGCTTGTCATAAAAAATCGCATAGAAAAGAAACAACAGTGACCCCAGCAGACTCAACCACCAGAACATTTGCGGCACCACGACCTGTTTTTTCTTTTCGGTGGCATACCATTGAACCAAAAAACGTGAAGAGAAAGTAATATTGGCCAGCCAGCCCACCGCTGTCCAAAAAATTTCCCACGGCACGCCGAAAATTTTGCCGTCGTGCCAGACCAGATCCATCAATGAGTGCATCCGCAGATTAAGCCGCACCCGCGCCGCGCTGACAATTAAAAACAAAACGCTGAACACTGAAACGCTGAAACCGTTTCAGTGTTTCAAATGAATCGTTTGCGTCGGAAACGCGAACTCGATCTTTTCCGCGTCGAACCGCTGTTTGATCTGAAGATTCAGCGCCTGCATTTCGGCAAAATGCGTTTTTGCATCCGTGCCGTTCCAGATGTGGACCACCAGAATGTTCAGCGCCGAGTCCGCAAATTTGTTGAAGCTGATGATCAGGTCGGCGGTCCGCGGATTCGTTTGAAAAATCTCCTCGAGGATGAGCGTGGCGCGCTTCACTTTTTCCATCGGCGTGTCGTAAGTCAGGCCGAGGTTCATCTCCGTCTTGATCGTGGGCCGGCGCGTGATGTTGGTGATGATGGCGTTGCCCATGAGTTTATTGGGGATCGTGACGTGATGACCGTCCAGGTTCCGCACGCGCGTGCTGCGCAGGCCGATGCCTTCCACCGTGCCGTCCACGTCCTCGACCTTAATGCGGTCGCCGATGTGAAACGGCTTGTCCAAAAAGATCGCCACCGCGCCGAACAGGTTCGCCACCGTGTCCTGCGCCGCGAGGCCGAGCGCGAGGCCGCCGACGGACAAGCCGGCCAGCAGGCTCGTGACCTTGATATTGAGATTGTCCGCCGTGAGCACGGCGGCGGCGATGATGATGGCAATCTTCGCCGTCTTGCGTAGCAGCGGGAACAGTTGTTCCGCAAACGCCTTGTCCTGCGTTGAGACGATTTTTTCGCGCCAGACGCCGAGCAGCAGGTCAATGATTTTGAGGACAACGTAAGTCACCGAGCAGGCCATCACCACGATGAGCACCCGCGAAAAAAATAATTGCGCCCGTTCCGGCCAGTCGAAAATACCCAGCCCGATGTTCAGAAAAATCACGAACGCCACCACCTTCACCGGCCCGCGCAGCAGTTCCAAAATCAAGTCGTCGTATTTCGTCTCCGTTTTGGCCGCCCAGCGTTTGAGCCAGACGTTGACGATGAAATCCATCAGCCACGCCACGCAAAACGCGAGCGCGATGAAAATCAGCGACGCCGCATATTTCCAGAGCGGCTGTTCCAGCAGGGTGTTGTCGCGCAAAAAATCCACGCGCTCCAGGCCGAACGACAAGGCATGTTCCGGCAGCTTGAAGTGCGCGAAGGCCGGCGCGTTGGTGACCGCTTTGACGGCCGCCGCCGGCGCATTGGTTTCCTGCGCGTTCGCCCAGACCGCCCAGAACGCGGTCAACAATAAAACCAGCAACCCGGCGCGGTAAATTAAATCAAACCGAAAGTTTTTCATCCGCCCCGATTATTTGCCACGGGACGCCGGACGGCAAGCGTTCTGCGGGCGGGAAATGTCGCCGGTCGCCGCGCACATAGCCTCATTCATTCAAGCCCCAATGATCGCACTGCGGGGACGACGAGTTTTCGGACTGGTGCGCCGCCATCAGCCATTCCTCTTCTTGCCGCACCGGGTGGGCGGATGCGCCCGACCCCGGTATCAGCGGCACAAAATCCATTCCGGCGTGATCGGCCAATTGCCTCAGCCGCGCAAAAAGTTTTTCGCTGGCTGCCGGCAAACTGTCCCGCCCTTCCCAAACCAGCACCAGCGCGCCGTCCGCCCGGATGCGGATTTCCGAAATGGCAGCCAGCCATGCCTCCAAGACGGGCGGCAATTCTGTGCCGTGCAAGGCCACCAGAATGATGTCCGCCGTGCCGCCGGTTTTCAGCGCGCTGCGGGCGCAAGCATCGTCGGTCAGCTCGATGAAGTTCCAGCATTTGAAATCGAAGTCCAACTCGCCGGCAAACTGCGCCAGCATCCGCCAGCCCACTTCCGCCGCCCGTTCGTAGGCGGCATAGTTTTCGCAGAGAATCAAAATCTGGCAGACTGGGGGAACGTCGGTCAGTCCGGTGGTTTGAGAGATGGCAGTGGCACTCATGGTTCAAACTTTCTCGGGAGGTTTTCACGTTTGATGACAAACAAACTGGGTGAAAACCGGGTTGCGTGACTGTCCAGTGCTGTCAGCCCGTTTTCGACGTTTGTCAAATGGAAGTTGTTCACCGCTTGTTCACCGGCGACGGATGGCGAGTGCCACCACCGCGACGAATCCCCTCAGCCGCCCGCCACAATTTTCACGATCTCCAGCCGGTCGCCCGCATTGAGGATTCGCTGCGCAAATTCCGACGGTGCGACGGCCTCGCCGTTATGCTCCACGACCACGCTGCGCGGCAACAATTTTTGCGCCAGCAAAAATGCTTCAATCGAGCACGGCAGCGTCGCCGTGATTTCCTGGCCGTTGGCGGTGATGTGATTCATGGAATGTTTTTCTCCTCACCGATTTTCAAGGTGAATTTTCCCGGCATGCCGTCCACTTCCAGCGTCACGTCGTCGCGGCTGATGTCGCAGCAGTGGACCAGCAGCGTCCGGTTTTGCAAAGGCACTTGCTTCACCTGGCCCGCCGCAAACGTCACGCCGCTGACGACCGCGTGGCGGCTCTGGCCGTCCAGCAGCAGGCCGCCGAGCTTCAGCGTTTCCGGCAAAGCGGGCGGTGCATTCGTGAAAGTTAGCACCGGAATTTTCACCGGCACCGCGCGGGCGGCGGCGGGCGTTGTCAGCGTCGGCGTGGCGCCGTTTTTCACCCAGTTCAAAACCGCGCCGATGCCGTTTTCTTTTTCGAATGCGACCAGGTTTTTAATTTCGCCGTGCGTGTAGGGATTGGCGAGAGTTTTTTGCAACTGCTCCGGCTGCGCGCGCGCCTCCATCAACTTGTAGGCGGACAATTCGCAGATGGCCTCGACCGTGTCGGTGGCGATGACGTGTTCCGCCGGGCGGTTTTCATTGATCCACAAATGAGTGTATTCGTGCGCCGCCGTCGCGGCCAGTTCGGTGCGCAGCCGGCCGCTTAGCAGCACGATCTCGTGCGTGCATTCGCCGTTGCGCGCCTTGCGCGTGTGGGAAAACCCGAACTTGTGCAGGCCGTCCTCGCGGCCTTTCTCCGACCAATAATCCACGTCAAAAAGATTTACCGTCACGTCGGGAAAATTCAGCGCGAAGCCGCCGCCGAACTGTTCCACCAGCCCGCGGCGCACGTCTGTGAAAACGTCCTTCGCTTCGGCCAGATCCAGCACGGTGTTCGGCTTGTCGAATTTGCAGATGAACCGGCCGTCGCCGGTCTTGACCGAGCCGTCGCCGTCGCGGACCGGCAGGCCGCAGAGCGAGCAATGATTTTCCAGCTGGTAACAATCATTGCAGACCGGACCCCATTTCGACACCCAGATGCGGCCGGTCAACGGTCCCTTGCCGCAGACGATGCAGAAATGATTCGTCTCCTCGGCGGCAGCAACAAAAACAGCCGTGAACAAAAATAAAATGAGCGCGAGTGGGCGCAGAATCATGGCTTCACGAAATCGTTGGAGACGCTATTAAAAATGATGTCGTCCGCATCGCCAAATTTCTGGTTTGGGCCAGCAGAGCGAATGATGAAATTTGTCCGCGCCAAAATTTCGATTTTGAATGATGTCTTCCAATAATCAATAGATTCACCCAAAGAATTAGTCCACTGCGGCCTGAAATTGTTTGAGCCAAACTCAGACTGAGCAATGGAATGTTTATCAAAATGGGTTAGTGAACCAGTTTCAACTGCTTGCTGAATGAGAAAACCAGCGATGTTTTTCACCCAAAAACGCGTAATAGTAATCTCGGCCTTTCTGTCCGCATTGGATTTTGGCAAAACAAACAACACGGCTGGAGAAAGTAAAATAGTTCCCAGTAAAACCCACATCATGCCGGGCCTTACGCGCATTTGTGATTTACCCATAAATTATTTCATATCGTCAGCGCCGCGTCCCAATCTTTCCACACCGGTTCGTAGCCGAGCCGGCGGATGAGCTGCGCGACTTCCTGCGGCGTGCGTTCGTCGCCGATATTGAACTGGCCGGTGGCGTTCGTTGGGCGGTTTTCCTGCGGCGCCCATTCGCTCGCGCCCGAGGCGAGTTCCTTGATGATGCCACGTTCGGTGTGATGGATTTTTTCCTTGCCCGCGCCGGTGTAGCCGCCGGGTTCGGTGCGCGCGCCGGCACTCATCATCGTCACGCCGAGCGGAATCAAACCGTCGCGCAATTTCGGCGTTTCGCGCGTCGAGAGCACGATGCCGACATCGGGAAACATCAGGCGATACGCGCAAATGAGCTGCGCCAGTTCGCGATCGGTGATGTGCGTGAGCGGTTCGAATTCGCCGGCGCACGGACGCAAACGCGGCAGCGAAATGGTGACCTGCGCCTTCCAGCAATTGCGCAGCAAATAGTCGGCGTGCGCGGCCAGGCTCAACGCTTCGAAACGCCAGTCGGCCAAACCGTAAAGCGGCGCGATGCCGAGCCGGCGAAAACCGGCGGCGTAACCGCGCTCGGGCGTTTCGAGCCGCCAGTCGAAATTCCGTTTCGGTCCGGCGGTGTGCATTTCGGCATAAACCGCGCGGTCGTAAGTTTCCTGATAGACCACCAGCCCGTCCGCGCCGGCGGCGACGAGCGGGATATATTCTTCCGTTTCCATCGGTCCGACTTCAAGCGACACGCTCGGCCAGTCGGCGTGCAGCGCGGCGATGCAGTCGCGCAGATAATTGTTCGAGACGAATTTCGGATGCTCGCCGGCGACCAGCAGCACGTTGCGAAAACCTTGTTGCTTGAGCGACTCCGCCTCGCGGCGCACCTCGTCGAGCGATAGCGTCACGCGCAAAATCGGATTGTCGCGCGAAAAGCCGCAGTAGGAGCAGTTATTGACGCACTCGTTGGAAACATACAGCGGCGCGAAGAGCCGGATGGTTTTGCCGAACCGTTGCTGCGTCATCGCGTGCGACTTGCGGCCCATGCTTTCCAATAGTTCGCCGGCGGCGGGCGAAATCAGCGCGGCGAAATCGGCCAGCGACAAGTTGGATTTGCCGAGCGTTTCGCGCGCGGTGACGGAGCTGGTGGCGACGGATCGTTTGACCAGCGCGTCCAGCGGCAGAGAATTAAATTCAGCGACAAAACTCACACTGCCATTTTAACCGCTAATCTGCGCTAATCCACGCTAATTTATCTTTGAAGATCAGCGGTTGAGGGTCACTGATAATGCGGCGGCTTGGCGTTGTTGGATTTGATGCGTTCCATTTCCAGCGTTTCCATTGCGGACGACTGGCGCGAGACTTCCTTTTTCAAGCGTTCGAGCAGTTTGCCCTGCTCGACGATGACGGCGTTCATCTGTTCGACCTGATGTTCGAGATGCGCGGCGTTCGATTCGAGTTGGCTCAAGCGTGTGGAAATTTCATCGTTCATATTTTTTGTCCCGGCGGCGGTTTTTATGCGTCCCGTTTTTTCCAGACATAGCGGAACATCAGCACGCGCAGCGCGGCGGCGAGCGGAATGGCGAGCACGCCGCCGAGAAGGCCGCCCAGCAACGTCGTGCCCGTCATCACCGCGATGATGATCGCCAGCGGATGCAGGCCCACGCGGTCGCCCATGATTTTGGGCGAGATGAACAGACCTTCCAACGATTGCACCACGCCGAACACCAGCAGCACCAGCGCTGGGTGCGGCCAGTCGCCGTATTGCACGAACGCCAGCGTCAGCGCGGTGATGCAAATCACAATCGCGCCGAGAAACGGGATCATCGTCAAAAACACCGCCGCGAAGCCGAGTAGGAACGCATAGTTCACGCCGATGATGAGAAATCCGATCGTGTAAAGCACCGCATCGCAAAGGGCGACCAGCACTTGTCCGCGAAAAAAGGCGACGAGATATTGCTGAATGGATTCAAGCACGAAAACCACTTCCTCTTTCTCCCGCGAATCGCGCAACGGCAGGTAATCTTTCCAGCGCGTTTCGATGCCGCGTTTCTCCAGCAGAAAATAAAAAGCATAGACCGGAATCAGCGCCAGTCCGGCCAGCAGCCCGAAGCCTGAAGCCACTTTGGCGATACGGTTCAACAGCCACGCGCCCAAGTCCGGCAGGCTGCCGGTCAGCCAGTGCGTGGCCGAGGCAAGCGCGGAATTTTCCGGCGTGCCGTCCGTGTCGGTGCCCGCTGGCGGTGGCGGCAAAAAGCGGCGGAGGAATTCCGGCGGCTGCGCGATGAATTCGTTGACGCGGGTTTGCAGGCGCGCGGAATATTCGGGAACTTTCGCCGCGAGCTGTTCCGTTTCCACCACGACCTGCGGAATCACGCTGGCCAGCACGCCCAGCAGCACCGCGCAGGCCACGACAAAAACCAGCAGGATCGCCCGGCTGCGGGAAAGTTTTTTGCGCTCAAAAAAATCCACGACCGGCGAGAGCAGGCACGCGATCACGCCGGCAATCGCCAGCGGCCACAGCACCGGGCTGAGCAAATCCAGCACGCGGCCGAGTCCCCAGACCGCCGCCACGATGAGCGCGATGACCGTGGCCAAGGCCAAGCCGGTCAGCGCGAACCAGAATAGACGCGCTTGTTTTTCGGTGGGCGGCGGCAGGCTCATCGGCAAATCAAGGGTTCCGTCCGGTTAGTTCTTCGCGAATCCAATTTGGATCGCGGCGCAAATCAAGCACGGCAAACACCTGGGTTTCAGTTTTGGCTTCACGATAATAAATCCCGAACGGGAACCGATGGGCGAGCATCCGATAAAATCCGAAATGACGCGAGTGAATTCCGTGGTAGCGCGCCAGACTTTCGATGTCCGCTACCAGTGAATCGGCGCAGTAATCACCAACCCCGAACTCCTGCGCATCGTAGAAATCCCGCGCCTGCTCGATGTCTTCGGCGGCCTCGGCCAAAACGACCACCTTTCTCATGCGGCGCGTTTGGCGAGACGCTTCTTGAGCTGGGCGACGGTGAGAA
>CAISEZ010000089.1 GCA_903884535.1 uncultured Verrucomicrobia subdivision 3 bacterium
AGAGGGTAAAGTTTGGATTAGCCGGCTGACGACACTCGCTTTGTTCCTCTTCGCCGCGACCGTCACGATTCTCTTCGTGGATAACATGGTCAGCTGGTTTCTCTTCATCAATTCGGCGATGGTCGTTTTCCTTTTGCCGCTGTCATGGTTCCGTTTTTTTTGGTGGCGCTTTAACGTCTGGGGCGAACTTGCCGCCGTCGTCCTCGGTCTGCCGCTCGCCATCATCGTCTGGTTCACGCTAGATTTTCAAAGCAAACCAATGTGGCAGGGTCTTGGACTGTTGTTTGGTTTAAGCATAATGGTGCTCATCACGGTCACGCTGCTCACGCCGCCGGAATCGAAGGAAACTTTGAAAGTATTTTATGCACGTTGCCGTCCACCGGGATTTTGGAAACCAATCAGCGACGAAGTGCCTTTGCCTGATATCGGCGAACCGACCACCGCTGAGATGTTTTGGGACTCGCTACTCGGCATCATCGCGTCGCTCGGTTTGGTGCTGGCGACGAACGCCATTTTTGTTGGCGATTGGCCGCGATTTTTTATGAGCATTACCGGTTGTGTTGTGACCGGGGCCTGGCTGCTGCGGCGAATTCTGCTGAAGTCCCGCGCGGCCAAGTTGATTGAAACCATCGAACCCGAGGCCGCGCGATGAAACGCTTAGCCATCCTGCTACCGCTAATCGCTACCGCTGCGTTGCGCGTGTCGGCACTCGAACCGACTGCCGACATTCACACGAATTTTTCATTCACACTTCCCTCGGCCAAGCGCGAGTTTCCCGAGCCACTGCCTGCTGGCGCGCAGCCCGGATTCAAAATTCGCGGCACGAAAGGCTGGGCGTGGACGCCGGAGCAATATCTCGCCGAGATTCCGTTCATCGCGAAATACAAAATGAATTTCCTGATGAACTGCTATCTTTCGATGTTTGACATCGAGCATTACGCGAAGTGGAACGATCCCGACGCAAATCGCTGGTGGGAAGATTTACCGCCCGCGAAAAAGGCCGCTTACGAAAAAGTCGTGCACTCCGCGCAGGCACACGGTTTGCAATTTTGTTTCAGCATGAATCCCAATTTGTTCAGCAAGCGCACGGTGAACGAGGAATCCTCGGAAAGCATTGATCTGCTATTCAAGCATTACGCGTGGATGCAAAGTCTAGGCGTGAAGTGGTTCAACCTTGCGCTCGACGACGCGACGAATGGCATTAACGCTGCCACGCAAGCCAAGGTCTGTAACGAGATTTTTCATCGCCTGCGCGCCAAAGACCCGGAGGCGCAGATGATTTTTTGCCCGACGTATTATTGGGGTGACGGCACGCGGCCCCATCAGCAAGCATATCTCGAAGAACTCGCGCGTGGACTCGACAAAGCCATTTACGTTTTTTGGACCGGCGATGAGGTCGTCGGTAAAGTCACACGCGCGGCGGCGGAAAAATTTCACAGCTTCGTGCAGCACCGGATTTTTCTGTGGGACAATTATCCGGTGAACGATGGGCATCCCACGGTGCACCTCGGCCCGGTGACGGATCGCGACGCGGACGTATGCGAAGTCGTTGACGGCTACGTGAGCAATCCGCTACGAGAGCAGAATGAAATCAACCGCATCCCGCTGGCGACGTGCGCGGACTACGCCTACAACCCGCGTGCCTACGATGCGCAGCGCTCCATCGGTCAGGCAATTTTGTTGCAAGCCGATAAACCGTCGCAACGTGAAGTGTTGCGCGATCTCGTCGAGGTTTATCCGGGAATGTTGCTGACGCCCGGCGGCGGCAAAAAGAAAACCGCCTACAACCCCGTGCGCGCGCAGATGGACAGCATCCTCGCGCTGACGCAACCACGTTTCGCGGCGCAGGCGTATCTCGATTCACTGGAAAATCTGGCCGCGCGTTTGCAAAAGGAATTTCCGCATCGCTATGACGCCGAAAAAAAGACGCTTGCCGCTGACATTGCGGAAGTGAAAAAGAAGTTCAACGCGAAATATCCTTAGGATTTTATGACTGAAACTTTGGCTATCTTTGGCGGAAGTAAAACGCGCACCAAGCCATTTACGAGCTGGCCGGTTTTTGACGAGACCGATGAACAGCGGTTGCTTGGCGCGTTGCGTTCCGGCAAATGGGGCAAGCTCAACGGCGAAGAAGTGTCGGAGTTCGAGCGCCGCTTTGCGGCGATGCATGATTGTAAACACGCCATCGGCGTGGTGAACGGCACGGTTTCGCTCCGCATTGCCTTGATGGCAGCGGGAATCAAAGCCGAGGAGGAAGTGATCGTTCCGCCTTACACATTTCTCGCAACGGCGACGGCGGTGGTCGAGGCAAATGCCGTCCCAGTGTTTGCCGACGTCAATCTGGAGACGTTCAACCTTGATCCCCAATCTGTCGAGGCAGCGATCACGCCGAAGACACGTGCGATCATTCCGGTTCACATGGCTGGCCAACCAGCGGATATGGATGCCATCCTGGCGATTGCAAAAAAACACAACCTTCTGGTCATTGAAGACGCGGCGCACGCACACGGTGCGTCCTACAAAAATCGCGGACTCGGTTCCATCGGACACATGGGCTCGTTCTCGTTTCAATCGTCAAAAAATCTCACGAGCGGCGAGGGCGGCATTATCACGACAAACGACGACCAGCTTGCCGAGGCTTGTCGCTCCATCCATAACTGCGGCCGCATCACGGGTGGTTTGTGGTATGAGCATCACGTCATATCAGCGAACTATCGGCTTGGTGAATTTCAGGGTGCGATCCTGAACACGCAATTGAATCGTCTCGAAGCACAAACCGCGACCCGCGATCGCAATGGGCAATATCTGGCTGAGAAACTGAGCAAGATTCCCGGCATTTACCCGCAACGCCGAACCGCTGAAACCACGCGCCACGCGTATCATCTGTTTTTGTTCCGGATTGTGGCGGAAGAATTTGGTTCATCGCGCGCGGTCATTCTTCAGGCGCTTGCGGCGGAAGGCGTTCCCGTTTCCGGCGGCTACGCTATTCCGTTATATCGCCAGCCGTTGTTCCTCAATAATGCCTTTGGACCATATCTACCGGATGCCAAGACCAGACTCGACTACGGCAAAGTCAGCTGCCCGAATTGTGAGAAAATTTGCGGCGAACAGGGCGCGTGGCTGGAGCAAAGTATTTTTCTCGGAGGTTTGTCCGACATGGATGACATCGCCTGCGCCTTTGAAAAAATCCACCAAAACCGCCACCTACTTGTCGAATTGAAATGATGAAACTCGGCACAGCCCAGATTGACATCACGCCCCAACCGGGCGTGGAGCTTTCTGGTTTTGCTGCCCGGGTTCAGCCTTCGACCGGCGTGCTAGATAAGCTTTTTGCGAAGGTGCTTTTCATCGAAACCGAGCAAACCAAACTGCTGTGGATTCATTGCGATTTGATTGGATTCGATCGTGCGATCGTTTTGGAATTCCGTCGCTGGGCGCATGAAAAACTCGGACTCGGCACGCATCAGGTGATGCTCTCCGCAACGCACACGCACTCTGGTCCGGCGACGATTCACCTGCGCGAGTGCGGCGAATACGACTCGGTCTACGTTGAGTTTTTGCAGAAAAGTTTTCGCCGGGCGGCGGAAATAGCGGTGGCACAAGGTGAAGTTGTCGACCTGACGTGTGTGGAAGGTCAGCTTCCACTCGCCGTGGATCGCCGCCAAACGGTAACACCGCATACGGATCCGCGCGTTGCCGCGATTGGATTTCGTCGCAGCAACGGCAGCTTTGTTGCGGTGCTGGTGAATTACGCCCTGCATCCGGTCGCGCTCGGGTCCAAGAACCGATACATCAGCGCGGACATTTTCGGCGAAGCGGCTAAACAACTTTCGCGCGAATTGCTCGGCCGTCCGCTGGTTTTGCTGACCAACGGTGCGTGTGGCAATTTAAATCCACCGGCAGAAAATGTTTCGTTTGAGCAGGTGAAGTTGTGGGGCCGGCAAATTGCCGAGGCGGTGCAACCGCTGTTGCTCGCTGGGAAAATAAATTTTCAGCCCACGCTCCAACTGCTGAACCGAAACCTTAAATTGCCTTTGGAAACATTGGATGCGAATGGGATCAATCATTTCGCGGATGAAGCTCTACGCAACGCCGCAGCGCTCGCGGAATGGGGCGACAGATACCGACGTGTCGTCGGGCATTGGCGCACGACACTGTTAGAACAAATCGGAAAAAACGACGCGAGTCAGCACGAAGCCGAGTTGTTCGGCGTGCTTTTGGATGAAGTGATTTTCGTCGGCGCGAATGCCGAGATGTTCTCGGAATTCACCGATTGGCTGCGCGAAAAATCCCGACGACAGATTTATCTCGTCGGCTATGCCAACGGCGATGTGGGCTACCTACCGACGCGCGCAGCTTATGCCGAGGGCGGCTACGAAGTGGATGTGGCGCATCTTTTTTACGGCGGCTTCCGTCTGCGCGCGGGCGGACTCGAACAACTTGCCGCCGCTGCGCAGGACTTGGTGCGCGAACTGGAGGCGAAATTTTCGAACGATATGGTGCAGAACAAATGAATTTCAATAACTCTTCGCCGAAGCAAAATATTTTGCCGCTACTGCAGTCAACTAGCGACGGTTGGACGAGGCGTTCATTCGTGCAAACGCTCGGCGGCGCGGCGCTGAGTGCGGGTTTACTTTCCAATTTTCCGGTCGCGGTGTCTGCGATTGAAAATTCCGCTGCAAAAAGCTCCTCAGAAAAAAATGACCGTCCGCATTATCGCGCCATCGGCTGGTGGCTGACGTTTGACGATCTCACCTGGCCGAATCCAGAGTTGATGGACAAGATTCGCCGTCGCGCGGATCAGTGCGCCGCAAGCGGCGTGAATTGTTGCATCGTTTTCGGCGCGCACTTGCGCTGGGATTTCATGCCGTTGTGGGAGCGATTTCATGATGAGTTGCGGTTTGTCGCGGATGAATTGCATCAGCGCAAAATATTTTTGTTCGATCATCACTCTGCCACCATCGTGCATCGTCCGCGCAATCGCGACGAAGCGCTCGACATCTGGCGGCGCAACCGTCATCACGTTCCCTTTTATCCATCGCGCGACATCGCGGCGACGTGGGAATTTGCCGGCTCGCATCTCAATGACTGGCGGATGCTCGACGTGGAAACCGGCGCACCGGTTTTTGTGCCGGCCTACACCGCCGAGCAATTTTGCATGAACCACCCCGGTTTCCGTAAAGGCTACGCCGCCTACGTCAAAAAACTGCTCGCGGACACGGGCATGGACGGGTTGATGAGCGATGACATGATTTTTTACGCGGACTGGCGAGCGTGCGGTTGCAAGTTTTGTCGCGACCGATTCAAGTGCGAATACGGCCACGACCTGCCGCCGGTGAGTGACACTAGTTTCTGGGGCAACCGTCGCAGCCAGGCGTTTCGCGACTGGATCAAAATGCGTTTTCAAACGCCGGCAGATTTTCTCGCGGAAGTAAAAAACGCGCTGCCGAGAAATTTCCCACTGCTGACCTGCTGCTCCAGCAGCGACAATTTTTATCTGCCGAGCTTCGGCATGAGCTATCAGGATTTCATCCAAAGCTGCAATCACGTCATGCTCGAAATGGTCGGCCAGACGCCGGCCATCGAAGGCACTTGGGACGAGCGCGTGCCGAGCCAGTTGCTGCATCTGGACATCGCGGGCAAACACAACGCGCCGTGCTTTGGTCTCGGCTACGGATTTTTTCCCGACACGGCATTTTTCATCTGGGCAGTGAACAAATTTCTCGGTTCCGATTGCTGGTTCAGCACCGTGAAAGGCCGGCTGGACGCATCGCCAACAGAACTCGCCGCGCTTGCGGATGATTCTGAACTGGTCGGTGAAGGTTTCAATTGGGAGAAGACTAACTCGGAATTATTTCGTGGTGAGGCTGAAACCGATACCGCCATTTTTTTCTCTCGGGCCACGCGCGATTTTTACAGCGAAGTCATAGGTGATTATTGCGGCGACTACAATGCCAGCTGCTTAAATTTATCCCGTGAGAATCTTCCGTGCGAAGTGGTCACCGAAATTCCATCATTAGGAAAAACGCGTTGTCTGATCCTGAGCAGTGTCATGTGTCTCTCAATCGTCCAGCGGAAGCAACTGGCAGATTTTCTATACGTCGGCGGCATGGTCATTGCCACCGGTCCAAACGGTTATTACGACGAGCAGGGCAATCCCGCAGCGAAACCGTGGCTGGAGGAATTTGGCGCGACGGTTGAATTGATCGAGCCGGATCGCCCTGGAAATTTTCCGCCGTATAAAAATTTCAAAACGCCGGTCGAGTTGACGAAGTGCCGCGTGCCGGAATCGTTTCAGAAAACATTTCAGAACGGCTGGTTTGATTTGCCCGTGAGCAAAGGACGTTTGCTGTGGCGACCGGAACGAATCTCCAACAAAAATACGCGCGCGGCCGTCGCGGCGCTGTTGCAGTCGCGCGATCAAAGCGGTGTCAAGATCAGCGGACTGCCCGATGGCTGGATGCTGCGGCAATACCGCGACGGCAATCGTCTGTTGATCCATGCGCTACCGGGCAAAGTCGTCACCTCGTTGCATCCGACTTTGAAGAATCAAATGACCAAGCAGCGCATTGTTGAGAAATTAGTTTTCACGCCGCTGGTTGGGACGGTGGCTCTGAACTCGCAGCTAAAATTCAAGAGCGTGAGATTGCACAGTCCTGATTTGATTCAGCCCCATGTTGGGAGCACGCGTTCTGCCAATGAGTGGATCGTCGAAACGGCCAATGTCAGCCGGTATTTTATCGTCGAGTGCGAAGCTTGACTGCGTTTCTACCTTGGATGTTTTAAACGAAATAAAATGAAGCGCACCATGACAAATAGTTCCAGCCGGCGGCCCGTCAGCGTGGCGGTCGTCGGTCTTGGCTTGATGGGTGTGACGCATCTCAAAGCTTATCAACAAATCAAAGGCGTGAGGATTATCGCCCTGGCAGATCACCGACGCGTGCCGATTCGAGGTTTGCTGGTAGGAGCAAGCGGCAACACGGGCGGCGCGGATGCGATCTGGCTGGGACCGGAGGTCAAAGTATATCGCACCATTGAGGAATTGCTCGCGAACCCACAAGTTGAACTCGTCAGTTTATGCACCCCGACGGCGACTCATTCTTCCCACGCGCTGGCGGCATTGCGAGCGGGGAAACATGTTGTCTGTGAAAAACCGCTGGCACGAACCTCGGCGTTGGGGCGAAAAATTGTCGCCGCGGCCCGGAAGTCGCCGGGCTATTTTATGCCGGCCATGTGCATGAGATTTTGGCCGGGTTGGGCTGGCCTCAAGACACTGGTGACGGGACAGAAATACGGAAAAGTTTTGACGGCAAGGTTTCGCCGTGTGTCTGCCCCGCCGACCTGGGGGCAAAAGCATTATTTCAATGGCGCGGAATCCGGTGGCGCTCTGCTCGACTTGCATATCCATGACACCGACTTCGTTCAATTTCTGTTTGGCCGCCCTGTAAGTGTTTTTTCGACAGGGCGCAGCGTATTCAGCGGCGCGATTGACCATGTGGTGAGGCAGTATCGCGTGAACGGCGGCGCGGTGGTTCATGCGGAGGGCAGTTGGCTGAACGCGGGCGGTTTTTCGATGGCTTACACCATCCATTTTGAAAAGATGACTTTAGACTATGACAGCCGACGCGGTGTCGGTGCCATGGTTAAAACTGCACCAGGAAAATCGACTAAGGTCATGAAGCTCGCCTCCGCTGATGGCTATGTTTGGGAACTGCAGCACATGATCCGCTCCATTCAAGCCGGGACACCGCCAACCATTGTGACCGCCGAGGATGCGTTACAGGCGGTCAAAATCTGCGAGGCCGAAGAGCAGTCTATCCGAACCGGCAAAGCAGTTGCCATAACCTGAAACAAGCCAAAAAATTATCCATGAAAACAAAACTTCATAATTTTCTGTTGATCGCTGCGTTCGCGACCAGCGGCATATCACAACCGGCCAGCGCGCAAAATCTTGGCATCATTCCCGCACCGACCGAAGTGGAATGGTTAGCCGGCAAGTTTTCTTTGAATGACGGACAACAAATCTTTTCCCAGAACGGCGACGAAAAAAACGCGGCGAGTTTTTTACAGTCCGGGCTGAAGGCGCGAAAAGGACTAACCCTCAAACTGGTTCACGGTGGCAGAGCGGCGGATAGCGGAATTGTTTTTATGCAGGACTTGCGTGAAACATTTCCGAACGAAGGTTACTCGCTGACGGTTTCATCGAATCGCGTAACACTGCGGGCAGCCACCGATGCTGGATTCTTTTATGCGGCGCAATCGCTGTTGCAGATGGCTGCCGCGCAGTCATCGGCGACCACAAATTCCATCGCGTTGCCAGCGGTGAGTATCACGGATGCGCCGCGATTTGAGTGGCGCGGATTTCTCCTCGATGAATCGGATCATTTTTACGGCAAGCAGTCGGTGGAGGAAATTCTCGACCTGATGGCCGGCTTGAAGTTGAACCGCTTTCATTGGCATCTCACCGACGACTATGGCTGGCGCATTGAGATCAAACGTTATCCGAAGCTCACGCAGATTGGTGCGAGCCGCAACTTCGAGCACACCAACACCGCGCCGCAATTTTATTCGCAGAAAGATGTCCGCGAAATCGTGGACTACGCGCGGCAGCGGCACATCGTCATCGTTCCCGAAATTGATATGCCCGGCCACGCGACGGCGGCGACGATGGCCTATCCAGAAATCGGCGAAGGCGGCACGGGCCACTGGACCGGCTACACGTTCCATCCCGCGAAGCCTGAGACGTATGAATTTTTGAAAAACATTCTGCGCGAAGTGCGTGATCTGTTTCCCGGTCAATACATCCATCTCGGCGGCGACGAAGTCTGGTTCGGCAACCGGCAGTGGACGAACGATCCGGCGATTGTGAAATTCACGCGTGATCTCGGCTATACGAACTCGGTGCAGCTTGAAGGTTATTTTAACCGTCGCATGGCCGCGATCGTTCATGAACTTGGTCGCACGCCGCTCGGCTGGGACGAACTGGTGGCCGCCGATGCTGATCCGAAATACACTGGCGTTTTCTGGTGGCGGCAGGACAAGACGAACATTTTGACGGAAGCGGCGGCGCGCGATTACCGTGTGGTGCTCTGCCCGCGCCTGCCGACTTATTTGAACTACGTCCAGGATGATTTCCAAAAAGTTGGCCGCCGCTGGAAGAAAATTTTCAACTCCATTGACCGGGTCTATGATTTTCCCGACAAGGTCATCACCGACAATGTGCCGCCGGGGAAAGAGAAAAACATCATCGGCATCGAGGGCTGCCTGTGGACGGAATTTGTGCCGGATCGCAGCCGCGCCGACTACATGATCTTCCCGCGCCTCGCCGCTATCGCCGAGGATGCGTGGACTCCGGCGGCGCGGAAGAACGAGGCAGATTTTATGAACCGCTTGCCAGCGTTTTTGAGCGAATTGGAGCGTCGCCAGATGCCGCATTACGATCCTTTCAATCCGCTGCCCGCGCCGGAACCCCCTGGCTGCACGAATCAGGATTACAAACTGCCGCCGACCGAGTGAGCGGAAGTGAGTTGTTTTGATGAAATCTAGCAGGAAAAATTTATCGGCCGAACCGTTTCGCGCGGCGTTTGCGGCAATAAATATTTTTCTGTTTTCCGTCATCATCGGCATTGTCTCGCAGCCGGTAATGGCGGTGGTTCCGGCCCGGCTGACCGGCCCGATTTACGCCGATTATGCCGCGCCGTTGCGCGAGGCCACGACTCGCGCGGACGGTTACGATCACGTGGATACGCCCGCGCTCATCCAAAAGTTGCAGGCGGGCAACATCAAGACCTACGCGTTTCTCGTGCACAGCGTGCCGTCGGATTGGGATGATTTTCGCCTCGAATTTCTCCCGGCGGCGCAGGCGGCAAATCTGAATGTCTGGTTGTATCTCACGCCGCCGAGTGAGACGAGTCCCGTGCCATACAGCAGCAATTATGTCGCGTGGGCGACCGCTGCCGCGCAACTCGGGAGGACTTATCCGGTGCTGAAAGGCCTCGCGATGGATGACTTCAATGGCAACGAAAGTTTTTTCACGCCGACCTATGTCAGCAACATGGTGGCCGCCGCCTATGCCATCAACACGAACATGGTTTTCCTGCCGGTGAATTATGACTTCACGCACAACGGCATCACATCATTTCTCACCCAGGATATTTGCCCAGCCTTTGCCAGTGCCTACGGCCCATTTTGCGGCGGCGTCATTTTTCCCTACCTGAACTGGACGAATAAAAACGACTACAGCGATGAACTGTTTCAGATTTCGAACAACGCCGCCATCATGAACGGCCAAATCTGCCAGTTCGTGGTGAACCTTCCGTCAAACACCCGCTCGCTTGTCGGAGATTTTTCTGCGTTGAGCCAGACCATTAGCAATGCGTCGGGGTTTCCGAATGTGCCATACCCGTTTCCCGTCCGCGTGTTCGATGACTACAACGGTGCCACGACCGGATACCACCAGTTGCAGCTCCTCGTGGATGGCGTGGCCGTGTGGAGTCGGGACGTCAGCGGCACAAATGGCGTGCAGGATTTCACTCTCGATCTCGGATCACAGCTCGCGGGCAAAACCTCGGCCACACTGACCGCGCGGGTCTATGATGCGAAAGCGGTTTCCAATTTTCATGTGCTCGCCGCGCTGAATTTGCCTGCTGGCACTTGGACAAAAGTTGAGAGCGGTAGTTTTGTCGGCACTGGCACTTATTATCCCGGCACACCCGGCCTGAATGTTCCGCTGATCACCATGATCTACGATGGCGGCTACGGCAGCGGCACGAATTATTGGGGGCCGACTACCAACTATGTCCGGGACTCGAACATTCTCGCCCAAACTGCGGTGTTGAACCATGTCACTCGCGGCATCATCCAATACAAAATGGATAAGTCCGCCGGCAGCGGACAATTTCCGATTGTGCAAAAATTGTATGGGCAGTGGGCCTACTGCCCGCAGTTCAATTCCATCAAGCGGCAATCAGATGGCAGCGTTTCTGTCAGCGGCACCGGCGGCGGCCCGGATATCAGCTACTCACTCCAATCGGCGGACACGATTACCGCGCCGCTTGCTTCGTGGTTCTTGGCGGCTACGAATCGTTTTGATGCAAGTGGAAATTTCACCAACGCCGGTTTTCCAACTTTGGGAAAGCCAAGCCAGTTTTACCGGATTTCCGTTCCTTAACGCAGGTGCGTTTGGACAAGGTTTCAAAGTCAGTTTGAAATAGTTTTTGAAATGGCAAGGTTGCCGATTGCCGTGATTGTCACCCGCGATAATTTCCAAACGAGACAGCAGACTCCGAGCGTGCTTCCTAAGCGCAATCCGTTTTGGCGAAGCGAGGGCAGTCAATGTGGAGGCGGCGGGCGACAGGGCGCACGACATTGACGGCGCGAGCGAGCCATAAAATTAAAGCGCGAGGCACGCTCGGTTTGGCTCAATTTCACAAATCACGTTGCAACTGTTGGAAGCTACGCAAAGTTCATGGATTTCGGCATGAGCAGCGTCTCAAACGAATCAATGAAGTGGCAACGCGGAATGGCAAAAAAACCGGTGGGCGAAAATTTGCCGCGAGGTTTCCCCCGCTGATGAGCCAATCGCCATGTCGTTGCATCGGAAGGCCATTCAGCAAATTAGTTTTCTTGAAAAATTTTCGACTTTAATTTTTCGACGATTGCCTCTCCCACGCGCTCCTGAAATTCTTCAAGCAACGTCTGTGGCTCGGCCAGTTCGTCTTCAAACACTTCGCGCCCCATTGCCTGCTTGGCCGATTCAAGATGCTTCGGCGGCGGCACGATTTGCACCGGCTCATTGGCCTGCCCCCAAAATATTTCCGCTGCATCCTTCGACGCCCACCATGGATAGGAATAGGCAGCTTTCGCTTGGGCTGCAGTTTTTTCAGTCTTTGGCGTTAATTTTAGATCGTTATTTTGCACCGGCGAAGCCTGGGCGGAGATTTGTGATGCTTGCGTAAACACAACTTTTTGCGCCATCGTTGTCGAATGTTGGTTGCGCAAATGTCCATATACTTTCATTGCCAGCGCGCCGCCGTCTTTGTGTCCGAGCCAACGGCTGACGGTTGGGATGTCCACGCCCGATTCTATGCAGCTTGTGGCAAAAAGGTGGCGCAGGTCGTGATGCGTGAATCGGACTATCCCAAGAACCTTGCAAGCACGCGTGATCCCGCCTTGGCATTCGCTAACGCGCATAACCAATGCGGACGGGTTTTCCTTCGCACATTTGGCACACAGCCTTTCCAATAGCTGCCTGCAATCAGCAATCATAGGGACGCGGCGGGATTCGCTGTTCTTGGTTCCCGTGTCTGGATTTCCCCGCAACCATGGTCTGGCCATCGCGGAAAACTGGCTGGCCAAAGTGCCCGCACCCGCACGTCCCAATCAGGTTTGGGTGAGCGATATCACTTATCTGCCGACCCAAGAAGGCTGGTTGTATCTGGCCATGACGCTGGATGCCT
>CAISEZ010000090.1 GCA_903884535.1 uncultured Verrucomicrobia subdivision 3 bacterium
ACCCGCTAGCAGTGGCGGCGGCGGGCGTGGGGGTGGTAACGACAGACGGAGTAGTCTTAGTTTGTTTTTTCATAGGCAGAGTAGAGTAACCCAGTAACTGACACCGGGCCTCTGCCTTCTCATTCTATCTGGTTAGGCGGCATTTTCGTCATAACTCAACCTCGGAAAACTGTAACTCCTGAACCCGGCTCGTATCTGCCCATGATGGCATCGTGACAATCAGAACAAACTAAGCCTCTCTCCTGACCGTCATGTGTGCCACGGTGCGAATGGTCAGCCACACAACTCGGAAAAGCAAATAAATGACGCACAGCCGCAGTGTCAATAAAGCAATCGAAATAAACCCACTCTCGGCAATTCTGTGACCAAGCCGCGCCACGAAATGTCTCTCGAATCCCACGAGCAATAATCGCCTGCTCCAGTGGTCTGAGATGCTCACAAGTCATAAACGTTCGATGCCGCCTAACAGATAATGGACGGCGCGTTGTGTAGCCTATCCTTTTTCTTGGTCGAAGCTTTAATCCGTCTCAACCGCTTGTCGAGCATAATTATGAATCGGTTTTTGCTCGTGGCGAGGCTTTAGCAAAGGCGGCGCACGCCCTGGCTGCCATCGGCTTGCTCCGGCATGGGGCTGGTGGCGGGCCAAGAGCGGCGGATGAGTCAGTAGTTTTGGCCAGAATCATCCCGGCCTCCGGTGGGGGGAAAGACAATTTAATCTACGCCTGCAAGAAAAGGGCGGCGTCAACTCTTGACGCCGCCCCGTCCAACCAGAACCCATCCCGGCCATGACGGAAACCCAAAACCGCCATCAAAATCAACTGGTCATGATTTCACCGCACCAGTTGAGTCCGTTTGAATTTCAAATGATTTGTCCCCCCAGGCTTAGTTACCATTCCACATCAGCCGGTAATAAGCCGTCGGGGTCGGCGCGCTGCCGTCCGTGAATTGGAACAAGCCGCCCGCCGGCGCATTCGTCGTCCAGAGCGTGCTCCAACTGCTCAGGTCGGTGGAGACTTGCACGTTGTATTTGTAGCCGGGGATGCCGGCGAAACTCATGCTCGCCGTGCCGCCGGTGACCGTAAAGGTGCTGACCTGTCCGCCCACTCCGCTCGAACTACCGGCGGTCAGCGTGATCACCGCGCTGGTCGTCCCGCCGAAACCATCCGTCACGGTGTAGCTGAACTGGTCATCCACAATGTTCGTATTGGCGTATTGCACATAGCCGCTGCTGATGACTAACGTGACGCCGTTGGTGCTGGTGCCGAGACTATTCAGGGTCAAGGTATCGCCATCCGCGTCGGTGGCATTGGTCAGCAAGTCGGACACGCTGATTTTCCAAGTGCTCAGACCATCCCGCGTGTAGCTGTTGCCATTCACCACCGGCGGACGATTCGTGATCGTCTCGTTGAAAGTATTGGTCAAGGCCAGATAGTTGGCATCGCCGGAATACTCCGCCGCCACCACCACGGTGCCGTGCGCATAGTTCTGGCTGGCCGTGGTCGCGACTCCAGACACGAGGCTGAGGACGCTGCCGTAAGCCGTGCTGTTGGTCCGGAACTGGACTGAACCGGTCGGGGTGGCGCCGGCTCCACTAACCGTGGCCGTGAAGGACACCGGGGTGGAGCTAGAGACATTGTTAGCCGACGAGGTAACGACCACCGTGGGGATCGCCTTGTTGACGGTCACGGACACGGTGTTGGTGACATTGTTGTAATCGGTCGCGTCGGTCGGATGAAAATAGACGGCCACGTTCGTGCTCAGCGGATTGGGTGCAATGGTGGAATCTACAAAGCCGGAAGTGCCGGCCACGGTGACGCCCAGAGCATTGGTGAAGGTGCCCGCAGTCAGCGTCGAACTTGCCAGTGACTGGCCATAAGTGATTGCACTACCCGCTGGCTGGGTATGATTCAACGGAGTTTGCGGCGTGACGGTCAGGGTCGTGCTGGTATCGGCAGCGCTGGAGAGGTTGCTGCTGACATTACCGTTGTATTGATAAGTGATGGTGTAAGGTGAGAAGGCAACGCCATTGGTCTTTAGCGACGCGTCATTGTAGGTAATGCTGAAGTCGCCCGTATTGTCGGTCACCGTGCCATTGACGGTGTGACCGTTGATGGTGGCGCTGACAATATCACCGTTGGCTGGATAGATCGGACCGCTGGCGCTCAAACTACCGGTCAGGGTCAGGCCGGGCAGATTGGTCTGGCCATAGGTGACTGACTGGGAGGTCACCGTGAATATCGGCACCGGCGCACTCGGCGTCACACTTGCCCAAGAGGTGCCAATGCGAACTTCATCCCAGGTGTTCGCAATTGTGCTGCCGGTTCCGCCTTGGCTATAGAATGTGAAATAAGCTAGACTGGTCTTATTCGTTGAAGGCGCGGTGCCGGTAGCCGTAACGCTAACATCCGCTGTCGGGGCACTACCTGCTCCATAATTCGCACTCGCGGGGTTTACCCAGAGTTCCACCGTGTCACCAGCCGCATGAAAGGTATAGCGGGCCACAATCAAATAGGTTTGACCCAGCGTCAAGACCGTGCTGCCGAAGGTCGGCGTCCCGGACGCCATGCCATTCCCTTGAATGATCCCGACCTGCTTGCTGGAATTGACGACAATAGTTCCGGCCGTGCCCGCGGGCGGCGTGGCATTGCTGACGGGCGGCGCATCACTGAAGGTCGCAATGGCCGCGTTGGCGATGGGCGCAGTGGTCAGTTGGTAAAGAAACGAATAGCACACCGTTGCATTTTCAGTTCCCGCTTGCGTGGCATATTGGGTGCCCTCACTTCTAGGATTGGTGTTCGCTGAGAGCGAAGCCGCCCCGTTTGCCGCCGGAGCGAAACCAGAGGGACCCACCAGTCCGTTGGTGATATACTTGATGACCGTGCTGCCGGTCCCATTCCCCAGCGTCCAAACACCGCCGGAAGCGGTGGCGAGACCGCCGCCACTGGCTGAACCGTAATTAAAACTGTCAGCGAAAGGTAGCAGTTCCCGAAGCTGACCCGTCACACCGGAAGCTGTCACGGTGGAAGAGTTGCCGCTGGTGCCGGCACAATTGATGGTCCGCAAGCGGTAATAATACGTGCCGCCATTGCCCGGGGTCACGGTTTTGGTCGTGACATTGCCAGTCAATAAATTGTTGTAAGCCGGCACCAGGCTGGCAAAGCCGCTATCGTAGGCGACATCCAGAAAATAGTTTGTGGCGCCAACCGCCGCGGTCCATGTGGCGGTGAACGAGGCGGTGGTGGAGGTTACGGTCGAAGGCACCACCGGCGCGCTCGGTCCGGTAAAGCTCCCAGCCGCCGAGGGACTGAAGGCCGTGGCCACAGAAGCTCCATTTTCCGCCACTACTTCAAAATTGTAAGTTGTGCAAGAACTCAAGTTGGTCACCGTGACCGTGCCCCATGTCGCGGCGGTCTGATAAACCGGCGTGGAGGAAGTCAGGCCACCAGTGGCGGTGACATATTTGGTTGTGGTCGTTTCATAGATGGCATACAGCGTGCCGGATGGATTGCCGTCGCCGGAACCGATGGTCACATTCAAACTGTTGGCCGTGCCACCGTTAACCGTCGGTGCGGTGGGTGTATTAGCCAAGGTGTAGAAACTCATGTCGGCGATGTCGAGGACACTGCCACCCACATTGACGGCATAAGTGCGATAGTAGTAAGCCGTATTCACGCTCAAGCTTCCAAGTGAGGCAGTGTAGGATGCCGGATAGACTCCGCCGTTAAAATCAGCGGTTCCCACTTGGATCTGGGTGCTCCCGGTGGTGACGCCAGGAGTGGTGCTCCAATAAAATCCGTAGTCGGTCAGGGCGCTGCCGCCATTGCCGGCAACGGTGCCATTCAGCGTGGCGGACGTGCCAGTCTGTCCGCTGGCCGACTGCGTGGAGATGGCCGGCGCGCCGCCCAAGGTGGTGGTTGAAGCCGAAGGACCGAATGCCGTAGCAACCCCCGCTCCATTCGTGGCCACTACTCGGAAAGCATAGGTCGTAAAACCGCTTAGGCCGGTCACCGTCACGGTCGCCCAAGTATTGCTGGATTGATAGACCGGCGTGGATCCCAAAGTGCCACCTGTCTGCACATAATTTGTGCTGACCAGATTCGTCTGTTGAATGGCATACAGGGTGGTGGCAGGATTACCATCCGCGCCGCCAATCTGCACGGTAAGACTATTGGCTGTAGCTCCACCCACGACCGGGGCGCTCGGCGTGCCGGCCAGGGTGTAGAAATTGGTCTGATTCCCCAGCGTATTGCCGGCGGCATTATTGGCATAGGCACTGTAATAATAAATCGTGTTCGGACTCAGGCTGCCGAGCGAATTGTTGAAGGTGCCGGAATAGTCCGTGGTTCCCACTTGCGACTTGGTGCTGCTGGTGGTGACGGGTGAAGTGGTGCTCCAATAAAATCCATAGTCGGTCAAGGCTGACCCGCCGTTGGCAGTCACATTGCCATTCAACGTGGCGGAGGCCGTGGTGGTGGTGGTCGCACCCTGCGTGGTGACGGAAGGAGCAACCGCCAAGGTGGTGCCGGTGGCTGCCGGTCCAAAACCGGTGTTGAGGCCGACGGCATTCGTCGCTTCGGCGCGGAAGTTATAAGTCACGCCGGGACTCAAACCGGTCACCGTCACCGTGCTCCAAGTCGAGGCGGTTTGATAGACGACCGAGCTGCCCAACGCACCGCTAGCCTGCACATAATTTGTGCTGACCAGATTGGTCTGTTGGATGGCATAAAGCGTGGTGGAGGGATTGCTGTCAGCTCCGAGAGTGACGGGCAGACTGGTGCTCGCCGCCGTGCCAATGGTCGGCACCGTGGGTGTGGCCGCCAGTGTGTAAAAGCTGACATCCGAGCTGCCCAGCGTATTGCCAATGCTATTGTTGGCATAAGCCCGATAATAATAAATCGTGTTCGGCGTCAGACTGCTGATGGAAAGATTATAGCTGCCAGAATGGTCAGTGGTCCCCACCTGCGCTTTGGTGCTGCTGGTGGAAACGCCAGATTTCGTGCTCCAGTAAAAACCGTAGTCGGTCAGGGCGGAGCCACCATTGGAAACCGTGCCATTCAGGGTTGCCGAGGTGGCGTTAGTTGGATTCGCGGCCTGGGTGCTGACCACTGGCGCGGTAGTAGTCAGGGAAGTGGTCGGGTTGTTTGCGGTCAGAGCGGTGGCGTAATTCAAGGCATTGTCTTGCGTGTAGATGCGGTAATAATACGTGGTGCTGGCGGAAAGCCCGGAGTCCGTGAACGTGGCGGCCGACCCTGAATACACCACGGTTCCGGAGCCGAGTGTAGAGTTATAAGTAGGAGTGTAGAGCGCACCCTGAATAGGCGCGGTGGTTGGATCGGCCAGACCGCGCACCACGATGTAACCGCGAACGCCGGAGCCGGCATCAGTTCCAGCCGTCCAGCTCAAGGTTTGGCTGGAACTTCCCACTGAGCTGAAGACGGGGGTAGTAGCCGCTGTGGGTGCGGTTGTGTCACCGGTGCTGTTCGCATCAATATAAATCCACACGTCGTCAAAGTTTACAATGGATGTGCCGGCCGCATTGTCTTTTTGGCTCAATGCAGCCAGACAAGTGGCGCTGGCGGTGGTCAAAGCAGCGGAGCTGCCGGTCGCAAACCGGGTCCAAGCCGCACTCGGGGTAGCTGTGGCGATAATGGTATAAGCACCACCATTAAGCTTATAGCCAAGATAAGCCCGCGAACCAGTGCCGGTGGTTCCACTGTTGTAAACATACCCCCCCACATGAACGTAATAGGTGCCAGATGCGGGCGCCGTTACTGTGTCCACACTATCTGCCTCATCACCGGTTGAACCAGTCGAAGTGGTGGAAATGGATAAGCTTTTAGTCCCCGCATTCGCATAAGCTGATCCGATGGACCAGCTGGCGCCGGACTTCACGGCCGCCGCCTTCCATTGACCAAACGTCTGGCCCGCGGTCGGTGTGCCGGCGGCCAGAGTGGACGTTTCAAAACTCGGGTCGGTGAGGTCCGCCCGGACGGCGGGCGCAAGCGCGAGGATAGCGGTGCAGAGCAAGCCGCACCAGTTGGCCGGGCGGCGCAGGATATTTATGGATTGTTGGGTTTTCATGGATTGGATGTGTTTTGGTCAGTGGCGTGGTAAAAGGAAACAACAGTGACTAGCGCGAATGTGATCAAATCAATTTGTTTTTGGGTATTTGATTCATCATGACCCAAACCTGCCCTACTGTCTTGTCGGATGAAAAGAGGACAAGGAGGTTAACGCCCTCGAACATTTACGCGCAGCTTGGATTCTTGAGAAATTGCTTGGATTGGTTTTCACGAGTTAACCATAATATGGCAAAAAGTGCCGGTCACGATACCCCGACAAACGTATGGCATGAATCGAATTATTTTGCCTGATTGCGGCATCCATCGTGCTTTGAGCCGACGATTGAATCCCGGCACAAGGGCTGGTCGAGCCAATCAGGGTGATTTCACTGCGGCCGCCGGGGCAAGATAGATTTGATGGTTCTGGAAAAGCCCAAGCCGGATCCTGATTTTGGCCACCAGCTGGGTTTGGCCGACGGTTTCAGCCAACCCGATGGCCCGCTGGGCGTTGGTAATGGCGGCGGGAAATTGACCATTCGCAGCATAGGCCACAGCCAGCGTGTCGAGGTTGTTTGGCGAGACGTTGGTCGTCGTCGCACAGGCACGATTAGCCAAAATTAAAGCTAGTTTTGGATTGCCGCCCTCAGTCGCCGGGCGGGTGGCGAGCAGCCAGGCGAAATCATTTTGCGCCTCGACAAAATTGGGGGCGATTTGGAGCGCGCTTTGAAACATGGCCGCCGCTTCCGGGATTCGCCCCAGCTTGAAAAACCCCAAAGCCAACTGGTAGCGGGCGGCCGGATCCTCGGGCTTGAGTCGGAGTGATTCTTGAAAATGCGGCAGGGCTTCCACCGGTCGGGCGGTTTTGAGCAACGCCAGACCGAGGTTGTATTGGTCTTCGTATTCCTCCGGCATCAATTTCAAAACCGATTCAAAATGCGGGATGGCCTCGGCCGGCCGGCCGGTTTCCGCCAGGGCCAGGGCAATGGCGTGGTGCGCCTCGATCGAGTCCGGCTGCAATTCCAGCGCGCGGTCGCACAGGCGAAGTCCTTCATTCAGCCGGCCGAGCTGGACGAGTGCTTCGCCCAGCCCGGCATACGAGCCGGGATGTTCGGGGAAAATTTTGAGGGCCGCCCGGTAGTGGGTGATGGCCTCGGAAATTTTCCCATCATTCTTCACATCGCTCGCAATCCGATAGTGCGCCAGATAATTATCCCGCGTAACCGCCAGCGTGTGGCGAAACAAAGTTTCATCCGAACGCCAGTAGCCGATTTGTCGCCGGGTCAATACCGTGCAACAGGTCAGCAAAATGAAAACCAAAATTGCCACCGGCCAAATCGGCACGCGCCACGCCCGGGTCAATCCGTGAAACCCCCATACCACGGCCATCGCCAACCCGACCAATGGCAAATAGGTGTAACGATCCGCGATGGACTGGTCGCCGACATGCACCAGACCAATCACCGGCACCATCATGCCCACGAACCAAAACCAGCCCACGAGACAGAACGGCCAGCGTTTACGCGCCACCCAAACAAAAACCGAAATGCCGGCCAGCAACGTCACCGCAAGCATGATTTCTGCTGCCGCATAATTATTTTCAAACGGGTAAAACACGCCGAGTCCGGCGGGCCAAATAATTTTACCAAGATACAACGCATAGGAAACAGTCGCGCCCTTGAGCCGATCGGCCACCGTCAGAAAGCCGGCGACGGCGCCGGAACTTCCCTGCACAAAATAAGTCACCGTGCTGGTTGCAATCGCAAGTAGCAGAAAAGGAATTTTTCCAATCAGCAATGGCTTCAAATCAGAAATTGAAAACCGGAATTCGGGAATCCGTTTGAGTGGCCAGTAATCCAGCAATAATAAAACGAACGGCCACGTCACCAGCATCGGCTTGCTCATCAAGCCGAGGGCGAAAAAAAACAAGGCTGCCAAGTAATTTCTGATTCCCGATTTCTGATTTCCAATTTTTGATTGGGCGTAACGCGCGTAAAAAATCAGCGAGAGCAATCCGAAGAAAGTGCTGAGAACATCTTTGCGTTCAGCGACCCACGCCACGGATTCCACGCGCAACGGGTGCAGTCCAAAAAACAATGCGACCACGAGGCTGCGCCAGGTCGCGCCGGTCAGGTGACGCAGCGCGACGAACAGCAAAACCGCGTTGGCGGAATGCAGGACCACGCTGGTCAGGTGATGCCCCCACGGTTGCGCCCCGAATAATTGCCAGTCCAAAAGGTGCGAAAGCATGGTGAGCGGATGCCAGTTCGCGCCGACGATGCATGTCATGGCCCAGCGCAGCGAAGCAAAATTAAGTCCAGTGTGAACATTCGCGTTGGCGACCACATACAACGGGTCGTCCAGCATGATGAAATCGTTTTGCAGGGTTGGAATAAAAACCCACATGACCACTAGGAACAACCCTGTGCCCAGCAGAAAAATATTCGGCACCGGCCAGGTGGCGGGCGCGGAACGCGAAGCTGGCGTCGGCGGCTCGGACTTCATGAAGGCTGATTTTGGTGCAAAGCGAAAGGGGTTCAATTTATTTCGCCATGATTTTATTGGAGCGATTTCAGCCGCAGGATCAAAACTTTTTCCGGCGCAATCGCGCCAAACGCAAATGGCAGCGGCCCGTATGCCGAGGCATAAAATCCCGCGCCCGCGCCTGAACTCATGGTTGTCAATAAACGCGGGCCGGCAGTAATGATGGTCTCGCGCAATTCAAACGCATCGGGGTTCAAATCAATCAGGCAGGTATTGTCCAACGGCACGACGACAAAGTCGCCGGCCTGAAGCTTGGAGGTTTCATCCATCGCGGGCAGCCCCAGCTTGTCCAAATAGAATTGAAATCCCCAGTGGCCCTGATACCAAACGGTCCCGACTGGGTGACTCAATTTGTCGGCGACATTCTGCGCACCGGACCGGCAGGCACCGGCCAGCCGAAAATCAGACCAGGCCACCAGCAGCGCCAGGCCGGCGGCGGAAACTAAAATCAGGAATTCGGATCGATCATTTTTCGCCGCGGAATTATTCAAACGCCGGGCCAGCAAAATGGCCACGGCTGGCGTGAGCGGCAGCACGGACCGTGTGTTGATTTCCCAATTAAAAAATGAGGCGAATACAAACGTGCCGACGACCCAGAGCGCCAATAATATTCCATTCGAATCACGGTTGCGCTGGAAATCTTCAACGGCAAGAACAAGCACGGCCAACCCCATCATCACCCAAATAATGAATTGAAAATCCATCGCCAACCGTGCGTCTGCGAGCGGTGCGGTGTATCGTTTGAAGAGCATTCCCGAAGCCAGCGGAATTAAGGCGGCCAAGATACCCGCAAGCCCGATGACCAAGAGTCTTCGCCCGGTCCAGAAGCGCATGGCCAAGAGTGCGACCAAGCCGGTGCTGCCTCCGGCAAAAGCCAGGCCAATAAAAATCGAAGCGGTTTTCGATGCGCCTAGGTTTTGTTTTGCTCCTCCGGCATACTCCATGGCTTGGGAAAATAAACCGTGGCCGTAGAGTCTTTTTGTCCATACTTCATAACTTGCCAGCGCGATGACTGGAACTAACAGCCATACCAATCGCCATTCCCAACGTCGCAGGCGAAAGACGCTGTAAGCCAATAACAGTGGCACTAGCCCGATGCCAAAATATTTAGTCAGCGTCGCCAAGCCCATCAATAGCCCGGATAGAAACAAGAATCCCGATTTTTCCTTCGCCCAGCCTTCAAACCAGAAAACCACCGCCCAGACCCAAAACGAAAGCATCAGCACATCACACATGACCGTGGTGCTCGAAACCAAAAATACCGGCGTCAATAAAGTGGCTAGCGCAGCCAATAAAGGGCGCTCACAAAAATGCCGCGCCAGCCGGTAAGTTCCCAAAATCACCAGACTGGCCGGCAGAAGGAAGGCTGAGTGCAAGGCCATTTCACTCCAGCCGAGCACCGTTGTCACCAGAGCAATGAAGTAGCTGGCCAGCGGCGGATTCTGGGTCACCTGCCACATGGGCATGACCTTGGCATACCAGTTCACGTCAAAGCCAAACGGATCGGCCGGGTGTAACTGAATATGCCGCGCAGTCCAGATGAACAGTGGGTCGTCAAAATTGAACGGCTTGTCCAAGAATGGAATCAACGCTGCCAGAGAAATGAAAACGAGTGCCAGCCGGGGATGCTGTAAAATCCATCGGCAGAAAGCCCACTTAGAAAGTTCAACCGAGCGTGGGGATTTTGCCCCAATCAGCGGATCACCTCCCCGCTTAGTTTTCTTTGTGACTCGCTGACGCATGAAGAATGAGGCAAACGCTAAGCTGATTAGTAGTTCGGTTCAAGCGCCGTTTTCCAAGTAAGCGAGGGAAACTAGGATGCTTTATCCAAAATCATTTGTTCGACGGAACTTTCTTCAAATCCTTCGCATGCGCAAGATTGTTGCGGGCTTCAATGAAATCCGGTTTGGTATGGAGAGCCAGCTGGAATTGGCGGATGGCCTCGTCAATTTGACCTTGGTTGAGCAGGATGATGCCCCAATTTTGGTGCGCTTCGGCATAGTCCGGGTTCTCGCGCAGCGCTTCCTGATACGCGCTGCCAGCCTCAGACAGCCGCCCGTTGGCCTGCAAGGCCACGCCTAAATTATAGTGGGCTTCGGTGTAATCCGGTTGCAGGCGGACGGTGGTTTGAAACTGGCGGATGGCCAAATCCATCTGACCTTGCCGGCCGAAAGCGATGCCAAGATTATAGCTGGCTTTGACGTAATCGGGCTTTAGCCGGAGGGCGGCTTGAAATTGTTGAGATGCTTCGTCCAGTTGGTTCTGCGCGAAAAACGCATTCCCCAAGTTGTAGTAAGCTTCGGCATGATTCGGGTTCAGGCGAATGGCGGTCTGCAAGGGGCGAATGGCCTCGTCATTGTTGCCTTGGCGTTCGAGGATTGTGCCTAGATTGTAATAAGCGTCAGCGTCATCGGGTTTCAGGCGGATGGCTTCGCGAAAATGTTCATCAGCCTCAATCAGCAAACCTTTCGAAGCCAGAGCGTCGCCGAGATTATTGTGCGCGACATAATTATTTTTTGTGACGGCGAGGGCATGGCGGAAGAGGGTTTCGCTGTCCTGCCAGTAGCCGATCTGCTGGCGAGTTGCCAGCACACACAGGCCGGTCGTCGTCAAACCGGCAACGGTTAAAATCATGACTTGATGCCGCCAGTGCCGGGTCAGTTCCTCGGCACCCCAGACGACAATGATCAAGACTCCCAGCGACGGGAGATAGGTGAAACGGTCAGCCATGGCCTGTTCGCCCACTTGCACCAAACCAATCACGGGGATTAGCGTCCCGACGAACCAAAACCAGCCCACGAGCAAATAGGGTTGATACCGTCGCTTTAGAAAAAACAAAATTGAAAGCCCGGCCAGCAGCCCGCCCGCCAGGCTTACGGTTGCCAGCGGCCAATATCCCGGGTGCGGATAAAGCACCGCGAGATCCGCCGGCCAGAACATTTCCGCCAAATATCGCCAATACGAAATCAGGGCATTGCCGCCGCGTGCCCCGAAAGGAAGGCTTTCCGCCGCCGCGAGACCCACGCCGTGTTTTTGCACCACAAACGTCACGGTGCTCGCCGCCGCCGCGAGGCAAAAGAAAGGAATCTTTTCCAAGATCAGCCGAAGCTTGCTTGCGGCTTGCCGCGGGTCTCCCGACATTCGTTGCAATGGCCAAAAGTCCAGCAACAGCAAAACCCCCGGCAACGTCACCAGCATGGCTTTGCTCATCAAGCCCAGGGCGAACCAGACGAGCGCCAGGCCAAACCAAGCTTTGGACTTTGAATTTTTGCCGTGGATTTCTTCGACATATTTCACATAAGCCCACAATGTCAGCAGCCAGAAGAGTCCGCTCAAAACATCCTTGCGCTCCGTCACCCACACGACCGATTCTACCCGCAACGGATGCAGGGCGAACAATGCCGCCAGCAACAGACTCCGCCGCGTCGCCCCCGTCAGCCGGCGGAACACGAGAAACAC
Source organism: uncultured Verrucomicrobia subdivision 3 bacterium (assembly GCA_903884535.1). Lineage (GTDB taxonomy): Bacteria > Verrucomicrobiota > Verrucomicrobiia > Limisphaerales > UBA11358 > UBA11358. The sequence continues at coordinate 12,063 of CAISEZ010000090.1, forward strand.
CAAGGCGGTGTTCGCGGCGTGCAGCAACACATTCAGCAAATGGTGGCCCCAGGGATTCAAGCCGAAGAGTTGGCAAGCCAGCAGGTGCGACAGCCATAGAATCGGCGCCCAATAAGCGTGCTGCTCGGTGTTCAAGCACGCCCACTTGACCGCTTCCCAAGTGAATCCGCCCTGGACGTGGGGATTGGCGCTGACACAGTCCGGATCATCAAAGTTGACAAAACCACAACTCAGCGCCGGCCAGAAAACGGCCAGTGTCAGCAACCCCAGCAACCCGGCCACCAACCCGATGGGGAACAGCCGCCGGCCAATCGAGAAAGTAGTTTTAGCTTTTTGTGATTTGGGATTGGTAATGATTCGACGCATGGAGCACTAAACAAACGAGGCGGTGTTTCATTCGGAAAAGGCGGCGTTTGCTTTCTGACCCGTGGCCGCGCAGCCTAGCCTAATGTTGGGCCACTGGTTTATCATCTGAACTTTTCTGCAATATATCAATGGCTCTGAGCAAACGTAGGTCTGACTCCATTTTGAAACAAATGCTCCAATTAACGGTAGCAGCAAAAACTCCGCCCGCCGATAACTTGCCACCACTCCAAAGCTCCAGAATCGCGCAGGCTGAAATCACCGTAGCACAAATGCCAATAATGGTGCGACGCTTGGAAAGCGAAGCAATCTGTGCGCGACGGCGAATCGGGTTGGCAACTATCTTATCGAACTCCTCATCTTGTTTGCTGCTCATAATTTTGTGTGGTGAAAGTGGCCTAACAGATAGTAGGCGGCTGGTTTTGCAGCCTATCCTCGGCCAAGCGCAGCTTATCCTTTTTCATGGTTCGAGCTTTAATCCGTTTGAACAGGTTGTCCAGCCAAATCCTGAATGTTGTCGGTTTGCCGGATTGAAAAATGCCCGATCAAAAACCGTCACTTCATTTTTGACCGGAGCTGGATTCGTTTCCCGGCCACCATGAAGTGGCCGTGGCCGAGATGATGCATCGTCCGCGGATTTTTCACGGCGGGATTGATCCAAGCCTGGACGACTTCCACGACAAAGAAACAATAGCTGGCCACCAGCCGGGTGTCGGTCACGCGGCATTCGAGATTGGCAAAACATTCGGCGATGAGCGGTGCGGCCACCCGCGTCGCCGGCACGGGCGTGAGGCCGAACTGCGCGAACTTGTCGCGCTTCGCCCCCGACGTGTTGCCGCAGCCGACGACTTGTGCCGCCAACTCCACGGTCGGAATATTGATGACGCATTCGCCGGTGGCCTGCACGCGGGCGAAGGAATAATTGCGGTTGCTGATGACGCACCCCACGAGCGGCGGCACAAACTCCAGCATGGTGTGCCACGACAACGTCATGATGTTGGGCCGCTCCACGCCGGCCGTCGTGACCAGCACGACCGGGCCCGGTTCGAGCAGGCCATAGACTTTGGACAGCGGATAAGATTTTTTGGCCACGGAAATTCCTTTCATCAAAAGTGACCACGTTGCGTCGTGGTTGTCAAATCCGGCGCGTCGCTGCCACCGGCCGTGACTTGAGGTAGGGCGGCGCTGCTGCGCCGCCGGGTTGGCTGACCGGCAGTTCAGCCCTACCGGTTTGGCGTCTATATCAATGCTGATTGAAACAGCAATATCCTGCCATCTGATGATTTGACGGTGGCAGTTTATTTGCGAACATTGTCAAAGCGCTTGTCGCAAAAATAAAATGCCCGCCACTCCTGAATTGCTTTGCGAATCCGCGCCGTGGCTGCGCCTGGCCGGATTGCTGCCGCAATGGCGGGAGATTCCGCTTTACCGCGCGCGGCTGTCGCCGGAGATTCTTTCGCCGGAAGCGTTCGCCGGGTTGCCGTTCATCACCAAGCACGAACTGCGCGAAAACTTTCCCGCCAATTTTCTGCCGCCGGAAAAAAATCTGGAGTCGCTGCTTGCCCAGAATGCGGTGGAACTGGAATACACCTCCGGCACGTCGGACGAGCGCACGCCGGTGCTGTTCCGGCGCGGCTGGTGGGACGAGCAGGAAGCCCGCGCGCTGCGGCTGAATGAATTCGTGGCGGCTGCGCTGGCGGAAAACCCGGCCACGCGCCGGGCGACGCTGACGCCGCCGGTTTGCAACGGCCGCGCGTGTCCCACGGTTTGGGCGTCGCGCGAGCAGCGGATGATCGGCGCGACGGTTTATCTGAACCTGGCGCGGATTCCGTTCACGCTGGCCGAGGCGGAACTGGCGCGGATGGCGCAGGAAATTTTGGTTTGGTCGCCGGTGTTTCTGGATGTGGACCCGGTGCATGCGGTGTGGTTCGCGCTGTATTGCGAACGGCACGGGCTGCGGTTTCCGTCGCTGCAATTTATTTTGGCCAGCTACGAGTTCACCAGCGCGGTGCACCGGCGGATTTTGCAGCGCGTGTTTGGCGTCCCGGTTTTGAACCTTTACGGCTCGACGGAAGCCGGCCACTTGCTGATGGAAGACACGCACGGAAAAATGGTGCCGAGCGAGGCGACGGCCTATTTTGAACTCGTGAACACGGATGCCGGCGGCGTAGGCGAACTGGTGGTGACCAGCTTGAGCAATGAGCTGATGCCGCTCATCCGCTATCGCACCGGCGATCTGATGGCACGGCGCGAGGAAGTTTGCGGGACAAATTATATTCTCCACGGCCGGGCGCGGGACGCGTTGCGCGCCGGCGATGGCCGCCGCGTGACGACGCTGGAGGTGGACCGCTGTTTTGAAAATGTGGCGGGCATCGCGCATTACGAATTGCGCCAATCAGCGGACGGCGCGTGCGTTCTGCGTTTCGTGCCGGACGTGCGCGGGCCGGCGGTGGAAGATATTTCCGCGCTGGCCGTGCGGCTGGCCGCGCTGCTGCAATTGCCGGAAACCATCGCCGTGGAATCGGTGCCGATGGTGGTGCCGACGCATTCGGGAAAATTCCGGCTCACGGTGCCGGCCGCCGGTTGATTTTTCCGGGCGACAATTTCACTGGACGTGGGCGTGGCATTCACTAGATTGCCGTCATGTCCGAAATCGCCAAATTCGTCAATCACGGCTCCGCAAACATCACGCCCGCCGTCGCGCAAAAAGTGCTGCGCCAGTTGCCGCAGTGGAAACTGGAATTCACCCAGATCAGCGCGCCCAAATTCCCCCACCTGGTCAACCAGCTTGAATTTCTCGCCGACGCCGTCGAGGACGTGATGGAAGGCGCCTACAAGGAATTGCCGTTCATCGCCATCGCGCAGGCGGTGTTCGCCCTCGTCTATGCGCACAAGAAAACCGGCTTCATTCCGGAAGGTGTTTTGGAACTCGGCGGGGCCGATAATTCGAGCGTCGTGCGCGCCGTGCTGATCCAGAACGAAAAAGCCTTTGCCATTTACGCCGGCACGCAGGGCGTGGATTGGCGCAAAATCACCAGCGAAGCTTAACTTTTTTTGTGATGCCAATTCCCCTCGTGATGACGGTCATCGGCCCGGACCGCACCGGCCTCGTGGAGTCCATCGCGCGGGTGGTGGCGGATCACGGCGGCAACTGGCTGGACAGCCGCATGTGCCGGCTCGGCGGCGAGTTCGCGGGGATATTGCGAATCGAAATTCCAGTGGAGAAAAAATCGCCGTTGTTCGCCGCCCTGGAAGATTTGCAGGAGCGCGGCTTGCAAATCATCGTGCGCGTCGACCAGCCGGTGGCGGCGGCTACCTCGGGTAAGCAGACGAAACTGGAAATCGTTGGCAGCGACCGGCCGGGCATCGTCCGTGACATCACCAGCGCGCTGGCCCGGGCGAACGTGAACGTCGAGGAATTTTCCAGCGAACTGGTCAGCGCGCCGATGTCCGGCGAAACCTTGTTCAAAGCCAGTGCGCGCTTGCAGTTGCCTGACCGGTGCGACGTTGCCGCGCTGAAAAAGGATCTCGAAAAGATCGCCGCGGATTTGCTGGTGGATGTTTCGCTGGCGGATTTGCCAGCCTGAATGAGCGGTTGATTATTTTTGTCATGCCGGGTGTTTGGTTTTGAGGGTTATTTATGCTGAAAAAAATCATTCCAATTGGTCTCTGCCTTTTGCTGGTTTGGGGGATTGCCACCGGTTGCAAACGCGCCAGTCACGCGGCCCGGCATAATCCGGCCGACTATTTTCAGACGCATTTCCAGGACGAATCCCAGTTCATCGTCGAAACCATCGTGGCGGATCTGGCGGAACAAATTTATTTCGCAAAATTTCACCGCCTGCCGGAAGCCCAGAACTTTTTTGTGGCGGCCACCGAGACGCCCGAATCGCCGTTTGGCGCGCCGGTGTATAATTTGCAACTGGATCTTGATGCCAAACATCAGGGGTTGAAAACCAAGCTGAATGGCAGCGGGCCAATCTGGTCGCCGGAGACTTATGACGCTGTAAGTCTGTGGCTGGCCCAATCTGTCGGGCTGTCGCCCACCACGGAAGATGCCGCCGCGGACACCAGCCTGCTGGCCAGACTGGTGGATGGCGAGGCCACGAGCTTGGAAAAGGAAAATCAGACCGTTTCCGGGGCGTTGGAAAATGATTTCACCAACCCCGGCCTGCACGAACAAGCGGCGGTGGTCCTGGGCGCGTTCATGCTGCGCGAACATTCCGGGGATTTTTTTGAAATCCGTTCGCCGTTGTGCCGGATGACCGCGCATCTGGCGCTCGCCCGCTATCTTCAGGGCGGCGAACTGGCCGCCGGCAACGGGCAGATGGCCGAGGCCATGTTGCTGACCTTGATGAACAACCAGACGGCGGCGCTCGAACAATTGCGCGGCATCAAAACCAACACCGTGGCCCTGACCGCCTGGGTGCGGGCGTTGTCGGCGCGCAATTCAAGCGACTATCGGCCGCTGGACAAACTCGACGGGCTCACGCCGGTCGAGTGCATCGAATGGTTTTATGCCTTGGATCGCGCGGCGAACCCGGATATCGCCTGGAACAAATTGAGCGATGTTCAGAAGAAAGACATCAGCTTCGTCCGCATCGCCAGCCAGGAAAACTATTCGGTGGGCATGGGGCATGAATTGCTGGCGGTCGCCTTGCCCCTGGAATTCCGGGAGATCAGCGCGGTGTATGCGTTGTCGCATTCCAAAAAGTTCACGAAGGAAGTTCTGGTGCCCGCGCTGAATGAAATGCCCGACCGCTGTTTTTCCACCGAAGATAAAAAAACCGTCCATGTGCATGTCCTCGGCTGGGGATTGTGGGCGGGCTTTTTGCAACGGCAGTTGTGTCACGCCGTCCAGAATGATTTTAATTTTCTCCAGCGGAAGTGGGGCGTGCCGGATGAGGCGGGAAAATTTTCCGCCAAGTCCGATGGTTTGCTGGCCGGGCTGCGGCTGTATCCGTTTGTGCGGCGCTTCAACGCCACGGACGTGGCGGCTTATCATCAATCCGTGGACGACGGTTTCAAAGTGACGGTCGCCACCCCGCAACTGGTTGCCCCGGAATGCTGGAATTATCTTTGCTACGGTTTTTCCCACACCGAGCATTATCAGCCGAACCCAAACCCGCACATCAACGAATGGCATAAGCACAATCCGCCGCCCGGAACGGCCTATAATATTCTCCCCCGCCTGGATCACCCCAGTTTGGTGGAACGCGGTGATGCGTCAGCGCTGCTGGATCAACTGCATGATCGCGCGCCGGCTGACCGGGATTTGAACTATTACCTGTTGAAAAATAAATTCAAAAATGCGCCGACCTATGCCCAGGCCACGGCGCTGTTTGGGGCCTCCGATGCCTACAGCGTTCAGGCCATGATCTGGCTGGCCTGGTCCGTCAAGGATCAGCCGGACAAATATGAATACCTGATGTCCAAGGCCGCCGAGGTGAATCCGGCGGAGTATTCCCAGCTGGCCGAATATTTTATTGGGCGAAAGGAAGATTCAAAAGCGGTGAAATATTATGAAAAAGGCGACGCGGCGGATCCGGATGCCGTTTCCGTGGCCAGCCATGCGCCCTGGCTCGTGAAATATTATTTGCAACAAGGGCGGACCAATGACGCGCGCCGCGTCGCGGACTTTGCAGGCGAGGTTTATTCTTTTTCCGGCTTGGAAGCCAAGGCCCAATTTCTCGAAGCCACCAAAGATTATGCCGGGGCATTTCAGTGGTATGCCAACATTGAGGAACGTTACGAGGATTCGGGGCCGGTCGTCGCCTTTTGCCTGCGCTACAAAAGCAAGACCGGGGACCCGCGGTTTGATGGCGAAATCCAGAAGCGGGCGACCAAGGTGTTTCCCCACGGCATCGAAAAAGCCGGCCTGGCCGATTTCAGCGGTGCGCCCGCCGACGGTGTCTGGTTCAAGGCGGAAAGCGATTTGTTGAAAGCTGCCGGTTTGAAACAAGGCGATGTCATTGTCGCGGCCTACGGCGTCCGGGTTCACAATGTCGCCCAATACAATTATCAGCGCGACAACAGTAGCGATCCCGAACTCGACTTGGTTGTCTGGCAGGGCGACGGCTATCACGAAATCAAAGCGAGCCCGCCCAATCACCGCTTTGGCGTGGAAATTGGCAACTACGCAAAATAATTTTTGCAGTCATTTTTCACCTTCATTCGCCCCGGTTTTGATTTATCCTCCGCGCGATGTTTGAACTCCTCAAAACGGATACGACGACGAAAGCTCGCCGCGGCCGGCTGACCACGACGCGCGGCGTCATCGAAACGCCCGTGTTTATGCCGGTCGGCACGCAGGCCAGCGTCAAGGCGCTCGACCCGCGCGAACTGCACGAAATGGGCACGCAGATCATTCTCGGCAACACCTACCATCTGAATCTGCGCCCCGGCCTCGACATCATCCGCGCCGCCGGCGGCCTGCACAAATTCATGAATTGGGATTTGCCGATTCTCACCGACAGCGGCGGCTTCCAGGTTTTCAGTCTCGCCAAAATTCGGAAGGTGAAAGAACACGGTGTCGAATTCCGTTCGCACTTGGATGGGTCGCTTTTATTTATTGGCCCGAAAGAATCCATGGAAATCCAGCGCGTGCTCGGCTCGGACATCGCGATGGTGTTCGACGAGTGCCCGCCGCACGACGCGCCCGCCAAGGAACAGCGCCTCGCCGTCGAACGCACCATCCGCTGGGCGCGCGAATGCCGCGAACAGCCGCGCGCCGACGGTCAGAAAGTTTTCGGCATCGTGCAGGGCGGCAGCGACGCCGCGCTGCGCGAACAATGCGCGAAAGCGCTGGTGGAAATGGAATTCGACGGCTACGCCATCGGCGGCGTGAGCGTCGGCGAACCCGAACCGGAAATGATGCGCGCCATCGAACTCGCCGAGCCGCATCTGCCCGCACACAAGGCCCGTTACGCGATGGGCCTCGGCACGCCCGCGCAGATGGTCGAGCTGATCGCGCGCGGCGTGGACATGTTCGACTGCGTGCTGCCCACGCGCATCGCGCGCACCGGCACGGCCGTCACGCACACCGGCGCGTTCGCGCTAAAAGGCGCGGCTTACAAAACGGATTTTGGCCCGATTGAAGAAGGCTGCGAATGTTACGCCTGCCGCACGTTTACACGTTCGTATTTGCGCCATCTGCTCCGCGCGAATGAAATTCTCGGCCTGCGTATGGTGAGCGTCCACAACTCTCATCTGTATCTGAAAGTGATGGAAGAAGTGCGCGCGGCGATTGTGGCGGGGACGTTCGCGGATTATTACCGAAATTTTATCGCCAATTACAAGCCGTCGCAAAAAATCATGGCCGCCCGCAAAGCGGCGAGCGATGAACGGTGAAACTTTAGCCGCCGGATAAAAATTTGCCCTGCGGGTATGCTTGTGGCATTATTTAGCCATGAGTAAACCAAAAATTGTTGCCTATTTGAAACCGACCTGCGGCTGGAGTCAGGGTGTCCGCGCCGTGATGAAAAAATATGACCTGCCGTTCGAGGATCGCGACATCATCAACGATCCGTTGCAGCGCCAGGAAATGATCGAGAAAAGCGGCCAGATGATGAGCCCGTGCGTCGAGATCAACGGCCAGATGCTGCCCGACATCAGCGGCGAGGAAGTCGAAGCCTGGATGCTCGCGAACAAAGTCGTGACGCCCAACGACCGCGTGCCGGAGGCGCCGATCAACCAGCCCTGTGCGCATGAAATGCCGCAGAGCGCGCCGCTGAATTTCGCCGCGCGCCATTAACCAATTCAAAATCTCACCAGCCGCGTGGAGTCATCCGCGCGGTTTTTGTTTTAAAATGGGGAGTGCGGCAGCACCGCCCTACCGTTATTGGTAGGGCTGACCTGCCGGTCAGCCAAACTTCTCCGCCGACAATTGCATTGATTGCCGCCATTTCGCCGGTAGCTTTTCCCCATGCAAATCGTTTCTTCCATCGCGGCGATGCAACGACACGCCAAAAAATGGCAGCGCGCCGGCACACGCATTGGCTTTGTGCCAACGATGGGTTATTTGCACGCCGGTCATCTGAGCCTGGTGAAACGCGCACGCCAGTCCGTCGGCAAAACGGGCAAAGTGGTCGTGAGTATTTATGTCAATCCGACGCAGTTCGCGCCGACGGAAGACCTTGCCCAATATCCGCGCGATTTGAAACGCGATTTGAAACTCTGTCGCGAGGCGGGCGCGGACGCCGTATTCACGCCGGGCGACGCCGAGATGTATCCAAACAAAGCCGAGAACGGATTCAGCGCTTATGTCGTCGAGGAAAAACTATCGCAAAGCATGGAAGGCGCGGCGCGGCCGGTGCATTTTCGCGGGGTGACGACGGTGGTGGCAAAACTATTTAACATTGTGCTGCCGGACGTGGCGGTGTTTGGACAAAAAGATTTTCAGCAGGCGGCGGTCATCAAGCGCATGGTGGCGGATTTGAATTTCCCGGTAAAAATCATCGTCGCGCCGACGTTGCGCGAGCCGGATGGATTGGCGATGAGTTCGCGCAACAAATATCTCGAAGGCGATTTGCGGCTGCAGGCGACAGTGCTGTGGCACGCGATTCAAAAGGCGCAAGCCGTGGTCAAAAAATCGGCGCGGCCGGTGCCGGCGGAAAAACTGAAGGCCGAACTCAAAGAATTCATCCAGCACAAGCCGGCGGCGCGCGCCGACTATGTTGAGTTTTTTGATCCGGATAATTTGTCGCCGGTGGCAAAAGTGACCCGCGGCTCGCAGTTGGCGCTGGCGGTTTTTGTTGGAAAAACGAGGTTGATAGACAACGCACAACTTTGAAATGAAACAATTTGATTTTCTCGTTCTCGGCAGCGGCATCGCGGGACTGACGTTCGCGTTGCAGGTTGCGCCGCGTGGGCGCGTGGCTATCGTCACGAAAAAGGATCGCGCGGAGTCGAACACCAATTACGCGCAGGGCGGCATCGCGTCGGTCACGAGCAAGGAAGATTCCTTCGAGTCGCACGTGCGCGACACGCTCACGGCGGGCGCGGGACTGTGCAAAGAAAATGTCGTCCGCACGATTGTCGAGGAAGGTCCGGCTCGCATCGCGGAACTGATCGCGCTCGGCATGAAATTTTCCGAGAGCGACGCACCGAGCGAGGACGGCGGCAAGCAGCTCGATCTTGGCCGCGAAGGCGGACATTCCGAACGTCGTATTTTGCACGCAAAAGATGTGACCGGCCGCGAGATCGAACGCGCGTTGTTGAATGCCGTTTCCAGGCAGCCGAACATCGAGATTTTCGAAAATCATCTGGCGATTGATTTGATCACCAGCCAGAAGCTCGGCTACGTCGGCGTAAATCATTGTCTCGGCGCATATGTGTTCGACAAGAAATCCGGGCGCGTGCAGATTTTTTGCGCGCCGGTGACGATTCTCGCGACGGGCGGCTGCGGCAAGGTTTATCTCTACACCACGAATCCCGACATCGCGACCGGCGACGGCATCGCGATGGCGTATCGCGCCGGTGCGAGCATCGCGAACATGGAATTTGTCCAGTTTCATCCGACGTGTTTGTATCATCCGAAGGCGAAATCTTTTTTGATTTCCGAAGCCGTGCGCGGTGAAGGTGGTATTTTAAAAACGCTCGACGGCCACGAATTCATGGACGGCTGTCATCCGCTGAAATCGCTGGCGCCGCGCGACATCGTGGCCCGGGCGATTGACAGCGAGATGAAAAAATCCGGCGCGGACTGCGTGCTGCTGGACATCACGCACAAGCCGGCCAAATTCATCATCGAGCGGTTTCCAAATATTTATCAGACGTGTCTGCGCTACGGAATTGATATTACAAAAGAGCCGATTCCCGTGGTGCCGGCGGCGCATTACCAATGCGGCGGCGTGGTGACGAACATTGACGGCGAGACGGACATTGCGGGGCTGTTCGCCGTCGGCGAGGCGGCTTGCACGGGCTTGCACGGCGCGAACCGGCTGGCAAGCAATTCACTTTTGGAAGCCATGGTCTGCGCGCACCGCGCGGCGGAAAAAATCCTTTTCCGGACACCGCCGAAAAATGGCTTGATCATTCCCGCCTGGCAATCCGGCCACGCGACGGACGCAGATGAAATGGTGGTCGTGTCGCATAACTGGGACGAGATCCGCCGGCTGATGTGGGATTACGTCGGCATTGTCCGGACGAACAAGCGCCTTCAACGCGCGCAGAAACGCATCGCGAATCTTCAGGAGGAAATTCACGACTATTACTGGAATTTTAATTTGACCGCCGACTTGCTGGAACTGCGCAACATCGCCACGGTTGCCGAATTGATTGTGCGATGCGCGTTGCTGCGACCCGAAAGCCGCGGGCTGAATTACAATCTGGATTATCCCGAGGCGAATCCCGAATGGGCGCAGCGCGACAGCGTGGTGCGGCGCGGCAATTAAAGTTTACGGCACGAGCAGGGAGAAGAAATTCAGCGACGAGCTGGTGCCGACGGTGTTAGTCCAGCCAAAATTTCCGCCGGCATCGAAAACATTCGTGGCGAGGCGCGTCCAGTTCGCGAGCGGCAGCGCGAGATTGGTCGTGCCGACGATGTAATAAATATTGCCCGGCACGCCGTTGGAGCCGCTTAAAACAAAAGTGCCGCTTCTCAGAATGGTTTTGCCGATGGTCGGCGGCGTGTTGCTGACCACGGTGATGATGCCGGACGAGGCGAGCGCGGTTTTGTTCCAAGCCAGGCCGGTGACGAGCGGCGGCAGCGTGACCGAACTGAAATTTCCAGCCGGCGCGGCGGCGTTAAAAAGTTTGAACGAGTCGCCGAGTGCGGGCGTGCCGGCCAGATTGGTGACGACGAGCGCCCCGTTCAAATTCAGGCTGCCGCTCACGACGAAGGCGTCGTTGGTTCTTGGCGTTTTGGAAATCTCAATGAGCGTGGTGCTGGCGACGGCGAGCGTCAGGCCGTTGCTGAACGAAAGCGTGGCGAAGTTCGGGCCGGGCGACAGTTTTCCATTCACCGTCGTCGCGCCGCCGACGATGCCTTTGCCGCCCAGCGTGCCGGCCGAATTGATGGTGACCCCGGCGGTGGCGGAATGATTGTCGCCATTGATGAAAAGGGTTCCCGCATTCACGGTGGTGGTGCCGGTGTAATTGTTCGAGCCGGTGAGCGTCCACGCGCCGGTGCCGACCTTGGTGATGGAATTGCCGGTGATTCTGCCGGCGAAGGTGGCGTCGGTGTTTTTTGCGCCGACCTGCCACGCGCCCGCCGACAAAACGGAATTCGGCCCGCCGGAAAGTTCGCCGACGGCGACGGTCGTGTTGGCGGTCGTGTGATAGGCATACATCCAGTTCGTCAGATAAATCGCGCAGTTGCCGTAGCCGAAGGAGTTGCTGATGCGGAAATCGCCGTTGGTGCCGGTGCCGCCGGTGCGCGGGTCGCCGGCGTTGCCGGGCAGCACATTTATTTTTCCGGTGAACGCGGACCAGTTGCCGTAAAGGGTCGTGCGGACAAAGGGAATGCACATCTTCAACGTGCCGCCGCCGGTGAGCGTGCCGTAGCAGTCAATGCGGCTGTCGCAGTCCAGCTCGCCGCCGGAATTGGTCGGCACGAAAATATTGTAGGCCATCGTGCTGTAAGTGCTGCTGTCGTCGAGCATTTTCAAAATGCCGCCGTCGAGCGTCACCGTGCCGGTGCCGACGCCGTAGGTATTGCCGGCCTCGGTGGCGAGTTGCACGACGCCGGCCTTGGCGATGACCCCGCCCGAGAAACTGTTGCTGGTGCCGAGGATCAAAGTTCCCTGACCGATTTTCTGCAACGCGCCCGCGCCGGTCACGAGGCCGCTGAAATTCACGAGCGCGCCGTAAGTCGGCACGTCAAAAATGTTCGTGCCGGATTGCAACGTCGTGCCGCGGTCGGTGTAAGCCTGCGTGGAATTGATGCGCAGCGTCGCGCCGCCGAAGATCACGAGGTTCGTCGGGCTGGCGCTGGGCGCGGAACCGAGCGGACCGGGCGAGTTGGCGACAGACAAATCGTTCACTTCCAAAACGCCGCCGCCGACCAGCGTGCGGCCGGTGTAATAATTGTCGTTGTTGATGACGAGCGTGCCGGCATTGGTTTTCGTCAGGCCGGTGCCGCCGCTGATGCCGCCGCTGCCGGTGAAAAAATAATTGGAACCGGCATTCACCGTGACGGACGCGGCGAGCAGTGTCGCGGACAAATTCACATTGCTGTTGGCGCCGCCGGCGTCGGTGAAAACCACGTTGTCCTGCGGCACGAAGAAATCCTGCGCCGCGCCGTTGAGAAAATTGCTCGTCGTGACCAAATCCCACGCGTTGCCGTTTTGTCCGCCGTTCCAGACGAGGCTGGCCGTCGCGCGGACGGATTTGACGACCAGCGCGATTTGGCCGGGCGGATTCGTCAGCGCAAGCGGCGTGCCGTCGAGGCCGGCGACGGTGAAATTATTCAGGCTGCCGCTCAATGCGCCGTAATTGATGAGCGGATAAATTCCCGGCGGCAAGGTGGAATTTAATTTGTGAATCGTCAGCGTGTTCGTGCCCAGCAAAGACAACGTGCCGGTGACGATCAGCAAATCATTGGTTTTCGTCACGCCGGTTACATCGTCGGACAAATCAAAATCGTTGAGCGCATTGTTCAGCGTGAGCGAATTCGCAATCGTCAGCGTGCCCGGCGAGTTGGTGCCCTGGCCCGGCGAAATGCCGCCGCCGGGTTCGCAGGAAACCGGCGAGCCAACCACGCCGCTGCCGCCGAGCCGGCCGTCCAGCCAGATGCCGCCGCGAACGGTCACGGGGCTGTTGGCCAACGCGCCGTTGACGAGGAACGGGCTTTCGCAAATCAGCGTGCGGCCGGAATAACTATTCGTGTTGTTGAAAATCAATTTGCCCGCGCCGGCTTTGGTGAATGGCATCGCACCGTCGAGCGAGCCGCCGTTGAACGAGTAATCTTTCGGCGAATGCACCGTGACGGTGCCGGGCTGGAGCGAGCCGATAAGATTAACGGCATTATTTGAGCCGCTGATGTCGAAGAGCACGGTGTCGCCGGGATTGAACGCGACGGCGGTGTTGTTGGAAATCCACAAATTATTTGTAAACCAGTTGGCGGTTGAACCGGCGTCCCAATTTGTCCCGGCGTTTCCGCGCCAGGTGAGCTTGGCATTGGAGACGGGCGGAATGGCCGGCGGCTGCATGCCTGGGCCGAGATAATAATCTGGATAACTGGACTGGTAATAACCTTTCGCCGTGCATTGGTCGCGATATTGCGGATTCTGCATCAGGCAATAAATTTTGTTCGTCGCGGAAATTGTCGTGGAGTAAATGCGGATTTCGGAATAGTCATTCGCGACGAGCACCAGTTCCTCGCGCCAGTCGCCAAAAATATCGCCCCAGAATGCCGCGCGTCCGCCGTAGGCTTGATGAATGCCGCCGTTGTCGTTGTATAATGTTTGCAGGCGAAACGCCGTGCCGCTCACCGGATCAAATTTGTTGACGACCGGACTCAAGGCACCGCTGCCCGCGCCGTCCTCGAACTCGCGCGTTAGATCGGCGTCCCACCAGACCGTTTCCGGTGCCCACAGGTTGTTCGCGTAAATCTGATTGCCCTTGCAATCATAAATGCCGGGTTGCGTGGAATACATTTCGTAGCCCTTGCGGTTCGGGTCCATCGCCAGCGCGACGCCGCGGCCGACGTCCACGACGTTCGGCGCATACCATTTCTTGATGATCTTGCCGGAGCCGGAATCGTAAAGCATCGTGGCGAGCAGCGTCGAATTGAGCTGCTGGATGGAATACGTTTCCAGACCGGGCCGGTCGGGATCCATGTCGGAAATGTGATAGCGATCGCCGTGACCGAGTTCCGTGTCAAAAAGCGGCTGGCCATCCGCGCCGCTGTTCGCTGAACCAACCTCAATGATGTCGTCAATCCCGTCGTGGTTCACGTCGGCAAAACGGATTTGATGACCCCAGGCGAAATTGGAATTGGCCGGCTGCGTCCAGAACCAGCGGCGCGTCAACTGGCCGTTGCGATAATCAAACGCCATGCTCTCGCGCTGAAACGCCTTGCTGACATTGCGGTTTTCGCCTTCGATAAACAGGCTCGGATGCACGCCGTCGCAATAAATGACGCCGAAATGACAGTTCAGCGGGCCGTCTGCCGGCCACATATTCGTCAGCGTTGTGCGGGCCAGTTCCTTGCCAGTCAGTCCGTCGAGAATTGAAATGTATTGCGTCGTGTCATCCGGCCCGGTGATGGTCGAGCCGTCGGGCAGAATCACGCCGCGCGCCGTGCGCACTGCGACTTGGGCGCGGCCGCTGCCGTCGAAGTCATACATTGTCACATTGTCCTTGTCGCCGATGCTGATGGCCGACGCGCCCGGCTCGATGTTGTATTGGTTCGTGCTGTTGTAACCCATGTCCATCTGCCAGAGAAAAGTTCCGTCGCGTTTGTAAGCCTGCAAATACTCGTTTGTCGCCACGGTCGTTGACATGCGGTCCACCACGAAATCATATTCGCCATCGCCGTCCACGTCGCCGACCCAGCAGAACTTCACGTCGTAAGGTGCGGCCGCACCGCCGGTGACGTGCAGCGGCACGGCAAAATACTGGCGCACCGGCGGATTGGCCGCGAGTCCCCACGGCGCGCTCAACGCCTGCGTGACGCCGATGAACACCGGCTGGATGAACCACGCGTTGGAGACGGTGAAATCCGCCGTCGTGTCGAGAAAATCCGTCGTGTTGGTGACGAGGCTGGCGTTGATTTGCACCGGCGCGGCACCGCTGGCCGAACGCAGCACGTTGTAGCCGGCACCGTCCGGATCAGTGGCGAGTTGCCGCCAACTAACGTAAGCCTGGGTTGAACTTTTGTGCAGCACGATGACGCCGCGTCCAAGCTTTTCCATCTGCCGCTGCGCGTGGACAGGCAGCGTGAACGCGGCAATCAAAATGATTGCCGCTAAAACACGGAACGCGCTGGCCGGTAAAAATAGTTTCATGGACGGTGGGGACGCTTAAAAATACACCCAAACTGGCGGGAACCTATTCACCAGAATTGGCGATGCGCAAAACCAACCACCAGGCCGCCACCAGCATCACCCCGGCAGAAATCGCGCGAATGCCAAAACGCTGAAACCACGGGTGTTTTTGCAGCACAAACAAAATCGGCAATAAAATTGCGGCGACGATGAGCTGGCCGGTTTCCACGCCAAGATTGAAAGCGACCAGCGGTTTGGCGATTGCCGCGCCGGTCCCGCCGAGACCGCTGGCGCGCAGCGCGCCGGCAAAACCAAAACCGTGGATCAGCCCGAAGCCGCCGGTGAGCGCGTAGCGATGCCACGGTTTTTCCTCGCGCCGGAAATTTTCCGCCGCCACAAACAGAATCGAGGCCGCGATGGCCGGTTCCACCACGCGCGCAGAAATTGTGACGAGGTTCAGCGCCGCCAGCGCCAGCGTGAGCGAGTGCGCCAGGGTGAAACCGGTGATGACCAGCAGCATCGGCTTGAGCCGCTGGCAGCCCAGCAGCAGCGCCGTCAGAAACAGCAGGTGGTCAAACGCGCCCAAGTTCAAAATGTGGCCAACGCCGAGTTTCCAAAATTCCCCGAAGCTTGGCCGGGTTTTCTCCGTCGCCACGGGCAGCGGCGGTTTTTCCGCCGGCGGATTTACCGTGGAAACCGGAGCGGCGGCGGAACCCGGCGGAAATAATTTTTCTGGCAGCGCAAAATCGGCGCTGTCCTTGGCGGGCGAGAGAATCGCGCTGGCAAAAATGTTGCCGTTTTCGTCGGTCAGCACGAGCGGCGCGTTGCGCGGCGCGGGCAGGGCGGGGAGAAACTGCGATTGCAGCCGCAGGGTTTTTGCCGGTGCGAGCGCGTATTCAAAATGAAATTGAAATTCCAGCCCGTCCGTGATGACGTCCGCCTCGCGCGGCTGGATGCTGTTGCCATCGGCGGACGCCGTGAAAAAATTCGTGACCATCGCCGGGTTCAGCGCGAACGGATGGCCGGACGGCAACTGGCCGGGGCTGATCTGCGCGGCGCGCAGAAAATTTTCGCCAAGCGCGGTGCCCACGGTGACCATGATTTCGGCGGAGTCCGCGTGGACGATGACGCGCGCCGAGCAGTCGAACGGCGCGTGGGCGAGGACGGTCTGCGCCAGAAAAAGCGCGCCGGCCAGAAGGGCGTAGAAAAGCAGCGCGCGTGGCTTCATGGTTTGAGGCCGCAATTTACCGCAGCGCGCGGCGAACGACCATCCTCGAAACGGGTGACGGAAAGGAATGCTAAAACCGTGGCGGGTGATGGCGGCTGGCGAGCAGCGGAATTTTGCAGCCTATCAGTCTGTTAGGCGGCATAGAGCTACAATCTATAAGGTTGCTTGACATAATTCATAGCCCACCAAATCCACGGCAAGCCATTAACAATCAAACCCAACAACGAAATAATCAATAATCTCTCGCGTCGCACAAGCGATAAAACTGCAAATAAAACACCCAAAGCAGCAAAGAAGAGAAAAACATAGATGCCAAAAATGGTGCCGAACACTGGGCCGAATCCGAAATAGCATGGTATCGCCAAAAGAACTCCGATGCCTGTAAAAAACAACGATGTGATATTCCAGTCTGGCTTATTGCGATGGGATGACATAATGCCGCCTAACAGTTAAGTAGGCCGCAGTTTTTGTGGCCTATCCTTTTTCATGAATTTGAGGTTGCGCTGGACGCAAATCGTTGTCGAGCAATTTTATTTGCGGATCATGACGGCCGAATTCATTTCAGCAAAGACTGCAAATTTGCATCCGTCGCCGCGCAATGTGCTTTCGACTCACGACCAAAGTTTGTCCGGATATTTTCTCTGCGCGATGAGCTGGCGAATGCTCTCCACCACTTGCGGCCGGTCTTCGCGGTAGGTCACACCAAACCACGAGTCGGACGAGCGCAGCACTTTGCACTTGGCCTGGCCGCTGGTCACAAGGTCGCCCACCGTGGCGGGAATGTAGCACTCGGATTTTTGTTCGCCGCCCGCGCGTTTGAGAAATTTTTCAAACTCCACCCGGAGCTGCGGGAAGATCGCCGGCGTGAAGCCCCAGAAATTCATCGAGACGGCTTCGTCGCCGCTGAGCTGGGTGAGCTTGCCATCGGCCTCGGTGTTTTTCGCGCCGGAGCCATCCGGTTCGATCTTCATCATCTCGACGATGTGCGTGAGATAATTATTGGCGTCCACCCGCGACACGCCGCGCGCCACGCTGCCGTGGGCGGACAAAGTGTTTTTCAAAATGAAACCGACCATCGCGTAATCCGGCGTGCCGGAAGTGAGATGTTGGACAAGAACTTTGTAAGCTTCCTGACCGTAAAAATCATCGGCATTGATCGCGGCGAACGGTTCGTGGATGACGCCGTCGGCCATCAAAATGGCGTGCGTGGTGCCCCACGGCTTGGTGCGACCGGCGGGCAGGGAATAGCCGGCGGGCAGTTTGTCGAGTTCCTGAAAAACGTATTCGACGGGCGCGTGCTTTTCAAAACGGGCGCCGACGATTTCGCGGAATTGCTGCTCGATGTCCTTGCGGATCACAAAGACGAGCTTGCCGAAACCGGCGCGCAACGCGTCGTAAATGGAATAATCAATAATGGTCTCGCCGGCGGGGCCGACGGGATCAATTTGTTTGAGGCCGCCGTAGCGGCTGCCCATGCCGGCGGCGAGAACGAGCAAAGTCGGTTTTGTCATGCGCGGAAATTTTAATTTTTTTGGCGCGGTTGTCGAGCGTTCTGCGCGGCGAATTGCGTCAACCGAGCGCGCCGTTTAAGTTTCGACTTTGACAAAAATTGAGATGGCGACGGCCGGGCGGTCTTGGTTAAACTTGAACATGCAACACACCAAACGAATTGTGGAAAAAGGCCCGGCCACCAAGAAAGATGATCTGATCGTCATCACCGGCGCGGGCGGTTTTATCGGCGGCAACCTTGCGCTGCACTTCAAGAAAAAGGGCTTCACCAACATCCGCGCGGTGGACAAGAAGCCGCTTTACGAATGGTATCTGCACGTTCCCGGCGTCGAGAACATTTGCCTCGACGTGAGCAACGAGGCCAACTGCCATCGCGTGTGCGAAGGCGCGGTGGAAGTTTACAACCTCGCCGCCGACATGGGCGGCATGGGTTTCATCGAACGTTTCCGCGTGGAATGCTTGCGCTCGATTTTGATCAACACGCACATGGTCGAGGCGGCTTACAAGGCCGGCGCGCGCCGGTATTTTTATTCGTCGTCGGCGTGCGCTTACAACACGCTGCTACAAAAAGATCCGAAGGTCCGCGCGCTCAAGGAATCCGACGCGTATCCCGCGATGGCCGAACGCGGCTATGGCTGGGAGAAATTGATCTCCGAAATGTTCTGCGAAGAATATTGGCACGAACGCGGCATGAAGACGTTTATTGCGCGTTTCCACAATGTTTACGGCCCGAACGGCACCTGGGACGGCGGCCGCGAAAAAGCGCCCGCCGCGATGTGCCGCAAAATGATCGAGGCGATTGATAAGAAAGATTTGAAGATCAACATCTGGGGCAACGGCGAGCAGACCCGCAGCTTCATGTATATTGACGACTGCGTGAAGGGCATCGACATGATCACGCATTGCGACGACCTCATCGCCACGCCGATCAACCTCGGTTCGAGCGAACTGGTTTCCATCAATACTCTCGTCAGCAAGGTGGAAAAAATCGCCGGCAAAAAACTGGAGCGCTCCTATAATTTGAACGCGCCGCAGGGCGTGGCCGGGCGCAATTCGGACAACACCTTTATCAAAAAAGTTCTCGGCTGGGAACCCAGCACGCCGTTGGACAAAGGTCTGGCGGTCACTTACAAGTGGATTGCCGAGCAGCATCACGCCCGCAAGGCCGGCAAACGCATCGGCATCGGCTGATGAAAACCAAAACAGAACCGGAGCAATTATTTCAAGCTGCAGCACGAAATGACGCAGCGGGTGTGAAGGAAATGATTGCTGCCGGTGCTGACCCAAATTCCGTATCTGAAAAGTTTGGACACACTCCGCTATACAACGCGTGTATTTCTGGAGCGGCAGATTCGGCTAGTGCTTTAATCGCAGCTGGTGCTAACCCGAACTTGCGTTTCACCTATCGCTCGCCGGTTGATGGAAGGGTTGAAGCGGACATTGTCGCTTTGACTCACGCAAGGACGGCAGAGGTTGCAAAAATTCTGATTGCGGCGGGTGCTGATGTAAATGCGCCCGATGCAAATGGCACAACTCCGTTGATGCGCGCAGCATTCAACGGGAAGTTGGAAATTGTTGAGGCATTATTGCAAGCCGGAGCATCATCGCTGGTTAGACAGATTAAGCGCGCCAGAAAGAAATCACACACCGCCAGAGAATTAACTGAGTCAAAAATCCAGTTCTTTACAGAAATTATGGACGATTCAAATCGAGCGACCGTGGGAAAACGATTAACCGAATATCGAGAAGTTCAAAAACGACTTATGGAAGCCGAACGTGAAAAATAAACTTTCGCCGGTCGAAAAACTTCTCGGTTCCATTCCTAACCGCCTGCAGCTTGCCGGCGGTTGGATTGACCAGCCGTTCGTTTCGCAGCACAACCCGAAGCCGCCCGGTTCAATGGTCGTAGTGCAAATCGAACCGGATTTCCGGCCGATGGATCGTTCCGGCATTGCCAGCGGCACGCGCGCGGTGGCGATGAAGCTCTGGAAAGGAAAATTACCGAACCGGCCGCCGGCGGAACTGGCGCGCGAACTTTACGAAGTCGAAAACAAAGGCAAGGCCGAGCCGAGCGGTTCGCAGGACATGATCGGGCTGGTTTATCCGGGCGTGAACCGGCTGGATTACGATTTCAAAATTCACGGCGGCATTTTTCCGGCACACATCGAATCACTGAACTCGGCGAAGCACGCGCGCTGGCTGGAAAAAGTGCTGCACCTGCTGCCGATTGAACCGCGTCCGGACGGCTACAGTCCGCTTGGCATCAAAAATCTGGCGCCAAAATGGGTGGCTCGCCTCGGCCAGAGCGGAACTGATTGCTTTGCAGTGATCAAGAAAATGGACGTGAATGCGCTCGGGGCATCGTTCAATGAAACCATGTTGTGCTGGGAAAAACTGTTGCCGCACGTCGTAGCACATCCGCTGATCAAGTTGGATTTGAAGGCGATTTTGAGAGTTTATCAAAAGAATTTCCCGGGCGCGATGTTCTCCGGCTGCGGTGGCGGGTATCTGCTCGTCGCGTCGAAGGAAAAAGTCCCGGGCGCGTTGCAAGTCACCGTGCGCACCACCGCCCCATGAGTTTGCCCAAACAAGTCGTCGTCAGTGGCGGTTTTGATGATCTCAAGTCGGGCGACCTGCGATTTCTCGAAGAGGCGGCGAAGCTCGGCGAATTGACCGTGCTGCTCTGGCCGGACCAAACTATTCAAAAACTCACCGGCAAGCCGCCTAAGTTTCCGCTCGCCGAGCGAAAATATTTTCTCAATGCGGTGCGTTATGTCGGCCACGTCGCGGAGGCGGAGGCGTCCGCTGATTTCAATTCTTTACCGAAAATTTTTCACGCGCATATTTGGGCGGACGGCGAAACCACGGCCAACGAAGCGCGCCAAAAATTCGCCGCCGAAAACAAAATCGTCCGCCGCGTTTTTTCAACGAATGAGCTGAATAGTTTTCCCGAACCGCCGACGATGCTGTCCGCGCCGGACCGGAAAAAAGTTGTCGTGACCGGAAGTTTCGACTGGTTTCACTCCGGTCATGTCCGCTTTCTCGAAGAAGTGAGCACCCTTGGCGATTTGTTTGTGGTCGTCGGCCACGATGCGAACATTCGTTTGCTGAAAGGGCAGGGGCATCCGCTTTTGCCGGAAGCTGAGCGCCGCTACGTCGTCGGCTCGATCAAGTTTGTAAAACAGGTGTTGGTTTCCAGCGGCGACGGCTGGCTGGACGCGGATCCGGAAATAAAAAAAATCCAGCCGGACATTTACGCGGTGAACGAGGACGGCGACAAGGGCGGCAAACGCGAGTATTGCGAAAAGCTCGGCATTGAATACCTCGTGCTGAAACGCACGCCCGCGCCGGGTTTGCCGGCGCGTTCCAGCACCAACTTGCGTGGTTTTTAGGGGAAGGCTCCGGGGAAATGGCCAAAGACCTGTCAAACACCTAAAAATCATTAAAATTGCGGGACGGGACACTGAAACGCTCTTGGGACGATTTTATTGGAAATTTTAGCTTGAAACAAATTGTCAAGTACGCGAAATTTGCGGAAGAAATATTCCATTCAGGCCAAAGTGGTAGGAATAGATTTAATTTGTGGTGCTGAACCAGTTGCTAAATGAAAACAATTAAGCTGACAATTTTTGCCGCCGCCATGCTGGTGGCCGCACTGGCCCAGGGGCAAGCCACGGTTGGTTTCACCAACACCGTCAACGCGGTGGTGCCGGACGCCAATCCCACCGGTCTGACCGTTTCTCAAAGCTTGTCGGCTGTGCCGGGGACAATCACCAACGTTACGGTTACGTTGGACATCACCGGTGGTTTCAATGGCGATTTGTATGCCTACCTGGTGGATCCGAACGGGAACATCTCCATTTTGTTGAACCGTGTCGGCGTGACGGCGGTTGGCGGTAATAACTATTTTGGCTACGGCAACACGGGTTTCGATGTTGTATTGAGCGAGGCGGGTTCATCCAATATTCACAACTATCAGTCAGGAAGTTACTCGGTGAACGGCGGCGGACAGCTTACGGGAACTTGGCTGCCAGATGGCCGAAACATTCTTCCAAATTCAGCTCCCAGCGTGTTTGACTCGGCCTCGACTTCAGCGGATTTGAGCGTTTTCAACAACATGGTTCCCAATGGCACTTGGACGTTGTTCATAGCCGACTTGTCCGCCGGTGGAACTTCTACTTTGGTCAGCTGGGGCTTGACGGTCGTCACCGTGCCGGAACCGCAGACGTGGGCGCTGGTTGCGGGCGGACTCGGCACGCTGCTGGCCTTGCGCCGCCGGTCGCGCTAAATCAGTTCGTCGGTTTTCTGCGGTGCTTTCCTGATTTGGCTGGCGGAGTCGCCAGCTTAATTCACAAATTTCTCCTCTTTCAGCCAAAATAAACATTCATTCGCCCACGGATGCGGATTGGCGAACGGCGGTTTGTCTTTCAGTCCCATGCCGTGACCGCCTTTTTGATAAATGTGCAACGCGAAAGGGACCTGATTTTTCCGCAGCGCTTCGGCAAAGAGCATCGTATTTTCCATCGGCACGGTTTTGTCCTCAAACGTTGTCCATAGAAAACACGGCGGGGTATTGGTCGTCACCTGCAATTCATTGGAAAGCAGGTTGACCAATTCAGGTGACGGATTTTTGCCGAGCAGATTATCGTGCGAACCTTTGTGCGCGAATTCGCCCATTGAAATTACCGCATAGCAAAGGATGCCCAAATCTGGGCGCGAACTTTGCCGCTCAATCACATCGATCGCGTTCGTATCACCCGCATCAAAATGCGTCATCAGCGTTGCCGCCAGATGGCCGCCCGCCGAGGAACCCATGATGCCGACGCGCTGCGTATCAATGTTCCATGCGGCCGCGTGGGCGCGCACCAGGCGCACGGCGCGGGCGGCGTCATTGAGCATCGCCGGATGATGATAGCCGCTGGAACCCAGCCGGTATTTCAGGACAAAACAGGTGACGCCCTGCTGGTTCAGCCAGAGCGCGTAATCGTTGCCTTCGTGCGGTGCAAGGTGTGCGTAACCGCCGCCCGGACAAATCACCATGGCCGCACCGGTGGCGTTGGTCGCATCGGGAAAATACGGCGTGAGCGTGGGAATGTCGGTGGCGTTGGTGCCGAGCGCGCCAGGCGCGCCGTCGGGCCAGAGGGGAATGGCGGATTTCATTTCAGCGCGGGATACAATGAGCGACAACAATAAAATTGCCGAGACAAAAATCGGTTTCATGACTTGGGTGGACGAATGCTCGCGGAATTCTAAACTCAATTCAACCCCAACTTCGCCGCAGGTTTGACAGCGACCGATCCTCATCAGTTTTCAATCCGTGTTTGAACTTGTGTCAGATTACGCGTCCGCAGGCGATTGAGAAGTTAATCGCAGGTATTTTGGCCGGCGCGAAAAATCAGACGTTGCGCGGCGTCACCGGTTCAGGCAAGTCAGTCAGCGTCGCCAACGTCATCAAAAACACCGGTAAGCCACATACACCGTTGTTTGAGAAGCCCATCAACCCGTGGCGTTACTGGCTAAAACGTGAAACTCAATCCGGTTGTAGCATAGATGGCCTGGCTGAAATCTAACTCGACAGCGGAGCCGCCGGCGGACTGATTGACGGTATCGGTCATGGGTTGGTATTGCACACCGGCAAAAACACGCCAGGACGGCGACAGCGCATAACTGATTGCGCCGCGAACGTAGGGACCAAAAATCGCGTCGGTGCCGCCGCCGCTCCCCGAGCGGGTTTCGGAGATGCCACTGACAGTCAGCGTTTCCGAGTAGCGGAATTGGTTGTCCACCACGGCCACAGCCAGACCCGTTGCCAGTTCCAAATGCACTTTCTTGCCCGCCGGCAGTGTGAACACCGGGCCGAGGCGGAAACAATAGATGTCTGCATCGGTGCTGCGTGAACCGGATATCGAACCCGATGCGAGAGAAGTGGCACGAGTCGGGGTTGCCCCGAGCAGGGCACCGGGACCAGAGAAGGTTCCGCCGTATGGCGCAAAGGGCGGAATAACCGCGCCGAGCGGGAACGAGTCGGTGGTAACCGTCGCGCTCACCGGATGGGAGGAATTATCCGTAACCTCCAGACGATTGTAGCCGAAAGCAAGTTCAACGGAGAAGTATCCCGGGCCGCAGTCAACCAGCCGCCGCAGGTAGGAAAGTTCAAAGCCGTAGTTCGGGTCATCACTTGCCGCCGGCGAGGACTCTTTATTCACCGACAGATTATGCATGTTGATGGTCGAGGCGGTTGCATTGTATTGCGCGTTGTTCTGGTAGCCCCAGTTCCATGTTTGATTACCGGAGTTTCCGCTCGAGTCCACGTGCACATAGCCATCCGGGTAATTGCGATCCACCAGCGGCCCCGCAGCCGGCGAGGTGGCCGGTGGAGACCCCTGCAAACGGAGAAACTTTGCCGTGACGTTAAAACCGAAACTCGGACCAAGCCGGAACTCGTTCATCGGAGTCTGGTCTGCTTCCGCGGCTGGCAAATTTGCGCCCGCAGTGAGAGCGATGATGGAACTGATGCTTTTCAGAAACAAAGTTTTCATAGTTGTGTGCGGTTTAAGGGTTCAGGTTTATGGCAGTTCAACTACGCGGTAGTAGCGGTTGCCTGGGCCAGGCGGCGACACGGTCTTGGGCGGGCCGGCATCAATCCATTGTGTCCGGTTGGCCGCGGCTTTGATGGTCGGTGCGGCCGAAACCCAATTTATTAAATCTCCACTGTATTCGATTGCATAACTGCGACTGGCGGTGGAGTTGAACTCAACGAGGAAACTTCCACCCGGAAGCATTTGCGCCCGTGTGACCGCAATCCGAGTGCCGTTGTTCGTAGGTGGCGTCGCTGTGGTAGTGGATTCTAGGGTAACAGTGGGGGTGAACGTGGCGCGATTGGTGACATAATACTCGATGGTCAACGTGACGGAGCCGTTGGCGGGAATGGGGCCGTTGTATTGCACAAACGGGGTGCCGTTGTTCGTGCCTGTGGCGTTGTAGACCTGCACGCCCGCTGGCAGTGAAGTGATGAGCACTCGATACGGCGTGGTGTTTGGTGTGGCGCAGGTGTTGCCAATCACGACACGCTGTTCGAGCAGCCCGGTCTGTGGATTGACGGTGGGCATGGATGTGGAGGTGATCGCCGTCTCGCACTCCACGGCGCCGGGCGGCCAGATGCCTTCGGCCCACGGTCCCCAATCCGTGCCGTCGTTGGCGCGAACACGAATGTAATAAACGACCGGGCCCAAGTCCGGCCCGGTGTAGAGCGCGGATTGATTGGTGCCGACGAACGGCGGCGGGTTCCACAAGTTGGTGCCGGTGGCGTCGGGGCCGCTCCAGACTTGGATTTCCGCTTGAGCTTGCGGCGCACCTTCCCTGTCAGCGTAGGTCCAGGTGATGGTGAACGAGTTCGTGTTCGTGCCGCCAGCCGCCACCGCGATCACGGGCACGACGGCGGGCGGAATATTCGTGGTCGAAGTGGTGAATGCGTATTCGGTCACGCGATCTCGCGGACAGTTCTGCCAGGAGATGTTGTTCTCGTCCGAATCTTGGACCTGCGCCAGAATACTCGCACCGGATCGGTAATCCCAAGCGTAGTTTAACGGCGCAGTAAACCCGTCGACCGTCATGGTCACGTAATCAATTCCTGCTGGTTCGTATTGATAATCTTGCCAGACCTGGACGCGCAGTTCGCCATTGGGATCGGGGAGGAACAAGGAAAGATCGTATGTCTTCGTGGCTTCGGTGCCTGGATAGGTGAAGGAATCGCGCTGCACCCAACTGCTGCCGTCCCAAGTATAGACCAGATAGCTACCGCCGCTGGGCAGATAATAACCGCGCGAGCGAAACACAAATTCGCGCGTTTTGCCCGTAGCCAGTGCTGGAACCGGAAACGAGATCGAGAATTTTTCGCCGCTGGAGATTTGAACCCGGTTGCCGTCCACGTTCGCCAGCGTGGCGAGGACGTTTTTCGAACCAAACCAAGCCGCGCTCGGTTGCAATGTTGTAGCCGTGAACGCCGGCGCTGCCCCGGCATAAAGCGCCACGAAATCAATGGAGTGGTATTTGGTTGAGTGTGAAATCGAACGCAGGCGCACCTGCACCGCCTTGCCCGCCGTCAGATAGGGCTTCAAGTCGAACGCGTTGTAGGAATTTTCAAAGCGCGGCAGCAACCGTCCGCGCTCGATCCAGTTTCCGCCGCTGTCGCGGGTTTCGACCACCACGGCCGGAGGGCTGGTGAACGGAATCTCCGGGCCGGTGCCAATGATGAAGCCTTTCACCTTGAGCACCAGCACCGCCGCTTGCGAAAGGTCCACGATTCCGAAATCCAAACTGACCGTGTCGCCATGATACGCCGCATGCCCGACATCGTCGTTGGCAATAACCAACGGCAGGACATTTTCAGATTGGCCCGAAACCGCGGAGTTGGGTGCCCGCAAGCTGGCCGGCCGGTAACCAGTGAGGTTGCCCGCGCCGTCCGGTGCTACCGCCACATCCGCCGCGTGATCCACGGCTACGAGCGTCGCGTCGTCCGTGAAGGAGGTCTCGCTGTCCCGCTCCTGCACTTCGAGCCAATAGCTTCCGTTCAGTGGCACCAGCGGTTTTTGCAGCCGGTAAGCATCGGTGTATTCAGCACTCGCTCCACGCGCAACGGAATAGATGTCATTGTCCGCCATGAAGTCACTCCCATTCCACGGAGCCACCCACGGGCAGGAGGCGGACGAGGACGGGTCTTCCCACGCTTCCATGGTGAACATTTTGGCGGTGCCCGATTTCACGTTCTTGGTAACGGCGATGTCATCCACATACACCCCCGACAGGCTGCCGCTGCCGCCGCAATAGAATGAAGGCGAAGAACTGAAGACCACCGCGCGAAAACGCAGGTAGAGCGGCATGCCGGAGTAGGTTGGATCCAGCGAAAACTCGTAATGCTTCCACGACGGGGCGTTGGCGCCATAGTGCTCCATGTTATTATAAAATTGAATCAGTGATTGCCATTCGGTGCGATTCGTGGAGACGAAGAATTCACCCCGGTCGCGCATACCATCCAGATCAACGTAGGCCCAGAAACGGACGCGCAGAATCTCGTTGCTGGAGATGGTGGGAAGCGAGATTGGCAGCGAAACAATGGACCCATCACACGTTCTTGGAATCGGCCCGTCCAGCACCGTGCCCCAGCACTTGGTTCCCGCGTGGGCGGCGTGCGGTCCCACCGAGCTGGGCGAAGGCGTGCCCCACGCCCAACCGGCGGTATTGTCCGTTTCCAATATTCCGTAACTGCCATCGTCGGTTTCAAATCCCTGCGAGTAGATGATGACTTCCTGTGCTGGGGCAGTGAGTGACAGGATCGAGAAAACGGCTGCGATACCGCATCCGACTATTAAACAATTGGTTTTCATTATGAACTCCTCCTAATGCAAGTGTGGCTTTGTAAAAGTAAACCTGCTTGTATCAACTTAAACTCCTGCTGGCGTTTAAAGTCAACACATATTTTCATGTTTTTTATCATGGTTTAAACGGGAGGGTGAATCGTTTCCCAAAAAAACGAGCAGACCGTTTAATGCCCATGGGTGCGGCAGCCGGTTCCAACCGCCCGCAGATTTGCCTCAGCGAGTATTTTTGGAAGAGCTGTTCCGAGGCAGTTTCAAATTTGGTGGGGCGAGCGTCCGGCGAGCCGCTCAAACCCAAGACTCCCGACGGTTCGCGCGGACGCCCACCCCGCCGGCTTTTTGAAATTAGGCCACCACCTGTTCCGACGGTTCGTTGACACGCGGGGCTGACACTTCTAACTTTTCCTTTCGATGTTTGAACTTGTTTCCGAATACGCGCCCGCCGGTGACCAGCCGCAGGCGATTGAAAAATTAACCGCCGGCATTTTGACCGGCGTGAAAAACCAGACGCTGCGTGGCGTCACCGGTTCCGGCAAGACGTTCACCGTCGCTAACGTCATCAAAAATACCGGCAAGCCCACGCTCGTCATTTCGCACAACAAAACCCTGGCCGCGCAACTTTACGCCGAGTTCAAAAGTTTTTTCCCAAAAAACGCCGTCGAATACTTCGTCAGCTATTTCGATTTTTACCAGCCCGAGGCCTACATTCCGCGCACCGACACGTTCATCGAAAAAGATTCCAGCA
Source organism: uncultured Verrucomicrobia subdivision 3 bacterium (assembly GCA_903884535.1). Lineage (GTDB taxonomy): Bacteria > Verrucomicrobiota > Verrucomicrobiia > Limisphaerales > UBA11358 > UBA11358. Next base: position 40,212 of record CAISEZ010000090.1, read on the forward strand.
TCAACGAGGAGATCGAGCGGCTGCGGCTCTCGACCATGAGTTCGCTCTTCTCGCGCCGCGATGTGATTGTCGTTGCGAGCGTCTCTTGCATTTACGGTATCGGCAGCAAGGAAGATTACGCGGTGATGGTTTTGCCCATCACCGTCGGCGGCGCAATGTCGCGCGAGCAGTTGTTGTCGCGCCTGGTGGATCTGCAATACACGCGCAACGACATCGCGTTCGAGCGCGGCCAGTTTCGCGTGCGCGGCGACACGGTGGAAATCTGTCCCGCCGGCCGCGAGGACGCGCTGCGCGTGGAATTTTTCGGCGAGGACATCGAACGCCTCACGCGCTTCGAGCCGCTGACGGGAAATAAGATTGAATCGCTCGTCGCCGAAACCATTTTTCCGGCAAAGCAATTCGTGACCACCGGCGACAAATTAATAAATGCCATCCTCGGCATTCGCGAGGAATTGCGCGAACGCATCGTTTTTTTTGAGAAGCACGGCAAGCTGCTGGAAGCCCAGCGCATCAAGATGCGCACGGAATACGATCTGGAAATGATGGAACAAATGGGCTTCTGTTCCGGCATCGAAAATTATTCGCGCCACATCGCCGCGCGCAAGCCGGGTTCGCAGCCGAACACGCTGTTTGATTTTTTCCCGAAAGATTATCTGCTCGTCGTGGACGAATCGCACGTCACCGTTTCGCAGATCGGCGGCATGTATGAAGGCGACAAATCGCGCAAAACGGTTTTGGTGGATCACGGCTTCCGGCTGCCGAGCGCGCTGGACAACCGGCCGATGAATTTTCTGGAATTTCAGTCCATGCAAAACCAGACGATTTACGTCAGCGCCACGCCCTCGCTGCGCGAAATCGAATGGTCGCGGCAAAGTGCCGTCCAAAATTCTGGTGGCAGCGGACGTGAGTCCGCTCAAACCTTAAAATCGGAAATTGAAAATCGGAAGTCGGAAATGAGTCAGAGCCGACTCACGTCGGCTGCTACCGAACTGCCCGGCGTCGTGGATCTCGTCGTGCGGCCGACCGGCTTGATTGATCCGAAAGTCACCATCAAGCCGCTGAAAGGTCAGATTGACGATTTGATGGAAGAGGTCCGCAAGCGCGGCGACAAAAAGGAACGCACACTGGTCACGACCTTGACCAAGCGCACGGCGGAAGAACTCACGGATTATCTGCGCGACATTGGCATCCGCGTTCAGTATTTGCACAGCGACATTGACGCGATTGAGCGCGTGGAAATCCTGCGCTCGCTGCGCAAGGGCGAGTTTGACGTGCTCGTCGGCATCAATCTGTTGCGCGAAGGATTGGATTTGCCAGAAGTTTCGCTCGTCGCAATTTTGGACGCGGACAAGGAAGGTTTTCTGCGCAGCGAAACGAGTTTGATCCAGACCGCTGGTCGCGCGGCGCGGCATTTGAACGGCGAGGTGATTCTTTACGCCGACGTGATGACGGACAGCATCAAAAAATTTCTCGCCATCACGGAATATCGGCGCAAGCGGCAGATCGCTTATAATCTTGAACACCACATCACGCCGCGCAGCGTCATTCGCGCGGTCGAGGAAAGTCTGGCGGTTTATCGGACGACGCGTGAAGAAGCTGACGCCGTTTTGCACGACGCCAAAATGGACGTGGACGTGACCGAGACCATCCGCGAACTCGAAGGTGAAATGCTCGTGGCCGCCGAGGATTTGAAATTTGAAAAAGCCGCGCTGCTCCGCGACCAGATCAAAGAACTCAAACACATGATTGACGGCACGAAATCCGAAGCGAAGCCGGTGAGCTATCGGAAATCAAAACGAGCGAGGAAATAATTCGAGTGATTATTTGCGGAAATTTACAAGCTATTCTGTTTTCTCGTCACTCTCACCTGTGACTTTGTGAGTGCGAGATTTTCTAATTTTGGAAATGAACAAATAGAGAGTAATCCCAGATGCCACCAACACTGGCCCAAGAAGCGCGCCTAATATTGCTCCTCCGAAAAACTTCCCGGCAAACAGGCCAATGACAACGCTTCCGATAACAGCTCCAATTATTGCCGTTACAGAAAGGAAAATCAGCAATTCAAAAAATGTCATGACATTGATACGCAACAATTACTTCGCCGGATTCGTGCGATAAAATTTCCAGCGCCGTCGGCGCGACATCTTTGTAGAACCAAACCCAAACCGAATCAAGGTTCTTGCGAACGGTCACCATTTGCCGACGGCCACCAGCGGGCGGCATATTCGGTGGCCCGTGAAGCGGATTTTGGCGGAGCCGGCTGAGTGAAAGTTAGCTGAAACGAAAAGGTTGTGGGACACGGTGGGCGGTGGAATCGTTTTTCAGCGAACTGAAATCGGCGATGGGTTCGACCCTGCCGGGTGCCTTGGTGGTCCGGTTCGGGTGCTGGTTCACCGCGAAGTTGCCTTAGAAATTTTTGCTGAAGCGCCGTCCTAATGATTTCAAAAACGTGAATGCCTATAGTCCTAAGCACCGTTAAGGAGTCCAATAAAAACAGTCATTCCGTCCGATTCCGCCCATGGTCAAAAATGGCGCAAACTATTTTGTTCTGGAATATCACGCAAGCGGGCAGCGATAAATTTCCGGAAAATTATTTTAATTCACGCCCCAGCGCCCGTCGCGTTCAAATCTTCACCTTGAACGCTTCGTCCTTTTTCAGCGACTGCACGAACGCCGCCATCAACTGCGGAATCAACTCCAGATCTTTCAAACTCACCACCTCGACCGGCGAGTGCATGTAACGGTTCGGCAGACTGATCAGCGCGCTGGCGATGCCGCCGCGCGTCCAGAAAATCACGTCCGTGTCCGTGCCGCTCGTCGCCGACATCGCCTCGTGCTGCAACGGGATTTTTTTCTTCGCCGCCACTTCCTCCAGCCGCGCGACGACGTCGGGATGATTGCAGCCGCCGTGCGTGAGCGCCGGGCCGGCGCCGACCTTGATGTCGCCGTGCTGCGTCTTGCTGACGGTCGGATAATCCGTCGCGTGCGTCACGTCCACCACCAGCGCGATGTCCGGCTTGAGCGAATACGCGATTTGCCGTGCGCCGAGCAGGCCGACTTCTTCCTGCACATTCGAGACGGCGCAAATCTCTGCATTCAACTTCACCTTGGATTCCTTCAGCAGCCGCAGCGCTTCCGCCACGGCGAACGTGCCGATCCGGTTGTCGAACGCCCGCGCCACCGCGAGGTCGCCGCGCAAAATGTCGAACTCATCCGCCAGCGTGATCGGGTCGCCGACGCGGACGAGCTTCTCCGCCGCCTTGCGGCTGTCCACGCCGATGTCAATGAACAAGTCGTGGATTTTCGGCGGTTTGGGTTCGCCTTCCAGCTTGGTCAAATGCGGCGCGACATTGCCGACCACGCCCTTGACCGCGCCGCCGCGCGTGTGGATGACCACGCGCTGCGCCTTGGTGATGGCCGCGTCAATGCCGCCCATTTTGCGGACGTAAATAAAACCGTTGTCATCAATATAATTCACCGCCATCGCGATTTCGTCGGCGTGCGCGGCGAGCATGATGCGCGGCGCAGCGCCTTTGTTCAGCACCGCCACGCAATTGCCGTAGGCGTCGGAAAACGTTTCGTCGGCGAACTGGCCGGCGTAATCCAGCCAGACGCGCTGGCCGCGGGTTTCGTGGCCGGTGGGACTCGGTGTGTTCACCAAGGTTTTAAGAAAATTCAGGGAGGCATCGCGCATGACGGCAGGCTAGTCGGCGCCAATTTAAACGGAAAGGCAAATGTGCGCCCGCCACTTTGCGGAATTGACATGGCCGCGCGGCATCCCTAATTTCTTAACGCAAAGACCCCGCCGCTTTGCCCCGGATTTCCGTCCGGGGATTTTTATTGTCGGCGGTGAATTTAATTTGGGACGGCGACACGCCGTCCCGCCCGAAAAAATTTATGGCAAACACAATTCTTGTCGGCGCCCAGTGGGGCGACGAAGGCAAAGGCAAAATTATTGACGTGCTCACGGAGACGGCGGATGTCGTCGTGCGTTACGCCGGCGGCAACAACGCCGGCCACACGGTCATCGTCAAGGGCAAGAAAACCGTGCTGCACCTGATCCCGTCCGGCATTTTGCGCAAAAACAAATTGTGCGTCATTGGCAACGGCGTGGTGCTCGATCCGATCGGCCTGGTCATGGAGATGGAAGGCCTCAAGAAAAACGGCGTGGCGGTCACGCCCAAGAATTTTGTGCTCAGCGAGACGGCGCACGTCGTTTTTCCGTATCACCGCGAGCTCGACGGCGCGCGCGAAATGCTCAAGGGCAAAAATAAAATCGGCACTACCAAGCGCGGCATCGGTCCGGCTTACGGCGACAAGGCCGCGCGCGTCGGCTTGCGCGTGAACGATTTGATTGATCCCGCCAAGCTCAAAGTGAAGCTCGAAGCGCGCATCAAAGAAAACAACATTGTTCTCAAATCGCTCGGCGCGAAACCGCTGTCGTTCAAAAAAGTTTTCGCGGAATACAATCAGGCCGGCCAATACCTGAAGCCGTTTGTGCAAAACACGGTGGTGCTGTTGCACGAGGCAATTCGCGACGAAGCCAATATTTTATTTGAAGGCGCGCAGGGCACGTTTCTCGACATTGACCACGGCACTTATCCGTTCGTCACGTCGTCGAACACCACGGCGGGCGGCGCCTGCACGGGTTCCGGCGTGCCGCCGCATCGCATGGATCGTGTCGTCGGCGTGATGAAGGCTTACACCACACGCGTCGGCGAAGGGCCGCTGCCGACGGAGAATCAGGAGATTTCCGACCTGCTCCACGGCATGGGCCGCGAGTTCGGCGCCACCACCGGTCGCGCCCGGCGCTGCGGCTGGTTTGATTCCGTGGCCACGCGTCACGCCACGATGGTCAACGGCATTGACGATCTGGCCATCACAAATCTCGACGGCCTCGACACCGTGGAGACGATCAAGGTCTGCGTGGCCTATCGCCACGGTAAGCAGCAATACGATTACATGCCGAACGACGCGGAGATTCTGGCGCAGTGCGTGCCGGTCTATGTCGAGTTTGAAGGCTGGCTCACGCCGACCGACAAATGCAAAACGTTCAAGCAACTGCCCGCCAAGGCGCGGGAATATTTGGAAGCCATCGCGGGTTTGACGGATGCGAATCTGTTCATCGCCTCCGTCGGACCGGGGCGCGATCAGACGATTTTTGTCTGATGATTTTATGACGCTCTCAGATTACGCAAGTTGTGCTTCAATATTGAGCCTTCCGTTATCTGTAGTGCTTTGGCTTTTTACACGGGAAACGGCTGCGAAATTTTGGAAAAATTGGTTTGGAAGGATTTTTTTTGTAGGATTTATTCTCGGACTGGTTGCTGTATGGCACATGGGATGGTTAAGTTGGTTGACTAAACCGGTTGTCTGGCCAGTGTGGGCTTTAATCTTGCTTGGAGTTGGAGGTTTAGTTTTGCCTCTTCTTTACTGGGGCTTGATAAAATTATTTGGTAAACAATCAATTATTTCACAGTTGAATTGGCGTAATTATGTTAACGATGAGATTTTTGGGGTGAACTGGCACTGGAATTATTTGGGAGATAAATTGAACGATGATTTATCCGCATTCTGTCCAGACCATAAATGTAAATGTCGGTTGAGGTCTGAACCAAACAGAAATGCTCCTTTTAATCCAAACAGGTATGAATCTCCAATTTCTCTAGTTTGTCCCCGATGTGGATTTCAAAAGGATTTTGATTCTGATTTTGAATCTATCAAGCGAAATGTATTCATCGAAATCGAAAGACGACTTAACACCAAGGAATTTCTAAAACGTTCCGAAAACAAATGAGTTCCGTTCCACAATTAAGTGCCGAAGCCGCCGCCAATCTCCCGCGCCACGTCGCGGTGATCATGGACGGCAACGGGCGTTGGGCGAAGTCGCGGCACCTGCCGCGCATCGAGGGCCATCGGCGCGGCGCGGATTCCGCGCGCGAAATCATCCGCACGGCGGGCGAACTCGGCATCAAATATCTCACGCTCTACGCCTTTTCGGCGGAAAATTGGAATCGTCCCAAAGACGAAGTGGACGCGCTGATGAAATATCTCGTCCATTATCTCAAAACCGAGACGAAGGACCTGAACAAGAATAATGTCCGGCTCGAAGTCATCGGGCAAATTCATCGCCTGCCGGACAACGTGCAGGAGCATCTGGCGAAATCCATCGCCACGCTTTCCAAGAACAACGGCCTGACGCTGATCATGGCGTTGAGTTACGGCAGCCGCATCGAAATCGTGGATGCCGCGCGGCAGATTGCCGAGAAAGTGAAGTCCGGCAAACTTGAACCCGCCGACATCACCGAGAAAGTCATTTCCGATCACCTATGGACGCGCAACGTGCCGGACCCCGATTTGCTCATCCGCACCAGCGGCGAGATGCGCGTCAGTAATTTTCTACTCTGGCAAATTTCCTACGCCGAGTTGGTCATCACGCCCACGCTCTGGCCGGATTTCAAGAAGCCGCAATTCTTCGCCGCGCTGGAAGAATACGCCCGCCGCAACCGGCGGTTCGGCGGAGTGTGATGGAATGTGAAGTCAGAATGATGAATGTTGAAACAAAACCGCCCCAACAAAGGGTGAACGGTTTCATCATTCTTCATTCATAATTCATCCTTCGTAATGAACCCGCTGTTTCAGGTAATCCACGAAGACGCCGACCTGCTGGTCGTCCACAAACCCGCCGGGCTGGTCTGTCATCCCACCAAGGGTGATGAATACTCCAGCCTCATCAGCCGAGTCCGGATTTATTTGAATCGCTCGGTTGACGGCAACTCCCAACTTTCAACTTTCAACCCTCAACCGTTTTTGGTCCACCGCCTCGACCGCGAAACCAGCGGCATCGTGTTGCTCGCCAAAAATCCGGTGGCGGCTGGCGAACTCGGCAAAATCTGGGAGACGCGGACCGTCCTCAAAGAATACTTGGCCATTGTTCACGGCCACGTCGCGGCGGAGCAGGGGATCATTGACGCCCCGCTGGGCAAGGACACCGCCAGCATCGTCGCCATCAAAGATTGCGTCCGCCTCGACGGTTCCCCTGCGCAGACGGAATTTTGCGTGGAAAAAAGATTCGCGCGTTTGATCCCAACTTTCAACCTTCAACCTTCAACCTTCACGCTTCTGAGATTACGCCCGCTCACCGGCCGCAAGCATCAGCTCCGCATCCACCTCGCGCACCTCGGCCATCCCATCGTCGGTGACAAAATTTACGGCGGCGATCCGGATTTGTATCTGGCGCTGGTCGAGAACCGGCTCACCGACGAACAGCGAGTCCGGCTCATTATGCCGAACCATGCGCTGCACGCTGGCCGGCTGCAATTCGAGTGGCGCGGCCAGACCCGCCAGTTTCTCGCCCCGCCCGAAGCAGATTTCAAAAATTTTCTTGAGGGGCAGCCGGCATGAGCTGACTAAAATCCGGGTTTGTCCGTTTGACAAACAATGCGTCGGTCGGAATGTCGCGGCGCGTCACTCCGGTCGTCAAACCGGCGTGTGGCGCGACTGGCGTTTCGGCAGCGAGCGGTCGCGGTTGCGGATGGCGGACCAGTTTTCTTCCGGCAAAAATTCTTTCAGGAAATTCGGGGCATCGCGGCGGCCGGTGCGTTGGCAATCTTTCCAAAAGGTTTCTGCCACCAGCTTCGCATCGAGCAAAAGTTCGCGGGTGAGAAATTCAAACAGCAGTTCCATCAGCCGCGCCAGGGCGATGCTGTCGGTGCGGTTTATTTTTGCGAACAGCCAGTCGCTGAAGCGGAGAAAATTGGTGAATGGCGAGGTGCCTCCGCTCCAAAGTAACGGTGCAGTGGCGACGAAGTTGCCGCTGTTGCCAACCAGATCCCAGTAGCGGGCAAAGCGGCGCAGGCGCTGCATCGTGGCGAAATCAATCAGCTTGTTTTGCAAAATTTCGTAAGGCGGATGCGCGTTGTAAATCATCTGCCACTCAGCGTCATGCCGGATGATGGGCGTGCCGCGCAGCCGTTTTAAAATACCGACCTGGATTTCCTGCGGGCCGAACGCGATGAGCCGGTCGAAACCGGCGGCAAAACTTTCCGGCGTCTCGCCTGGCAGACCGACGATCAGATCGGCGTGTATGTGGACGCTAGTTTCTTGGCGCAGAAAAATAAAATTATCCGCCATCCGTTCGTAATTCTGCCGCCGGCTGATGAGCGAGCCGACTTCGGGATTGAATGTTTGAATGCCAACCTCAAATTGCAGCGAGCCGGGCGGAAATTTGGCGATGACTTCGCGCAACTCGGCGGGCAGGCGGTCGGGAATCATCTCGAAATGAAAAAACATTCCGGGCTGATACCGCGTGAGAAAAAAATCGAGCAACGCTTTGCTCACCGCAATGTTCAAGTTGAACGTGCGGTCCACGAACTTGAATTGCTTCAAGCCGCGGTCCAAAAGCTTTTGCATCGCGGCGAGAAATTTGTCCAGCGGCACCTGGCGCACCGGAATGTCCAGCGATGAAAGGCAAAACTCGCAGGTGAACGGACAACCGCGCGAGGCTTCGACATAAATGATGCGGTGCGCGAGATCCGCTTCGGTGTAAAAATCGTAGGGCAGCGCGATCCGTGAAAAATCCGGCAGCTCTGCTGGGATGATTTTTGGCAGGTCCTTGCGCCCGGCTAGCAATAAGTCCCGGCACACTTCAGCAAATTTCAAATCCGCCTCGCCGGTGATGACATGGTCGGCCAGCTCGACGATTTTTTGGCCGTCGGTCTCGTAGCTGACCTCCGGGCCGCCGAGGATGATTTTGATTTCCGGGCGGAGGCGTTTGATCGCGGTGATGACTTCGGTGGTTTCCGTCACGTTCCAAATATAAATGCCGAAGCCGAGAATTTTCGGTTCGCGCGCGAGCAGCATTTCCGCGATGTCGAGCGGCCGCAGATTGATGTCGAACTCGACGATGACGGCGCGCGACTGCAAGTCGCCGAGGTTGGCGAAAAGATAGCGCAGCCCGAACGCGGCGTGGATGAACTTCGCGTTGAGCGTGGTGAGGACGATGTCCGGCATCGCGTTAAAATTAGCAATCGCCGCCGCGCGCGGCAATGAATTGCCGCAAACCGGCGGTCAATCCACGTCCAGTATTTGCCAATAGTGGTTTGGAATAATTATCCAAGTGGCGCGAATGTTGAGTCACACTTATGAAAAAACTAGCACTCCTCGCAATCCCGGCGGCGCTCGCGCTCGCCTTCACCACCACGACTGCCAACGCCGCTGACGGCAAGGCGGTGTATTCCGACAACTGCGCCAAATGCCACGGCGACGATGGCAAGGGTGCGACCAAGATGGGCGCGAAGCTCGGCGCGAAAGATTATTCCGACGCGGCGGTGCAGGCGGCCCTCACGGATGATCAGGCGTTCAAATCCATCAAGGAAGGCCTGAAGAAAGACGACAAGACGTTGATGAAACCATCCGAGCTTGCCGACGAGGACATCAAGGCGTCCATCGCCTATCTGCGGACGCTCAAGAAATAGTGGCCGCGAACCGTTCCCGTTTTTGTGGCGCCCATCGTCATTGACTTTTATGGCGATCGGCGTCTAATTCTTCGCCATCAATTTGCTTGAATACATTTTGCTGGCGGCCAGTTCACTCTTTGTGATCGTGGATCCGCTGGCCACCGTGCCGGCGTTTCTGGCCATGACGCCGAACGACACGGCGGAGCAGCGCATCCGCACGGCGCGGTTGGCGTGCTGCGTGGCGGCTGGCGTGCTGCTGGCATTTTCCTTCGCGGGTCAACTGGTCTTCAAAGTTATGGGCATCACCATGCCGGCGTTTCAAATCGCCGCGAGCATCCTGTTGCTGATCGTGGCGCTGGACATGGTGCGGGCCCAACGCTCGCGCGTTCAGGAAACGCGTGAAGAAACGAAGGCCGGCACGGAAAAAACGGACATCGCCGTGACGCCGCTGGCCATTCCGATGCTGGCCGGGCCGGGCGCGATTTCCACCACGATCCTGTTGCAGAACGAGGCGAAAACAATTCCACAACACATCGCGCTTTACGGCTGCATCGTGGCGGTGGCACTGGTGAGCTATTTGATTTTGAGGATTTCCGCCCGCAGCGTGCGCTGGCTGAATCCGATTCTGATGAATATCGCCATCCGCATCATGGGCCTGCTGCTCGCGGCCGTGGCGGTGCAATTCATGCTCAATGCCATCAAAGCGTTCCGGCTGGAATTGCTGACACCGGTGACGAGTTAAACTCGTGCCCCGCCGCAATGGTCAGCGATAGCCGGCGTAGCCACCCGCCGTGGGCACTTCTGTTTCGTCGGGAAACTCATCCAAAATTTCTTTTGGGATGCCCTTGAAATCATGGTGACGCGCACACGCCACCACCGTCATGCCCGATTGCTCCCGTTTGCCAAAGTTGGACAAAATCAAAAACGGTTTCGGAATTTGATCCAGATGGCCTTCAAACGCGGCCACATGAAAAACCGTGCCGCCATCGGCCCCGGTTTCGTTCAGAATTTTATTGCTCAAAACAGCCGCCGGAATTTGGTCGAGATGACCGTAGCGCGCCGCCACGTGCAACGCCGTTTCGCCCCGTTCACATTTGAGACTCAAGTTTTCCGCGGTGATACCGGCGGCCGGAATCTGGTCCAGATGGCCATGTTGGGCGGCGAGATGGAGCACCGTTTTGCCTTTTTGAAATTTTGTGTTCAGCGGTTTGCTCAAGTTGGCGGCAGTCAAAAATTCCTTGGGCACCAGATCCAGATTGCCGTGTTCTGCCGCCAAGTGCAGCGCCGAGAAACCCAGGTAAGTGGGGCAGGTGAAATGAGATTCGTTGAGCGACTGCGCATTCGTTTCCAGCAGCTTCAACAAAATGCTTTTGATGCGTTCGCCGGTGCCGCGAAACAGCTCGCACAAATCGCCCGGCAAGGCGGTGGCCGGCGTGGCTAATGTGAGATGGGTAGGCATAAACAATTCCTTTCCGGTTGGTCAGACCGGGTTGACCAACTGGCCGACATCCTGTGCCATGAGATACGCATGTCTGTCTAAATTTTTGTCGCGCAGTTTGCATTTCTGGACAGTGTCCGACTGCAATCCGCCCGATATTTCACTTTTTAATTAAAAGCAATTCTGAAGCCACAAGTGAACAACAATGGATTCACTTAAAAACAAAAGTCGAAACCACGAAATACACGAAAATAAAAACGGCATCAATTGGGCGGTTTCCGTGTCATTCGGGTATTTCGTGGTTTATCAATCCCGGTATTCAGGTTTAATTCCGGCGTGGCGATTTTGCACATTCAACCCGTTTCATCACTGGACGCGCCGGAACTGGCGCTGTATCGGACGCTCAAGCGCGTTGAGGAACACGAGCGGGCCGGCGTGCTGGTGGCCGCGAACATCAAAGTGATCAAGCGCCTGCTCGCAAGCCGGTTCACCGTCGTCTCCGCGCTGCTCACACCGGCTTGGCTGGAAAAACTAGAGCCGCAACTGCGCGCGCGGCCGGAAATCATCGGCGTTTATGTCGCCGACCAGAAAGTTTTGGAAACCATCACCGGCTACAAATTGCATCAAGGCGCGCTGGCGGTGGCCAAAATTCCGCCGCTGCCGGACCTGGAAACGCTGTTGAAAAACTCCCCACGTCCGCTGCTACTGGCTGCCGTCGAAGGCATCGCCAGCGCGGAAAATCTTGGTGCGGTGGTGCGGAGCTGCGCGGCATTCGGCGCGCACATTTTAATTATTGGCGAGACGTGCGGCAGCCCGTTTCAGCGGCGCGCGGTGGCCGGTTCGATGGGCACCATTTTTGAGCAGCCCGTCGTGCGGGTGGAAAATTTGGCGGAAACTTTGATGGCCTTGCGGGTGCGCGGCATGCGTTGTTTCGCGGCCCATCCACGACCCGGCGCGACGAAGCTGGCGCACGCCGATCTGCGCGGCGACTGCTGCCTCGTGTTCGGCGCGGAAGGGCCGGGACTAACAGCGAACGCGTTGGCGGCATGTGACGAAATGGTTGAAATCCCGATGCCGTCGCACATGAATTCACTGAACGTGGCGGTGGCGACGGGAGTTTTTCTTTACGAAGCGACCCGGCAGCGCGAATGAATTTGCGACAATTATTTTATCGGATTTAATTGCCCGTCGAAGGCGTAGCTGCGGCCCGGCTTCGTCTTCAATTCCACTTCGTGCTGACCGCTGCGGAGGAGACATGGATTGCCGAGTTTGGAATGCACCACCGCTTGGGCGAGCGCCCCATCTTTCCAAACAAGATCAACTTCAAAACCGCCGCGCGCGCAAAGTCCGCTCACCGAACCCGCCGACCAAACCTTCGGCAATGCGGGCAGTAGATTCAAAATTCTGACTTCTGACTTCTGGCTTCTGCCTCCTGTTTCATGACTTTGCAGCAGCATCTCTGCGATGCCGGCGGCGGTGCCGAAATTACCGTCAATCTGAAACGGACCGCAAAGATCAAAAAGATTGGGCAGCGTTTTGCGCTGAAACAAACTGTTCAACTGGCGAAAAACAAGATCGCCGTCGCCGACACGCGCCCCAAGTCCCATGCGCCACGCGTAACTCCAGCCGGTGCTGCCGTCACCGCGCCAACCCAACAAAACTTTGGCGGCGGCAAAAACATTCGTGTCGGCGGGCGTGATGTCATTGCCGGGATACAGCGCCCAGAGCGGCGACATGTGGCGATGCGCGTTGTTTGGCTTGTCAATATCTGCCAGCCATTCCTGAAGCTGGCCATGCTGGCCGATTTGATTGGGTGGCAACTGATCGCGGACGGCGGCGAGCTGCGCGGCGAATTTTTTATCCCTATCCAAAATATTCGCGGCGGCGATGGTGTTGTTCAGCAGCGCGCGGATGAGTTGGTTGTCCATCGTCGGGCCTTGCGTCTCCTCGCCTTGTTCCGGCGAATATGACGGCGAGGTGACGAGCCAGCCGGTCTGCGGATCTTTGATCAGAAAATCCGCGAAAAATTGCGCGGCCGATTTCAGGTCGGGATAAGCGCGGGCGAGAAATTTTTTGTCGCCGGTAAATTGGTAATGTTCCCACAAATGCTGGCAGAGCCAGGCGCCGCCGGTGGGCCAGACGCCGTCAATGCCGTTGATCGGCGCGGAGCCGCGCCAGAGGTCGGTGTTGTGATGCACCACCCAGCCGCCGCAGCCGTATTGTTTGCGAGCGGTGCGCGCGCCGCTGACGGCGAGATCGTCAATCAAACCAAACAGCGGCTCGTGGCACTCGCTCAAGTTACAGACTTCGGCCGGCCAGTAATTCATTTCGCAATTGATGTTCAAGGTCCATTTGCTTTCCCACGGCGGGTCAAGGTTGTCGTTCCACAAGCCTTGGAGGTTCGCCGGTTGTCCGCCGGCGCGGCTGCAGGAAATGAGAAGATACCGGCCATAATTAAAATAAAGCGTCGCCAGCGCGGGATCGTTGGTGAGGCCGGAAGTTTTCACCTGCTTCAACCGCTCATCGGTCGGCAGCGATGCGCGGTCGCTGTGGCCAAGATCAAGCTGAACACGGTGGAAAAGATTTTTGTAATCCGCCTGTTGGTCAGCGAACACCGAATCGAATCCGCGCTTGGAAACTTTTTTCAAATCGCTGGCGCAGCGCACCGCCGGATTGGCGCTGATGTCCTGAAAATTCTTGAAGCTCGTCGCCGCCACGAGATACAGCGTGACGCTGTCCGCGTTTTCCACCGTGATGGAATTTCCATTGGTAGTGACTTGGCCGCCGGTGTTGAGAACCCGCACGCGCGATTCAAAACGCAGTCCGTCCGTCTCCACCTGGCCGTCGAGCGCGAGCGTGTGGGAATCGAGCGCGCTCGTTTTCGAATCCGCGTGCGGACTGGTCATCGCCAGCGTGAAGCTGATCTGCGCGGCCTTGTCCGCCGTGAAATGCAAAATGATGGCTTGGTCAGGAACACTCGCAAACGCCTCGCGCCGGAAGGTCGTGCCGTGCGCGCGGAAACTGACGCTGGCAACGGCGGAATCTAAGTTCAGTTCGCGGCGGTAATCCGTCGGATTATCCGCGCCGGAAAAATGCAGGCGCAGATCGCCGAACGGCTGATACGCCTTTTGCCGCGACGGTGTGCCGAGGAAATTGGTTTTGGCCAGCCCGCCCGCTTCCTTGTTTTTGCCGGCGGCGAGCAGTTCGCGGATTTTCGGCAGCCATTGCAGCGCATTGGGGTTCGCGTAATCGTGCGGGTGACCGGTCCACAGCGTGTCTTCGTTGAACTGGATGCGCTCGTCGGTGATGCCGCCAAAGATCATCGCGCCCAGCCGGCCGTTGCCGATGGGCAAAGCCTCCGTCCATTTCACGGCTGGCTGCGCATACCACAAGACCGGTGGCGGATTTGTTTGACCGGTGGCAGGCCGAATAAACGGCAGCAGGACGAACAAAGTTAGGATCAAGCGACGGATTGGCATTTGATAATTATCACTGGCTGGTCGTCGCGTGACAAGGCTGGCCCGTGCGGTTGTCATTTTCAGCAAGTATTATGCTGGTTTTCGCTACCGGCGGGGAGCCATTCGAACCGACCTGTCTGCCACCGACCTTTCACTCACATTTGCTCATTTTGGCCAGGAAAGCTATGGCGTTGGCGGCGATTTGCTCTGGCGTGTAATCCTGCTGGTGCGTGGCGATCGCCCATTGATGGCCGATCGGATCTTCCACCACGCCGTAGCGGTCGCCCCAGAACGAGTCGGAAATGGGCAGCTTCACCGTGCAGCCGGCTTTGACCGCGCGGTCAAACGCGGCGTTCGCGTCGGCGAGGTAAAGGTGGAGGGAGACGCTGGTGCCGCCGCAGCTTTTGGGTGACAACGTGTGTGGCGGCATCTCGCCGCCGAGCATGAGCAACGAGTCGCCGATTTTCAATTGGGCGTGCATCACTTTCTGGCCGTCCGGCGTCAGCAGCCGGAATAGTTCCTGCGCGCCAAACGCTTTTTTGTAAAACTCAATCGCCTGCGCACCGTCCGGCACGACGATGTGCGGCGTGAGCGTGTGGAAGCCGGTGGGAATGGGGTTGGCCATGATTTTTCTTTCGTTTGAATTTTTGGAAAGATTTCACTGCCATAAAAAAATGCAAGTGAATGTTGAATTCATTTGATAACGGTGATTGCTGAGGTCAGGCGTCGCCGTCATTTTTTGGTTAGAGCCTCGTTACCTCGGCTGCTGCCAATTTTCATAGGACGAACGGCACGAGCGCCTTCACTTCTTTGCGATACGCCGGATAGTCATCGGGGAAATGTTGCAGCATCAGTTTTTCCTCCTGCTTGAGCTTGACCCAAAAGCCGATGAAGACCACCACTAATCCCAGCCAGCCGTGCAGGTGGCCAGTGTTGAGGGCCGAGCCGAGGCACATCACCAGCAGACCGGTGTAAATGGGATGCCGCGCGAAACGGTATGGCCCGGCCAGCACGAGTTCATGGTTCTGCTTGAAGGTGACGTCGCTGCTCCAATTGCCGGCGAGCGTTTTGCGCGCCCAGATCGTGATGAACAATCCGGCCACGCACAGGGCGGCGCCGATGGTTTGCGTGACGTCCGTGCGCGGGGTCAAATGGTGGTTCAGCGGCGGCGGGAATCCTTGAAACGCCAGTAGCCACCAGCCGAATCCCACCGGCAGCCGATGGCGCATTGCAGCGGCCAGGCTTTGTTTTTCGGCGATCGCCTTGACCTTTTGCGCGCTGATGAGCCAGTAAAGCAGAAAGACCACCCAACAACCGATGATGATGGAATCTGCGCTTTTGAACATGGCGATGTCAGCAGAATTACCGCATTCCGCCGGAAGTTCAAGCGCGCGGATTTACGGTTCCCCAAAAATTTGCGGCGACTACCGGCCATGTCCCGTCCCGGTTTCCAGTTTCAAGTTTTTTGCTTTTTCGCAATCTGCCCATACCAGATGCCGGAAGCGGTGAACACCACGCTGCATCCGGCAATGAACCAGACGAGAAACGGCACCGGCAAATAAAAATACGCGCCAACCGTGCCGGCCGCGGAAAGCCCACCGCATAAATAGGAATAAAAGGCGCTGGCCCGCGCGCTTTGCAGGCTCTTCTGCAAAATTAATTGCATGGCGGCATCGGCGCGGATGAGGGCGTCGGCGCAGTTTTCGGAACACACCAGCCGTTGCGTGGCGCTGGGCTTGGCGCAGTCAGCGCACACGGCGCGGCCGCAATAAATGCAGACGCCGATGGCTTGGGTCTGGTGCGGAGAACATTTCATGGTGCGGGAACATTCCGCCACGGCCGCTGCAAAGGCAAATCAGAAACGGTTGAAACCGTGGGCTCTTTTCGATTGGGCCGTCGGCGCTAAATTTTTATCGGACCTGTTCGATTTGAAACCGTGCCGGATTGGCGATGCCGAGTTGGAGCAGCGCGGCGTTCGTGTAGATTTCAAAATTCGATTTTGCCGGCGGCACAGCAAAGTGATCGCGTTCGCGCGCCAGTTCTTTTAACGCCAGCGTGTCGAGCGCCACGGGGTCGTGGCTGAACCAAAGCTGTTGCAGCACGGTGGAGTATTGCAGATAGCCGGCCGGGCCGCCCTGAAACTGGCCGAGCAACGCGTCGGTGACGTAGAGCGTCGTGCGGTCGCCGACGGCGGGCAGCGCGATGATCTCCGGCAGCGCGGTGGCCAGCCGGTCACCGTCGCCCTCGAAGCGGCGGGTGTTGTCCACGCTGCCGAGCGCGAGGCTGAAAAAATGCCCGCAGGTGCCGGCGTCGTTTTCGTTGATCAGCGGCGCGACGGAAATGATCTTGGTGAATCGCTGGCTGACGAGTTTGGTAACGAAGGATTTTTTGCCGAGAATTGAATCTTTATTTGTCCGGCCGAATTCCAGATCGCCCCAGTTGAGTTGGCCGATCACCGGTGAGTCGGGCAGATAAAAAGTTTTTTCGTCGTAGCCGGATTCCACCGCGCCGGCCACGCGCACACCGAGCGTTTTGCCCAACCGAAAAAATCCGGCCGAACGCAAATCGCGGGCGTGCTTGTCCCAAATAATAATCTGTTCGCGCGTCAGTCCGGCGGCGAGCAAACCGCGCGTGATCGCGGCGACGACGGCGGGATGCGTGCCGTCGAGCGGTCCGGGCTGGGAAAAAACCTTGATGCCGACGGTGTCGTTCGTGGCGACGAGGCTCCGCCAGGCGTCGGCGACATTGGTGGTGAGCGTGAAATGGGTGAGGCCGCGATTGAACAGCACTTCCACACCGTCGTCATGCGCTAGAAACGCGTCGAACAGGTTTTCGCCCTGCGCCAGGACGACGCGCGCCACGGCGTTGGTCGTGGGCATGGGCAACGAATCCGCCGCACCGGCGCGTCCGACGAGGACGAGCAGCGCGAGCAAAACCAACTGTGCGTTTCTTGACACTTGCAAGCGTGGATGATAACACCATCAGCGATGTTGGCCAAAATAAATTCAGTTCCGCGCGGCGCGCTTTGGTTTTGTGCGCTGGCGGTCATCCTGGCCGGTTGCACGCCGGCGGGGCCGCGCGCTTTGTTGTCGGGAAAAAAGTTGCTCGACCACGGCGATTTCGCGGCGGCGACGACGCAGTTGAAGACGGCGACGACGCTGCTCGCGACCAACGCGCTGGCGTGGGATTATTACGGCGTGGCCTTGCAGCACGCCGGTCAGCCGGACGAAGCCGCCAACGCCTATGCGCGGGCGCTGGAATGCAACCGCGATTTGGTCGAGGCGCATTTCAATCTCGGCAGCCTGTGGCTGGAACAAAACAAGCCGGACGCGGCGAAAACGGAATTCACCGCCTACACGCTGCGCCGCAACAACGACCCGGCGGGCTGGCTCAAGCTCGGCTCCGCGCAGTTGAAGCTCGGCGAAACCGTGCCGGCGGAAAAATGTTTCAGCACTGTGCTCGCCTTGAAACCGAATGATGCCGAGGCTTACAACGGCCTTGGTTTGGCGCGCATCCAGCGCGGCAAGCCGCGCGACGCCGCGCAGTTTTTTGCCGCCGCCGTGTCGGCGCGTCCGGATTTTGCCCCGGCCATTTTGAATCTCGCCACGACCTCGCAGCAGTATTTGCGCGACAACAAAACGGCGCTGGAAAATTACCGCGCCTATCTCGCGCTGACGCCGCGCCCGGCGAATTGGGATGACGTGAATGCGCTCGCCAGCGGCTTGGAACAAGCGCAGGCCGCCATTGCGCAGGCGGCCATGCCCGCGCCGAAGCCCGTGCCGGTCGCGCCGGTGGTGGAACCGAAGCCGCAGCCCAAACCCGTGGTCGTCAGCACCTCGCGTCCGCCGGTGGCGGCAAAACCCATCGTGGCTCGGGTGATTATTTCCAATCCGCCAGCCGCGCATCCGGCGCCGGCCGCGCCGGTGCAAATGGTGAAAGTAGCGCCCGCACCGGTGATTGTCACCACGCCCGCGCCGGTTGTGGTAGCCGCCCCCGTCACGCCGGAATCCATCGAGGTGCCGATGCCGGAACCGCCGAAGAAAGCCGGTTTCTGGCACAAGCTGTTTGGTGCATCCAAAAACGAAACCCCGGTGGCCAGCACGCCATCCGAACCCGCCGTGACACCGTTGCCCGCCACAACCGAACCGGTAGTTCACTCTGCGGCCAAGCCTATTTATTCGGAACCGGCACCGGTCACCTTTTCGCGCTATAATTATATTTCACCGGCGAAGCCGGCCGCAGGCGACCGGCGGGCCGCGAGCGGCGCGTTCACCAAGGCGCGCGTGCTGGAGCAGGACGAGCAATGGACCGAGGCGCTTCGCTGGTATCAGTCGGCGGCGGAGCTGGACCCGTCGTGGTTCGAGGCGCAATACAACACCGGCGTGCTCGCGCACAAGCTGCGGAATTATCCGCTGGCGCTGCCGAGCTACGAAAACGCGCTGGCCATCCAGCCGGACGCGGCGGATGCGCGCTACAATTTTGCGCTGGCGCTCAAGGCGGCGGGCCACGCGCCGGACGCGGCGGATGAACTCAAAAAAATGCTCGCGGTGAGTCCCGGCGAAGTGCGGGCGCACCTGGCGCTGGCCAATCTCTGCGCGCAATCGCTGCACGACAATGCGCAGGCGCGGACGCATTATCGGAAAGTGCTGGAACTGGAACCGGACAACGCCCAGGCTGATGACATCCGTTTCTGGCTCTCGGCCAATCCCAAGTAGGATTTTTCAAACTTCTTTAAGCGGGTTCCCCAAAGGGCAGGTGTCCGATTTCTCGGGGTATTGTAATATCTGGATGACATTTAAATTGCACCTGATGAATACCGCTTTTTTTGAAAGCCACCTTGCCGGTGACGCGAGGGTTCCGGAAGGCTTGCCGTTGGCCGGCGAGCCTGCGGATGATTTCCTGCGTTTCAAAAATGGAGTTTTTCAAAAGATGCAGCCCACCCAATTTGCGGGACTCAGTCTCGACGGCTGGCAAATTTTTGATTCACTGGAAGCGGCGCGCGCGGCGGCCAAGGAATGGGTCAGCCGTTATCCCAACCAGGAGTATCTCATCTATGACGCGGGCCAGCAATTGGTCAAACGTGTCCTGAACGGCCAGCCCAACGGGGATTTGCAGGCCCTTTGGCGGGCCACCCAGACCAAGCCATGGTGGAAGTTTTGGTCCTGAGTGTTGCCCATGTTTCTCTTGTGTCTTGAAATTTATCTGGTCGGCTGCGGCGTGTCGTTGCTGGTTTTTCTGCTGGGAAGTTTTGCCGTTTTAAGCACGTGGAACCGGTCGTGGCCGGTGGTTTTCCTCTGGCCGGCGCTGTTGCTGTGGCCGCTTTATTTCCTCGCAGAACGGTTCCTGAAATGGAAATGCCGGCAGTCGAAATAAGCTGACGGCGGCCATCGGTCTAACCAGCGCCCGGCGCGGCGGGTTTTCTTGGCACGGATTTCGCTGGCATTCGGGCGGCGACGATTTATTTTCAATCCATGTTTGCTGCGGCCATTCATAATCCAAAACAGTGGTATCAGAGCCTGTCATTCAACTGGTTTGACATCACGCTGGTGGCGCTGCTGGCGTTCGGCTTCTGGCGCGGACGCAAGCGTGGCATGAGCCGGGAATGTCTGCCGGTCATGTTCTGGATTTCCGTGCTGCTGGCGGGGGCTTTCGGCTACAAGCTCCTCGGCGACCAGTTTTTGAATGCCGCATGGGTGAAACAGGTGTTCGGCAGAAATTTCGTGAACCGCGCCCAGGTGTTCATGTCCAGCTACGCGATCATCGCGTTCGGGGTTTATTTGGTCTTCGCCATTCTCAACCGCGCGTTCAAGGCCAAGCTGGAGGGCAGCAACGCCTTTGGCGGCAGTGAATATTATTTGGGCATCCTCTCGGGCATTATCCGCTACGCCTGCATCGCGCTGGTGGCGCTGGCGCTGATCCACGCGCCGTTTTATTCCGCCGCCGAGATTGCCGCCAGCAAGGCCTTCAAACTGGACACCTTTGGTAGCAAAGGTGTCAAAGGTCTGGAAAATGACACGGGCGATTACATCCCGGATTTTTCGGAAATCCAGGCGAGCATTTTCAAAGGCTCGCTGCTCGGCCCGTTCATCAAGGACAACCTGTCCGTGCTGCTCATTGACGGCTTGCCGGCCACGGTCAAGACGCACGGTTCCTACCACAACTGAGCGCGCCGCATCATGGCCGGATTCCTTTCTCCCGCCACGCGCGAACAAATCCGCGCCGCCAGCGACATCGTGGACGTCATCGGCTCGTATCTGCCGCTGAAACGCAACGGCGCGAACTTCACCGCGCTCTGCCCGTTTCATAAAGAAAAATCGCCCAGCTTCAACGTCAATCCGCACAAGCAGATTTTTCATTGCTTCGGCTGCCACAAGGGCGGCGATGTTTTTACGTTCGTCAAAGATTACGAGAACATCGGTTTCATGGACGCCGTGCGCCGGCTGGCCGAGCGCGCGAAAATCCCGCTGGAATTTGAGAACAATCCGGCCGCGCAGGAATCGCGGCATCTCAAGGATCAACTGCTGCAAATTCACGACCAGATCGCGACACGCTGGCAGAATTGTCTGGCCAACGAAGCCGCCGGCAAAATGGCGCGTGATTATCTGGCCAAGCGCGGCGTGTCGACGGACGCGATCAAATTGTTTCGCATCGGTGCCGCGCCGGAATTGTGGGACGACACCGTCAACTGGGCGAAGAGCAAAGATTATGACCTGGAAGTCATCGAGAAAGCGGGACTCATCATCCGCAAAGCAGCCGGTGAAAATGCCGGCGGCGAGTCCGCGCCCCAGACGCCAGATGCCCGGCCCAATCCCCGATTGTTTTATGACCGTTTTCGCGGGCGCTTGATGTTTCCGATTTGCGACGAGCAGGGCCGCGTGGTTGGCTTCAGCGGCCGCATTTTGTCTGGCGACGAAAAGACGGCGAAATATGTCAACTCGCCGGAGACGCCGATTTTCACCAAAAGCAAAATCTTCTTCGGCCTCGACAAATCCAAGCGTGCGATCCTCGACGCCGGCTCGGCCATCATTTGCGAAGGCCAGCTCGATTTGATCGCGTGTTTCATGAACGGCGTGCAGAACATCGTTGCCCCGCAGGGCACGGCCTTCACCGACCAGCACGCGCGCATCATCAAGCGTTACGCCAACGAAGTCGTGCTGTGTTTCGATTCCGACAACGCTGGGCAGAACGCCATCGTGCGTTCACTCGATCATCTGCTGGCGGCGGAACTGGCCGTGCGCGTGGCGGTCGTGCCGCCGCCGCACGACCCGGACAGCTTCGTCAAAAATTTCGGCGCGGAAGCATTTCAAGAATTGATCAAAAACGCCGCTGGTTTTTTTGATTATTTGTTGAACCGGCTTTGCGCGACCAACGATGCTGCTACCGACAAAGGCCGGCTGGCGATTTTGCGCAGCATGGCCGAGGCGCTGCACAAGACCGGCAACAATGTTTTGCTCGACACGCACGCGCAGAAAACCGCGCTGCGGCTGGGCGTGCCGCCGGAAGCCGTCCGTGCCGAGTTTGCCAAGTTCAAAGTTCAAAGTTCAAGGTTCCAAGACCAGGAACCAGATGAAACGCTGAACCCCGAACCGGAAGCCGTGGAACGCCCGTCGCCGCTGGAATTTCACCTGCTCAAACTGATCTTGTTGCACGATGAATTGGCCGGCTGGACTGCGCTGCATCTGGATGTGAACTGGATTGCGCATCCGCTCGTGCGGCAGATCATCGCGGAACGGCTCACCGCACAGGCCAACGGAACGTGGCAAAGTGTGGGCGCTTTTCTGGATGGTTTTGAATCGGGCGACCTTCGCAGCCTCGTCACTGAAGCGGTTGCCGAGGAACGAAAAATCCCGAATCCGGAAATGCAGTTAGCCGACCTGACGCTGAAATTGCGCAACCAGTTTCTCGACCGGCAGATTGCCGCCTCGATTTTGCGCGCCGCCCAGCCGCAAACCGGTGAGGACGAAAAAATGGAACGCCTCCACGCGCAACAGGAATTACGGCGCTTGAAACGCGAGCCGTTGCAGGCGCTGGCCCAATAAAAAAGGCGCAATCCGGTTGCGGACTGCGCCTCTTTCGTTTTGCAGAAAATTATTTCGCGCCCTGGTTGATCCACGCGATGACCAGCCCGATTTCATCCGGCGTCAGCGTTTTCGCGCCGGCCTTGTTCGGCATCGGCGGCATCCAGCCGTCTTTGTCGGGGAGCAAATGCGTGATCGCTTTCACGATCAAGCTGTTCGCGCCGTCGCCAGCGGTCAAGATGGCGCCTTTCTTGTTGCCTTTGAGGATGCCGGCAAGCGTGTCCATGTGCAGCCGGGCTTTGGGCTTGTCGCCGGTGTGGCATTTCACGCAGTTGGCGTCAAAAATCGGCTTCATGTCGGTGGCGTAAGTGAGGCCGGTTTTGGTGGAAGCGGGCGGCAGCGGGGCGGCGGCTGCGGCAAAACTGAAAGCCACGGCCAAGGCGGCGAGCAGGCATTTGGTCTGATTCATTATGAATTTAGGTTATGGAATTGATATGTTTTGGTTGCGAACAGGAAATAAGACGCCAGAAACCACCAAAAGGTTCAATAAAAATCTACCGGCGGGCGGACGCGGCTTGCAGTCGGCGCGAGCCTGCGCCAACTTTGGCCCGTGCAAAGTGAGAATTTTTCCGATGCCGTGCTGGTCATCCTCGGCCACGGCACGACGCTGAACGCCGAATCCGCCGCGCCGGTTTTTCAGCACGCGGCGGAGTTGCGGCGTCGGAAGATTTTCGCCGCCGTCCGCGAAGCCTTTTGGAAGCAAGAACCGCACATCAAAACCGTGCTGGCGGAAATTGCCGCGCCGCGCGTCTTCATCGTGCCGTTTTTCATCAGCGAAGGCTATTTCAGCACCGAAATCATTCCGCAGGAACTTGGCTTCAGCTTTCCCTCCAACTTAAAATTAAAAACTCAAAATTCAGAACTGCATTACTGCCGCCCGGTCGGTTCGCACGACTCGATGACGAAAGTGATTCTCGCCCGCGCGGAGGAAGTCGTGAAACAATTTCCCTTTCCGCGTGCGCCAAAAAAATCGGAAACGACGCTGCTCATCGCGGGTCACGGCACCGGGCGCAACGCCAAGTCCCGAAAGGCCGTCGAACGGCAAGTGGAATTGATTCGCGCGCTAAATATTTTCGCCGAGGTCGGCGCGGTGTTCATGGAGGAAGCGCCGTTCATCAAGGGCTGTCACGCGGCGGTGAACACCAAAAACATCATCGTCGTGCCGTTTTTCATCAGCGACGGTTTGCACGCGGTCGAGGATATTCCGGTGCTGCTCGGTGAGCCGGATCGGTTCGTGAAAGAACGGCTTGCCGCCGGGCAGCCGACATGGCGTAATCCGACCGAGCGCGATGGCAAACGAATCTGGTATTCCGCATCCGTCGGCACCGAGCCGCTGCTGGCCGACGTGATTTTTGAACGCGTCAAAGAAGCATGTGGCAGCCGAAGTGAGTCCGCTCAAACTTAAATTTAAAGTGAGCGAACTCACGTTCGCTGCTACGCTAGAAAATTTATGAAAAAACTCCGCGTCGGATTTTTGAGCACCGCCGGCATCGGCAAAAAAAACTGGAAGGCCGTTTTCAATTCTGGTAATAGCGTCGTGGCCGCAGTCGCCAGCCGCGACCTCAACAAAAGCCGCAATTACATTGACGAATGCCAGCGCGAATCCGCCTTTGCCGAAACGCCGCGCGCGTTCGGCCGCTACGAGGAATTGATCGCCTCGCCGGACGTGGACGCCATTTACAATCCGTTGCCGACGGGCCTGCGCAAAGAATGGGTCTTGCGCGCGGCGGCCGCCGGCAAGCATGTGCTTTGCGAAAAACCGTGCGGCACCAGCGTCGCCGACCTCGACGAAATGGTTGCCGCGTGCGCCAAAAACCAGGTGCAATTCCTGGACGGCGTGATGTTCATGCACAGCCCGCGCCTCGCCAAAATTCGCGAGATGTTGAGCGATGAAAAAAGCATCGGCGAAATCCGGCACATTTCCTCGGCCTTCAGTTTTCTGGGCGGCGGAAATTTTTATGATGGCATCCGCGTGAACCGCGCGCTGGAGCCGGCCGGCTGCCTTGGCGATCTCGGCTGGTATTGCATCCGGTTCGCGCTCTGGGCGCTGAACTGGCAACTGCCGCGCGAAGTCACCGCGAAAAATTTGTCGAAAAATACCGCGTCGGCGCCGACCGAATTCACCGCCGAGCTACTTTGCGACAACGGCGTTTCTGTCAGTTTTTATTGCTCATTTCTCGCCGCCAACCAGCAATGGGTTCACGTCAGCGGCCAAAACGGTTGGCTGCGCGTGCCCGGCTTCGTTCATCCGCTGAACAGCTACGAACCGGCGTTCGAGGTGAATGACGCGGAAGTTTGCGTCACCTCCGATGTGAAATGTCCGCCGGGCGCCGATTCCCGGGCGTCCGGCCACGCCACGGCGCAAGACACGCGGATGTGGCGAAATTTTGCGAACCAGATTTTCTCCGGCCAGCTCAATGCCGAATGGCCGATGTGGGCGCAGAAAACGCAAATTGTTTTGGATGCCTGCCACGAAGCCTCACGGCGCGCTGCGCCGGTGAAGATTTAGAATCTACGAAATACAAAAATCACCCGAAAGCAGATTTTGTTTTTGTGCATTTCGTGGTTTATCAAAAAAGTCCGTTCCGCTATGCTTCGCGCCGTGCAGTTTCAGAAAATAACCATCGTCGGTGTCGGCTTGCTCGGCGGTTCCATTGGGCTGGCCGTGCGCCGCCGCAAGCTCGCGCGCGAAGTCGTCGGCTACGTCCGTCGCGCCGCGAGTTTGAAGGATTGCGAACGCGCGGCGGCGGTGGATTATGCGACGACCGATCTGCTCGCCGCGGTTTCCAATGCCGATCTCGTGATCCTGTGCACGCCGCTCGCGCAGATGCGCGCGCTCGCGGAGCAAATTCTGCCCGCGCTGAAACGCGGCGCGATTGTCACCGACGTCGGCAGCGTGAAAGCCGGGGTCGTGCGCGAGTTGGAATCTGTCATCGCCAAGGCGGGCGCGCATTTTGTGGGCAGCCATCCGATGGCCGGCGGTGAAAAAATGGGCGTGCTGGCCGCGCGGGCGGATTTGTTCGACCGCGCCGTCTGCATCGTGACGCCGACAAAAAAATCCAATGCGACCGCCGTCCGCAAGCTGGAACAATTTTGGAAATCGCTCGGCGCGCGCACGGTGAAGTTGGAAGCAACCAAACACGACCGGCTGGTGAGCCGCGCAAGTCATCTGCCGCATGTCGTCGCGGCGGCGTTGGCGGGAATGGTTTTGGATCCGAAGCAATCGCCGGTGCTGGCAGAATTGTGCGCGACCGGTTTTCGGGACACGACGCGCATCGCGTCCGGTTCGCCGGAAATGTGGCGCGACATTGCGCTGGCCAACCGGAAAAATATTTCGCAAGCGGTGGATGTGCTGGCGGCGGAGCTGAAAAAATTTCAGACTCAGCTTAAGCGTGGCGACGAACGGGCGGTGGAAAAATTCTTTACGACAGCCAAACAACGCCGCGACCGCTGGTGCACCGGTTCAACTTCGTCGGAATAATTTCTCCATGGCGCTTCCCGACCTCATTGAAATTGTGCCGCTCGAAAAACCGGTGCGCGCGGAGATCACCGTGCCCGGCTCGAAGAGCATCACCAACCGCGCGCTGATTCTCGCGGCGCTGGCGGACGGCGAAGTGACGCTCCAAGGCGCGCTTTGGAGCGAGGACACGGAGATCATGTTCGACTGCTTGCAAAAGCTGGGCTTTCAAGTCCGCCAAGAAAATGATCCCGCCGAGCTTTGCAATCGCACGCTCACGGTGGTCGGGCAAGGCGGTCGGGTTCCGCCCGGCGGCACGGAGACGCAGCCGCTGGATTTGTTTGTCGGCAATGCGGGCACGGCGGCGCGTTTTCTCGCGCCGTTTTTGTGCCTGGGCAGCGGCGTTTACCGATTGCACGGCGTGGCGCGGATGCACGAACGACCGCAGGCCGCGTTGTTTTCGGCGTTGCGCGAACTCGGCTACCGCGTCGAATCGGAAAACGGCAATGACAAATTGCCGGTGAAAATCTGGGGAAAGGCGGAAAGCGGAAAGCGGAAAGCGGAAACAAGCTGCAAGGTCAGCATCGCGGAAAGCTCGCAGTTCGCTTCGGCGCTACTGCTTTCGGCCAAGCATGGCGGCTGGGAAATTGAAATCGTCGGCGAGAATGCGGACGAATCGCCATACGTGGCGATGACTTCGAAATTGATGGAGGCGTTTCCGAAAAAAGGCGGGACTTTTCAAATCGAGCCGGATGCAAGCAGCGGGAGTTATTTTGTCGGAGCTGGTTGGCTATTGAATCAATACGAGTTTTTCTTGAGCCGCGAAGCGAAAATTGAACTAGCTCAAATCAAACTCAGTGATGTTTCAGTCCGATTGTGGCCCGATAGCCGATGGCAAATGGATGAAGCGTTTATTGAGCTTACTAGAATTGGCATCCTAGCGTTTGACGATGTTGCCGATATGGAATCAATACAACTTGTTCTATCGCCATTAAATTTCTCTCGAAATGCTGACTTGGGCGATAGCATTATGACGCAAATTGCCCTCTCGCCAGTATTAAGATGGGGATTGAAAGAGGCAACTTTTACAGACCTCGGCCGCCTGCGCGTGCAGGAATGCGAGCGCGTCGTCGCCTTGCGCACCGAGTTGACCAAGTGCGGCGCAAAAGTCGTCGAGGAAGGCGACACGCTGACGGTCGGGCCGTCGCAGCTGCACGGCGCGGAGATTGAAACCTACAACGACCATCGCATGGCGATGTGTTTCGCGATTCTGGGATTGAAAGTTCCCGGCATAAAAATTAAAAATCCCGCCTGCGTGAAGAAGACGTTCCCGAATTTTTTTCAAAAACTGGCGGCGGCACCACCGCACGGCTTGGGCGCGGAGATTTGGGAAATCAAAGACGGCTGGCGCACGCGGCAATTAAGCGGCGACGATTTGTTCGCAGACTGAAACGAGTTGCAGGTTGAAAGTTGAAGGTTGCAAGTTTTGCTCGCGTTCAACAATTCAAACCTGCAACTTTCAACCTATAACTTTCAACTTTGAAAAATCCGATTGTCATAGCGATTGACGGCACCAGCGCCAGCGGCAAGAGCACGAACTCCAAACTCGTGGCCAAGGCGCTGGGCTACGTTTATGTGGACACCGGCGCGATGTATCGCACGCTGGCGTGGCATTGCCTGCAAAAGCGTGTGGACGTGCATGACGAAAAAGCCGTCGCCGCCGCCTGCCGCAAATGGAAGACCAAGCTGGAATGCGTCGAGCAGGACGGGCTGCGTTCGGTGCGGCTGCTGGTGGAAAATTATTTTCCCGAAAAGGAAATCCGCACGCCGGAGACCGCTGCCGCCGTGGCGCACGTCGCCGCCGTGCCGAAGGTGCGCGACTGGATGAAACAGACGCAGCGCGATTGCATCGAGTTCGGCAACCTGGTGATGGAAGGCCGCGACATCGGCACGAATGTTTTTCCGGAGACGGATTTCAAATTTTACCTCGACGCCGCGCTGCACGAACGCACAGCCCGCCGCACGGCGGACGGCGTGCACGAAAATCTCGCGGCGCGCGACCAGCGCGACAGCCAGCGGGCGAGCGCGCCGCTGATGATCGCGCTCGGGGCGGTCGTCATCAACAATTCGGACATGACTTCCGCGCAGACCAGCGGCCGGCTGCTGAAGGAAATCCGCGCGCGACTTCCGGCCTGATGAACCTCAGCTACCGAATTGCCTGGCTCACGTTTCGCACGATGTATGCGACGTATTTTCGCTGGCGCGTTTTCAATCCCGAGCGCGTGCCGCAGACCGGCGGCGTCATTCTGGCCGCCAACCACGCGAGCATTCTCGATCCGCCGCTGGTCGGCTGCGGGTTGAAGCGCGACATCAATTACATCGGCCGTGAAAGCCTGTTCCGCTATCCGGTGGTCGGCACGGTGCTGCGCTCATGGAACAGCGTGCCGGTGGACCGCGACGGCGGCGGCGGCGCGAAAGGTCTGCGCGAAATTCTCAACCGGCTGCTCGCGGGCGGCGGCATCATTTTGTTTCCCGAAGGCACGCGGACGATGGACGGCAACTTGCAGCCGGCGCGTTCGGGCATCGGGTTGACGGTGATCAAATCCGCCGCGCCGGTGGTGCCGGTGTGCGTGTTCGGGACGTTCGAGGCTTACAACCGCTTCCACAAATTTCCGCGCCCGCATCGCTTGATGGTGAAATATGGCCAGCCGATGTATTTTGAAAAATTGCGCGCGGAGGCGAAGGATTGTTCCAAGCCGCGGCTGAAAGAAATTTACCAGGAAATCGCCGATGAAATCATGGCGGCAATCGCCAAGCTGGAGCCGAAGGCGGATTGAAAACGATTCGTAGCAGCCGACATGAGTCGGCTCTGACAAAGCGTGGAAAATTTTGAGCCGACTCACGTCGGCTGCCACATCAAATCCCCAAATCCGACAGCGTTTTGCTGATGTTGTTGACGATTTGCACGAGCTGGGGATGCGACTGCTCGAAGCCACCCACGGACGAAACCAAACCTTGGTTGGAGAGATCGCGTAATTGCTGGTTCGGCTCGGTGCGCGTGGCTTCGAGGGTGGAAAGTTTGGCGAAGTTGGCGATGCTGTCGGCCTGTTCGCCGTGGGTTTTGGCGAGCGTGCCGACTTCGGTCTTCAACGTGCCGAGCAGCCGGAGCAATTCGCGTTTCTGATCTTCGCCGACGGATTCCGTGCTCTGGATTTTTGCTTCAATTTCGCTGATGGTGTTTTCAATCATGGCCGTAATCCAACTTACTCGCTGGCGGGAATCCGGCAAACAAAATCACCACCGGCCGAGGCGCGGCAACAGCGGGTGGACCAGCTCCCAGATTTTGGCGCAGACCATTTCCAGCGGCTGCGCGCCATTAATGAATTTGACGCGCTGCGGTTCCGCCGCCGCGATGACGCCGAAGCCGTGCGCCACGCGCTCGAAAAATTTCCGGTCGGCTTCCTCAATGCGGTCGCGGACGAATGGCAGATTTTCCTGACGCGACTTTAACCGCGCCGCGCTGACTTCCGGCGGGACGTGCAGGAACAAAGTCAGTTTCGGTTTCGTTTCACCGACGGCAAAATCAATGACCGCCTTCACTTTTTCCAAATCCAATTCGCGGCCGTAGCCTTGATAGGCCGTGGTGGAATCGTAGAAGCGGTCGCACACCACGACTTCACCGGCGGCAAGCGCGGGGCGGATGATTTCGCGGACGAGCTGCGCGCGGCTGGCATTCATCAGGAGTAGTTCCGCCTCGGCCGTCATGGCGTGATTGTGCTGGCTGTGTTTGAGCGTGTGGCGGATCTCCTCACCGATCGGCGTGCCGCCCGGCTCGCGCAAGGTGCGGACGCGATAGCCCAGCGCGGTGAGCTGGTTGGCGAGCAGTTTCACTTGCGTGGATTTGCCGCAACCTTCCGTGCCTTCGAAACTGATGAACAGGCCTTTCATTTTTTATTCAACGCGAAATACGCAAAATACGCGAACGAGAAAAATTCAGAATTGGATTTCATTTTCGTGTATTTCGCGTGGTTCGCGGTTGCTCAAATTTTCTTCAATTTGATTCCCTTGGGCGAATCTTCCACGATCCAGCCTTTGGCTTTCACTTCATCGCGGATGGCGTCGGCGCGCTTGAAATCTTTCGCTTTTTTCGCCTCGGTGCGCGCCTCGGCCAGCGCCAGTATTTCAGCGGGAACTTCCGTTTCGGTTTTCACGCTGATGCCGAGGACGGCATCAATTTTATCCCACGCGGCAAGATTGGCGGCGGCGTCCGCTGCGCTCAGCGAATTTTCCGTGAGCTTTTTGTTCGTCTCACGCACCCATTCAAACACCGCGCCCCAGGCGGCGGAAATGTTGAGGTCTTCGGAAATCGCATCGGTGAAATTTTTCTCCAACTCGGTAGGGCTGACCTGCGGGTCAGCCTGGACGCGCGGCAGCGCGTCCCTACCAGCCTCGCGCAGCTTGCCGACGCATTCATCAATTCGCGCCAGTGCCGTCTTCGCGCCGGCCAGGCCGTCGAGCGTGAAATTAAACGTCTCGCGGTAATGCGCGGTGAGCAGCAGATAACGCACTTCGCGGCCGGTGAAACCTTTGGCCACCAGATCGCGCAAGGTGAAATAGTTTCCGAGCGACTTGCTCATCTTTTTGCCCTCGACCAAAAGATGCGCGCCGTGCAGCCAGTATTTCACGAACGGTTTGCCGGTCGCGCCTTCGCTCTGAGCGATTTCATCCTCATGATGCGGAAATTTCAAATCCTCGCCACCGAGGTGGAGGTCAAAACTTTCGCCGAGCACTTTCATGCTCATGGCGCTGCACTCGATGTGCCAGCCGGGCCGGCCTTCGCCAAACGGACTCGGCCAGAAAATATCGCCGTCGTCCGGCACGCGCGCTTTCCACAACGCGAAGTCGGCGACGGATTCCTTTTCGTATTCGTCGCTGGAAACGCGTTCGCCGGCGCGCATCTCGTCGAAATTCAATTTCAGCAGCTGGCCGTAGTTGCAGCCGCAGCCTTGGTATTTTGTAATTGAAAAATAAACCGAGCCGTCGCTGGCTTTGTAAGCGATGCCGCGCGCGACGAGCTTTTCGATGAGCGCAATAATTTCGGCGATGTATTCCGTGGCGCGCGGTTTGACATGCGGTTCGCGGCAGCCAAGCGCCTTCAAGTCGTCGAGAAACGCGGTCTCAAATTTTCCGGTGAACTCGCGCAGCGTGGTTTTATTTTCGCGGACGCGCTTGATGATTTTGTCCTCGATGTCCGTGATGTTCATGACGTGCTTGACGTCGTAGCCGGAAAATTCCAGCGTGCGGCGGACGAGGTCGGCGAAGACGAACGTGCGCCAGTTGCCGATGTGCGCGAAGTCATAAACGGTCGGGCCGCAGCAATACATTCCGACTTTCCCCGGATGGAGCGGGGCGAATTCCTGGACGGAGCGGGACAGCGTGTTGAACAGTTTTAAGGCCATTGGCAGCGAGCAAGTTAAAGCGCGGCGCGGGAAAGCTAAAGCGGAAATTTATTTTGAGTCGCGCGAAGGAGGCGAAGTGGGCGAAGAAAACTTGTGGCCTAATTCCATATTATGCGGCATTTGTGCATCCTCGAAACCAATCATTTGATGGACGTAAAAGCAAAGCAATGGCTGCCACGGAATGCAGGACCGTTTGCGTGTAAAAAAATGTCAGATAAAGAGTCGAATGTGCTTGTAGCTGCCGAAAAGTCGAAAAGGACATCACCAAACCCAATGCAAGACTGATGATAAATATCCATCTCGCCCAATTCTTGCCAAGAGATATGAACCACACAAATAAAAGCTGCACGCATACAACTACAGCTATAAAAATGTATGAAAGACTATTTTTAAAATGTCCAACAAAAGGAATCCCCATGGTGCCGATGCCGATGCTAAACAACAAGATGATGACGGCCACTTTAACCGTGGCAGGTCGTGAATCTTGTTTTGCTGTGATAGTCATAAATGTGCTACCGCTAAACATTGTATTAATCCGAGCCGATGTTGGTTAATTCTAATAAGTGACAATCGGTCACACCTGTGATCAAAAAAGTATTGACATAAATTGGCACAGATCGTTGCCGATCACCTCAACCATGTCTGAATTTTCCCAGAACCATCCTGCCGTGCAAAGGGAAAATGCCGGTGATATTTTCCTAGAAAATGCGGCAAATGCTGCGGGTCACAAATCCGCGCTCTGATTAAACCGTGCCATCACCAACGGGTTTTTCCACGGCGGTCGGTTTAGGCTTCAACTTCCGGCAGCGTTCAACAAACAAAAAGAAAACGCCGGGGCCGAAGCAGAGCAGCATCACCGACAGGCCGGTGGTGATGCCCCAAAACGTGCCCATCGGCGCGCAACAATCGTCGCGGCGGCGGACGATGACGTGGCTGGGCACGGCGATGATGAGTTCGAGGATGCTGCCGCGCAGCAGCCAGCGGGTGCAGCGTTTGAGCAGCGCGTCCGGTTCGTCGGTCTGCGCGTAATTCCGAAAGAAAATCAGCGCCCAAATCACCCAGAAAATCAGCACGGTGAAAATCATGGTGACCAGCGTGCCGGTGCCGGAATTGTTGTTGTTGGGCGTGGCGGCTGAGCGGAACACGGCGAACAGGTCAAAATAATCAAACGCCTTGTCGGTGAAGACCGTGCACAGAATTGAGAAAATTCCGGCGAAACAGAGGTTCGCTAGGAAAAAGGCGGTGACGATGACGGGGATTTTCAGCGGCCGGCGCGCGGGCAGGCGGCGTTCGGCGATATTGATGGGCAGCAGAAGCAGCAACGCCTGGCCGGCGACGAGAACGCCGAGCCAGACCCAGTAGCCCCAGTTCGCGTAAAATTTGAGAACTTCATGGAGGCCGATTTGCATGTCGTTTTTGCCCCAGTTGCCCAGAGCCACGAGCGTGACCGGCAGGGTGAGGAGCACCAAGGCAAGCGCGTAAAGGAAGACGGTGAGAATGGCCCAGCGTTTCATAATGATTGATTAGGTCACGAAGTGGAACCCCGCGCCAGCGAAAAAGGTGCGCGAGATTTGTCGTTTTTGCTTCGGCGGGGTCCGGTTTTGGATTTAGTGATTGTCGTGGGAACGCTTCAACTAGCCGGAAGCCGCACTGCGAAAGCCAAATTAAGGTGCGTTTTTTGCTTTTCGCGGCTTGCCAAGTTTTCTATTCGCGGGCAAATTTGCGGGATAAAAGTAATTAACCTAAATAAGGAGCTATGAGCACAGAAGCAAAACTGGAATTGGACGGAAAAGTTTTTACGCTGCCGACCGTGGTGGGCAGCGAAGGCGAAAAAGCGGTGGACGTGTCGTCGCTGCGCGCGAACACCAATTACATCACGCTCGACGACGGCTACGGCAACACTGGGTCGTGCGTCAGCAAGGTCACGTTCATTGACGGGGACAAAGGTATTTTGCGCTATCGCGGCATTCCGATCGAGGAACTGGCCGGCAAATCCAATTTCATTGAGACGGCG
Source organism: uncultured Verrucomicrobia subdivision 3 bacterium (assembly GCA_903884535.1). Lineage (GTDB taxonomy): Bacteria > Verrucomicrobiota > Verrucomicrobiia > Limisphaerales > UBA11358 > UBA11358. The sequence goes on from CAISEZ010000090.1 coordinate 73,574, forward strand.
TATCTCATCATTTACGGCGAGCTGCCGAACCGTCCGCAGTTGAAGACGTTTTCGGATCTGTTGACGCAGCACCAATTTTTGCATGAGGACATGACGTATCATTTCGAGGGCTTCCCGACGGCGGCACACCCGATGGCGATCCTGTCCTCGATGATCAATGCGGCGAGCTGTTTTGACGAGGGGCTGATGAACTGGCAGTGGGGCAAGACGAAACAGTTTGACGTGTATGTGGCGAAATTGATCTCGCAGGTGCGGACCATCGCGGCGTATTCGTATCGCAAATCGAAGGGGCTGCCGCTGATTTATCCGAAGCAGACCTACAAATACACGGCGAACTTCCTGCACATGATGTTCTCCATGCCGTATGAGGATTTTGAAATCAAACCGGAAGTGGTCAAGGCGCTGGACTTGATTTTCCTGCTGCACGCGGATCATGAGCAAAATTGCTCGACCTCCACCGTCCGCATGGTGGCGTCGTCGCAGGCGAATCTCTTCGCGAGCTGCGCGGCCGGTGTCTGCGCGCTCTGGGGTCCGCTGCACGGCGGTGCGAATCAGGCGGTGCTGGAAATGCTCGAACAGATCCACAAGGAAGGCGACGACGGTTCAAAATTTATCACGGCGGCGAAAGACAAAAACAGCGGCAAGAAACTCATGGGCTTTGGCCACCGCGTTTACAAGAACCACGACCCGCGCGCCACGATCATCAAAACGGCGTGCGACGACGTGCTGTCGAAACTGCACATCACCGATCCGCTGCTGGACATCGCGAAGAAACTCGAAGAAGCAGCGTTGAAAGATTCCTATTTCGTCGAACGCAAGCTGTATCCGAACGTGGATTTTTACAGCGGCATCATCATGCGCGCCATCGGCATTCCGGTGGAGATGTTCACGGTGATTTTCGCCATCGGCCGCATGCCGGGCTGGATCGCGAATTACAAGGAAATCATGGAGGAGCCGAAGAGCCGCATTTACCGGCCGCGCCAGATTTACACCGGCAAGACGATCAACAGCTACATTCCGCTGGATCAGCGGAAGTGATAAATTTATTTGTTGGTTTGCATTTTCCCGCCTTACGCGTTACAAGCGTCAGAAAGAATTGTATTTTTTCTGACGTTTGATTTTTCATGAGCAAAATCCTGGTCATTGATGACGAAGCCTGGCTGTGCGAGATGATCCGTCTCGCCCTGATGCAACAGGGCCATGAAGTCAGCGAGGCCGGCGACGGCGAGGAGGGCATCGCCAAGGCCCGCGCCGAGTTGCCCGACCTGATCATCTGCGACGTCAACATGGACAAGGCCGGCGCTGGTTACACGCTGCTGGCCAAACTGCGCGAAGACGCCGCCACGGCAACCATCCCGTTTATTTTGATGACCGGCCTGGCCGACGCCGCCGGCATGCGGCAGGGCATGGAACTGGGCGCGGATGATTATCTGCCCAAGCCGTTCAAGGTGGACGAACTTTACGCGACCGTGAATGCGCGCTTGCGCAAGGCGCGCACCGTGCGCGAAGAGGCCGAGCGCAAGTTCTCCCATTTGCGCAGCCAGATCACGCTGATGCTGCCGCACGAAATGCGCACGCCGCTCAACGGCATCATCTCCAACGCGGAATTGCTCGCGACGGTGAACGAGTTTCCTCTGCCGGCGGCGGAGATCGCCGAAATGGGCCGCGAGATTTCCACGTCCGGCCAGCGGCTTGAGCGGTTGATTGAAAATTTTCTCTTTTATGCGCAGCTCGAAATTGTCGCCAACGACGCTGAAAGCGTAAAAGCTTTGCGCGATGCCCGCACCGATCAGCCGGCGGAAATTCTCCGGCGCACCGCCACCGCGCTGGCAGACCGCACTGCTCGCCTTCACGAACTGGTGGTCGAGGCCGTGGATTTCCCGCTGCCGATGGCGGAGGATTATTTTCGGAAAATCATCACCGAACTGGTGCAGAACGCCTTCAAATATTCCAGCGCCGGTTCGCCGGTGCGTGTTCGGCTGGCGGCCCCGGGCGGCGAGGTGGAATTTTCCGTGCGTGATGCCGGCCGTGGATTTTCCCCGGAACAGATCCAACGTATTGGCGCCTATGTCCAGTTCGAGCGTAAAATGCAGGACGTGGAAGGCATGGGTCTCGGTCTGGCCATCGCCAAAAAAATGACCGAGCTGCACGGCGGCACGCTGACGATTGAAAGCGGGCAGGGGACTGGCTCGATCGTGACCGTCAAACTGCCGGCGGCCAAGGGCGCGTAATCCGCTTCAGAACGGCAGCCGTTGGAAGAGCCACGTCAAACCGCGGCCGGCAAATCCCGCCGCCAGAAAAATCAGGGCGATGCCCACGACCGGCGCAAAATCCATTTTTCCAAACCGCAAGGGGATTTTTTCCAATGGCCGCAAAATCTTTTGCGCCGTGGTGTTCACATAATTCCAAAATGGATGTTTGCCGAAATAAATATAGCTGTTCAAGAGGTGCAGTCCCACCACCGCGACCGCCGGGAATTGCCAGATGAGATAGCTGCCCAGGGCAATGACCGCCGCTTCTTCGAGACGTTGCGCCATTGAAACCGGCTGGGTGGTGATTTGCAACGCGCCCAGCAGCCACGCTGCCAGCCACCAGATCACGGCGGTAAGCAGGAATGGCAAAATGATTTTTTGCCAGCGCGCCCAGCCGTCTACGCGGCCCAGCGGAATGCGCACCAGCCGGTGGATCGGCTCCGGCCCTTTCACCAGCGACAGGAATAAAAGTCCGACATAAAAAATTCCCAGCGCGCGGCCGAAACTCAAAAATGAAAACAAAAGAACGCGCACGAACCAGTCGCTGCGGAACGAAAGAGTGATCACGCCCAAATTCAGTTTGCCGGTCCAAATGGGCGAGAGCGCCGAGCCGATTTGCCAGTAAAAAAAGGCGCGCAGCAACAGCAAGCCCGCGATGATGACGAGCAGATGCCAGCGGCGGATTTTTTGCGGAGCCGCCGGGCGGAGTGTGCCCATCAGCGTGGCCGGCGTCCGCTGGTTCAGCGGGTCGAATCGCACCGAACGCCAGTTCAGCCAAAGCAGCAGCCCGGCGAGGTTCAGGATGAAATCAACGTAGCCCATGCAAAATTTCGAATGGCGAATTCAGAATGACGAACCATTCGCAATTCGCAATTCGTCATTTGCAAATTCCCGTCACATCATTTTCAACAGCGTGTCCGCCATTTCGCTTGGCGTCACCGCGATGCCGATGCCGGCGGCTTTGAACGCTGCGATCTTGGCTTCGGCGGTGCCTTTGCCGCCGCTGACAATCGCGCCGGCGTGACCCATGCGGCGTCCGGGCGGCGCGGTCGCGCCCGCGATAAATCCGGCCACCGGTTTTTTGCAATTCGCCTTGATCCACTCCGCAGCTTCTTCCTCGGCGCTGCCGCCGATTTCGCCGATCATGATGATGCCGGTGGTTTCCGGGTCGGCATTGAAAAGTTTGATGACGTCGAGATGTGACGTGCCATTCACCGGATCGCCGCCGATGCCGACGCAAGTGGATTGGCCGACGCCGCGCGATGTGAGTTGCCACACTGCTTCGTAAGTTAACGTGCCGGAGCGCGAGACCACGCCGATGTTTCCTTTTTTGTGAATGTAGCCGGGCGCGATGCCGATGCGGCAGCCGCCGTGCGAATCTTTGCCTTCGCCGGGCGTGACGATGCCGGGGCAATTCGGGCCGATAAGCCGCGTCTTGGTGTTGCCTTCCATCGCGCGTTTGACGCGCACCATGTCGCGCACCGGAATACCTTCGGTGATGGCGACGACGAGTTCAAGTCCGGCGTCTGCGCCTTCGAGTATTGCGTCGGCGGCAAACGGCGGCGGCACAAACACCGCGCTCGCCGTCGCACCGGTTTGTTTTACCGCATCGGCGACAGTGTCGAAAATGGGAACTTTCTTGCCGCCGTGCTCGAAAAATTGTCCGCCCTTGCCGGGCGTGACGCCGGCGACGATGAGCGTGCCGTAATCAATCGAGAGTTGCGCGTGCTTGGCGCCAAAGCTACCGGTTATGCCTTGGACGAGAACCTTGGTTTTGGGAGTGACGAGAATGGACATGGGAAATTTTATTTTCGGATTTGCCAATAATTATTTGACGACGGCTTTGACGATCTTCTGCGCCGCGTCCGCCATCGAATCGCCGTTGATGATGGCCACGCCGGATTCCGCCAGCGTTTTCTTGCCGGCGGCGACGTTGTTGCCTTCGAGCCGGACGACCAGCGGCAGTTTCAACCCCGTTTCCTTCACCGCCGCGACGATGCCGGTGGCGATGACGTTGCAATCCATGATGCCGCCGAAAATATTCACGAGGATGCCCTTCACATGCGGGTCGCTCAAAATGATCTTGAACGCCGCCGTGACCTGCTCCTTGCTCGCGCCGCCGCCCACGTCCAGGAAGTTCGCCGGATTCCCGCCGAAATGCTGGATGATGTCCATCGTGGACATCGCGAGGCCCGCGCCGTTGACGAGGCAGGCAATGCTGCCGTCGAGTTTGATGTAATTCAGCGCAAATTTGCTGGCCTCGATTTCGAGCGGCGCTTCCTCATTCAAATCGCGCATCTCCAAAATATCCTTGTGGCGATAAAGCGCGTTGTCATCGAGCGAAATTTTTGCGTCGAGCGCCATGACGGTTTCTTTGCCGTCAGCCAATTCCACGACGGCGAGCGGATTCAGTTCCACCATCGCGGCGTCGCATTCCCACCAGGTGTTGTAAACGCCGGTGATCAATTTCACGCCGGCATTGAACAAATCGCCTTTGAGGCCGAGCGCGGCGGAAATTTTGCGCGCCTGAAACGGCATGATGCCGACGGCCGGATCAATGGATTCCTTGAAAATCTTTTCCGGATGTTTCTCGGCGACTTCCTCGATGTCCATGCCGCCCTCGGTGCTGGCCATGATCAGCGGACGTGACGTCGCGCGGTCGAGCAGCACCGCGAGATAAAATTCCTTTTTGATCTTCGCGCCGGCGGCAAGCAGGAGCGTTTGCACGAGGCGACCATCCGCGCCGGTCTGTTTGGTGACGAGCGTCTGGCCTAACATTTTTTCGGCAACGACCACGGCTTCATCCACGGATGCCGTGACTTTGACGCCGCCTTGGTAGCCGGATTTGAACGTGCCCTTGCCGCGTCCGCCCGCGTGGATCTGCGATTTGACGACGACGCGCGACGAACCGCTGGCGACAATTTTATCCGCGGCCGGCCGCACCTCGGCGAGCGACTTGGCGGGGATTTCAAACGGGACGGTGACGCCGTATTTGGCGAGCAACTGCTTGGCTTGGTATTCGTGGATGTTCATTTCAAGAAATCAATCGGTGCATTAAAAACGATTGCCGCCGGAAAGCAACTTTTTAGCGGTTGAAAATTGCCGGCGGGTTCGGCGGCGAATCAACTCATCACCTTGACGATGGCTTCGCGCAGTTCGATCAGTGAAAAAGGCTTGTTGAGCACCCAGTCCACGGCCGCCGGCGGCTTGCTGGGGAAACTGAAGTCGGCGGCAAAGGCCGTGGCCATGATGATGGGCTGACCGGGCCGCCGCGCTTTGATGAGGGCGGCCAGTTCGTCGCCCTTCATGCCGCACATGGAATAATCGGTGATGACCAAGTCGAACCGGCCCGCCTCGAACACCCCCAGCGCCGCTTCCCCGCTTTCCGCCGTCTGGACCGTGTGCCCATCAAACTCGAGCAGCAGCTTAAAGGCCTTGCACACGGCGGATTCATCATCCACCACCAAAATCTGATGCCCAGTTTTTCCCGAATTATTCATGGAACCCAGCGGGACGATAGGCAGATTTTCGTCAAACGCAAACTTTAGTTGGCGGCAAAAAACGATTTGGTTTCGCGCCCAATTAATCGTCGAGATGGCCGCCGCGTGCCGCCGCGTCTTGCCAACGCGCGTATAGCTTTCCCTTGAAACTCGCGCGGCGCGCGGGCACCCTGCGCGGCGATGAATTTTTTTTCCACGCTGCTGCTCGCGCTGGGACTGGCGCTGGCAGCCCGTCCAGCGCCGGCGGCATTCATCAACGGCCACAGCTACACGCCGCTGGCGGCGTGGGCGGAGGCGAATGGGCTGCGGCTGATGCGCAACGGCCGCAGCGATGAGTTCACGGTGACCAACCGCAACCAGCGGCTGGTGCTGGAAAAAGATTCGCGCACGGCCGTCATCAACGGCGTGAATGTGGCGCTGTCATTTCCGGTGGCGGTGGACAAAGGCGAGGTGCTGCTGGCGCAACTGGATTTGGCGGACACGATCGGGCCGTTGATTTTTCTGCCGAAACTTTCCGCCAAAAAAATTTCCACCATCTGCCTGGACCCCGGCCACGGCGGCAGGGATTCCGGCAACCGCGTCGGCGCGCATCTGGAAAAAAATTACACGCTGCTGCTGGCGGCGGAATTGAAAAACCAGTTGCAGCGGGCCGGATTCAAAGTGCTGCTCACGCGCACGCAGGACGCCTTTGTTGATTTGCCGGACCGGCCGAGGCTGGCCAATCGGCGCGGGGCGGATTTGTTTGTGAGCCTGCATTTCAACGCGACCGAAGTGGGCAAGAACGAAGTCGCCGGGCCGGAGACGTATTGCATCACCCCGGTCGGCGCGAGTTCTAGCAACGCGCAAGGCGAGGGCGCGGATCATGGCGCGTGTCTGGCGAACCGCGTGGAAAACAAAAGCCTGCTGCTCGCGTATCAGGTGCAGCGGGCGTTGGTGTGGAATCTCAACGTGGATGACCGCAGCGTGCGGCGCGCGCGGTTTGCGGTCTTGCGCGATGCCGCCATGCCGGCGATTCTGATTGAAAGCGGCTACATGACCAATCCGACCGAGGGCAGAAAGATTTTTGACGCGAATTATCGGCGGCAGATTGCGGCGGCAATTGTCCGCGGTATTTTGACGTATCAAAAATTAACCCTGGCCGTGCCCGCCGCGAAACCAGTCAAATCATCTTCCTATGAGCATCGTCACTAAAACCGGAGACGCCGGCACTACCGGCTTGATGTATGGCCGGCGCGTGCCGAAAAACCATCCACGCGTCGAGGCGTGCGGAACGCTGGACGAATTGAACGCGGCGCTCGGCCTGGCGCGCGCGACGGCGACGGAAAAATTTGTCGGTGAGAATTTGTTCTGGATTCAGAAAAGTCTGGTGGACGTGATGGGCGAGGTCGGCGTGCCGACGGAAGATTTGCCGCGCTATGTGAAGGCTGGATTTACGATCATCACGCCGGCGTTGACGGCGAAACTGGAAACGCTCGTGAAGGAAATCGAGGCGCAAAACATCAGCTTCAAAGGCTGGGCGACGCCGGGCGCCACCCACCATTCCGCCGCACTGGACGTGGCGCGCACGGTCTGCCGCCGCGCGGAACGGCGAGTGTTTGATCTGCAAGCGGCGGGCGAATTACAAAATATGGAAGTGCTGGTTTTTCTGAACCGGCTGTCGGATTTGCTGTGGCTGTTCGCACGCTGGGCAGAAACAAAATCAGCGCCAGTTTGATTTGTGTGGTGATTTCCCCAATCGCACAAATTTCAAATGCCGATGCACTTATTGAATGTTAAAATGGTTTTGAGGGCGGTGCAGCCGGGCGTATATTCAATTCGAATCCTAACCGCCATTTTGTTGAAACCCAATCCAGCCGGTGAACGGCTTTGACTCTGCATAACCCAAACCTTTTCTTTAAATGAAAATTAAAAACCTCTTTTCAGCTGCGCTGGGCGCCGTGATCTTCCCAATTGCTTTGTCCGCGTCTGCGGGAAATGTCTTTCGATCTGACAATGCGAACACGCTTAATTTACCGGCCGCATGGACGGGCGGCGCAACCCCGACGGCAACCGACGTTGCCGTTTGGAACAACGCCGTGCAGGTCAACAACGCGGTGGCGCTCGGAGCGGACACGAATTGGGCCGGCCTTCAGATTTTGGATCCGGGATTGCCCATCACCATCAGCGCGGGCAACAAGCTGACGCTCGGAGCCTCGGGCATTGACATGAGTTTAGCGACCAACAATCTGACCCTGGCCAACACAGTGAGCAATGCGGTGTCGCAAACTTGGAATGTGACCAATGGTCTGACTCTGGCGGTGTCAGGCGTCGTGTCCGGCCCCAGCACCAACTTATTAACTAAAACCGGCAACGGCACGCTGGCCTTGAGTGGGGCCAACACTTATTCCGGCGGCACGGTTGTCAACGGCGGCATTCTCCAAATCGGCACGGGCGCGGTTGGCACGGGGGCTGGCACGGGGGCTGTCACAAACAACAATGGGACGACGCTGCGCATCAACACCACCGCAACTTTGGCGAATGCGTATAATTTTAACGGCACGGTGACGATTGATTTGAACAACGTTGGCGGCAACCAGGGCATCGGCAGTCCCGGCGCAATTTCTGGTTCGGGTAATGTCACTTTCATCAATCAAAACACGGTTAACCGCACGTTCACGCTGGGCGGTAGTTCCTCCAGTCTGGCCAATTTCTCAGGTTCGTTTTCGTTTGGAACCAACATCAACGGGACTTGGCGTTTTAATGATGGTGGCGGCAGCGGCAACACCGGCAGTTCCAGCATGCTGCTGGACCTCGGCACGGGCAACGCCATTTTTGTAACCCGCAACCGTGGAGCGGCCGTGAACTTGGGCGCATTGACTGGCGGTGCGAGCACCAAAATCACCACCGGTTCCAGCAGCAGCGGCACCTCGACTTATTCCATCGGTGGCCGGAATGCCAACTGTGAATTTGACGGGTTCATTACGGATGGCGCGAGTTCCACCACGATGGTGGCGATTAATAAAGTCGGCAGCGCCACGCTGATTTTGACCGGCACGAATAATTATCTGGGCGGCACCACCGTCACCGCCGGCACCTTGCAGGTCGGCAATGGCGGCACCTCGGGCGCTTTGGGTTCAGGGGCCATCGCCAACAGCGGCACGCTGGTCTATGACCGTTCGGATACGCCGACGGTGGCGAATGCCATCAGCGGTTCGGGAAATTTGATCCAGATGGGCGGAAATATCCTGACGTTCACCGGCACCAATAATTCATCCGGCACTTTGATTGTGAGCAATGGCACGGTGGTGGTCGGTGCCACGGGCTTGGTCCATTGCCCGATCAATGTTTTGGCGGCGGGCACCTTCGATGTCTCGCAGAATCCGGCGTTCACTTTGAATCAGACGTTGTCGGGTTCCGGCGTGGTGACGGGCGCGGTGGTCGCCGTGGGCGGCACCATCAGTCCGGCTGGCACCGGGGCGGCGGGAACGCTCAATTTTTCCAACAGCGTGACCGAATCGGGCACCGTCAACAACCAGATTGAACTGTCCTCGGTCGGCGGCACGAATGATTTGATCAACATCGTGGGCGACCTGACGGTGAGCGGCACGAATGCGATCACCGCCAATCATTTTGGCGGCGGCTCCATTCCGAGCGGCACTTACACGCTGATCACTTACAGCGGCAATTTTAACGGCGGCTTGACCAATTTTGCCGTCACGGCCATCGGTGTCACTGCTACGCTGACCAATCCGCCGAACCAAATTGCGCTGATTATTTCTCCCTCCACGCGCCCGTCCACCAATCTGACTTGGGTTGGCGACGGGGTGGCGAACAACTGGGACATTGGAACCAGCAACTGGGTCAATGGTGCCACTTCCTTTGCCTTTCAATCGGGCGATAGCGTGCTTTTTGATAATTCCGGCGCGGCCAACTCGACGGTAACTTTGGTCGCGGCAGCCGGCTTGTCACCTGCATCCGTCGTGGTGAGCAACACGGGCACCTACACGCTTACCGGCTCCAGCAAAATCAGCGGCTTCACCGGTCTGACCAAAACCAACAGCGGCACGCTGACCGTCCAGACCACCAATGATTACAGCGGCCCGACCATCATCGGCGGCGGCGTGCTGGAAGTCACCACGGTGGCCAACGGCAATTCGGCCAGCGGACTGGGTGCATCCACGAGCGACGCCACCAACCTCGTGTTTTACAGTGCCACTTTGAAATATACCAGCGCTTCCGCCGGCGGCATGGATCGCAACGCCACCTTGAATGGCAGCGGCGCGACGATTGACGTCACCAGTTCAAGCCTCACCGAAAACGGTGCGCTGACTGGCCCCGGCGCGTTGACCAAGATTGGCACGGGCACTTTGAACCTGACCGTTCCGAATACTTACGGCGGCGGCACGATTATCAGCAACGGCGTGATTGCTTTGGGTTCAAATGGTGCGAACAACGACGGTGCCACCGGTAGCGCACTGGGTGCCACGAACAATTCGGTGACGTTCTATGGCGGCACGTTGCAATTATTTGGCTACGCTGCCAGCACTTCTCTAAATTTTGCCACGCTCTACAATCCGTTAATTGTTCCCGCCGGTCAGAACGGCACGTTGCGCATGTGGCCGCGCGGCCCGAGTAACAGCGGTGCTAACTCGGGATTGAAAAGCAGTCTGTCCGGCAGCGGGACGCTCAATCTGGTGGTCAATTACGTCCGGGATAATCTGGACGGCAACTGGTCGGCTTTCACCGGTTTGATCAATGTGACGCCGAAGCCCAGCGGCAGTGGTGACGAAATGCGTATCAACAACAATTCCGGTTACGCCAATGCCTCAATTTTCCTGAACGACGGCGTGCTCATGGATTACCAATTGACAGCCAACGCCACGGTTGACATCGGCGAACTGGCTGGAACCAGCGGGGCCTCGGTCGGCACGGGCAGTCTTTCGCCCACTAACACCACCTTCCGTGTGGGCTTTAAGAACACCTCGCCAACTTTTGCCGGAACCATTGCCAATGCCGTGTCCATTACGAAGGTCGGCACCGGCACATGGTATTTATCCGGGCAAAACACCTTTACTGGCAACACGACCATCAGCAACGGCGTGCTGGCTTTGATTCCCGGCACCGGCGGTGACGGGGCGATTGGCAGCAGCGCTAACATCTACATCAATGCCGGTGCAGTCCTTGATGTTTCCGGTCGCAGCGATGCAAAATTGCCCTTGAGCTCCGGCCAAGTTCTCGCCGGCAACGGCACGTTGAACGGCCTTCTGGACACCACTTCTGGCGGCACTGTTTCGGCGGGCGGCGGACTCTCCGGTGCCACGGGCACACTCACCGTGACTAATGCGGTCACCCTCGGCGGCACGGCATGGATGAAACTTAACCGCACCGGCAGTCCGACCAGTGATAAGTTAGTTTCTTCGCTTTCCACCATCACCTATGGCGGAACACTCATCGTGACCAATATCGGCGGTGCATTGGTGGTGGGTGATTCGTTCACGCTGTTCAGTGGCGGCTCTTTGAACGCGGCGACCTTCTCCACCGTGGTGCTGCCGAGCTATTACACTTGGGACACTACGCAGTTGGGTGTCAATGGTTCTATCACCGTGACTGGCACCTCTAAACCGGCCATCAGCAGTGTGGATTTCAGCACGCTTTCTAGTGGCACCATCACCTTGAACGGCATCAACGGTGCGCCGAACGGACCGGTCAGTGTGCTGACCTCGACGAACTTGGCGTCGCCATTGAATACTTGGACGACGGTCACGACCACAACCTTTGATTCCAGTGGCAATCTGAGCCAGTCGATCACCGTGGATCCGGCCCTGCCGCAGTCGTTCTTCCTGCTCGAAGCGAATTGAAAAAAGCCCGCCCGGCTAATGAATAAAAAAAAACGCCCTGCAAGAACTGCGGGGCGTTTTTGATTTGCTGAGAAATATCCAGAAGCAATTGGCCAAATAAATTGTGAAAATAAAACAACAAAACGGTTTTACGTTGATTGAACTGCTCGTGGTCATCGCCATCATCGCGATCCTGGCGGCGATGCTGTTGCCCGCGCTGGCTCGCGCCAAGAGCCGAGCGATTACGATCTCCTGCGTCAACAACATGCACCAGATCTCCACTGGCTGCGCCATCTATGCCGTGGACTATAATGACTACTATCCAGTCTGGTCGGATCATCTGTCCAATCCCGGTGGACATCCGTTAAATGAAATCCACAGCCAAGGCTATGCGTATTGGGCCGTGGGTCCCAAGGCGGCACCCACCGGCGTGCCCATCCCGCAAAATGCCGACCGGAAAGCCTATGATTTCCAGAACCTCGGTCTACTTTATGCCGGTGGTCTGGCGGGCGACGGTCACATTCTTTATGACCCCGCGTTCAAGACGGCCAACTCTACCAGTCTTCCGGAAATCAGCACCTATTCAAATCCTTCTTTTCTTTCTCCCGATGGCGGCGGAATGGTCTATTCCAGCTACCTTTACAATCCCAGAGTCGTCAATGCGGCCGGCTACTTGGCGGGCAATCCCAAGGATCCGGCCACGTTGCGCCTCATGCAAAAACAAAGCCAGGCGAAACATAAATTGTTCATGATGGATTATGTGCAGACTCCGGATTTGGGTGTCCCGCCGGCCTTCGATGGAAAATCATTCGCTCATTATCCGTCCAAGGGATTCAGTGTTCTCTTTGCCGATGGCGCGGCCAAGTTCATCACCAGCAAGGCGGCGCTAAGCATTGTTTTGTCCGGCACTTTCACCACCGTGCAGTCGCAGGCTTCGTGCGTGGCTTACGACCAGCTCTTTGACGCGCTGGAAGGCAATGACTGATTATGAAACGATTGAAAGCTCATTATTTTTTGCTGGCCGGGATTTTAAGTGCGGCTGGTTTGGCCGGCGCACAAACCACCGGCTTTCCCGGCGCGGCAGGTTTCGCGGCGGCCACTACCGGCGGCCGCGGCGGCGAAGTCTATCACGTCACCAATCTGAATGACGCCGGCCCCGGCTCGTTGCGCGCCGGCGTGGAACATCCCGCCGGCCCGCGCACCATTGTCTTCGACGTGGGCGGCTACATCGCGCTCAAAAGTGTGTTGCGCATCGGCAGTGATCTGACCATTGCCGGTCAGACTGCGCCCGGCGAGGGCATCGGCCTGCGCGGTTCCGAAGTTTCGCTGTCCGGATCGCACAACATCATCATCCGCTATCTGCGCATCCGCCAGGGCCTCGCCGAGAAACAGGACAAAAAAAGCGCCATCAACATTTATGGCGGCCGCGACATTCTCCTCGACCACCTTTCCATCCAATGGGGCCGGTGGGATACCGTGGACATGAATCTTTGCACCAATGTCACCCTTGAGGATTGCATCATCGGTCCCGGCGTTGCGCCACAACGCTTCGGTTGCCTTTGCCAGAGCGATAATGTTTCCTTCCTCCGCAATCTCTGGATCAGCAATCAGAGCCGCAATCCCAAGTCAAAAGGCCGCGTTCAATACGTCAACAACGTCATCTACAACTGGGGCGTGACCGGCTACGTCGGCGGCCATTCCGGCGCGGACCATTGCGCGGACCTCATCAATAATTATTTCATCAAAGGCCCGTCATCGAGCGCGCGTTTTGTCGGTGAATTCAAACCGACGGACCACCTTTACCAGACCGGCAACTTTGTGGACTTGGATCGCGATGGCAAACTTAACGGTCGTCCCGTGATGCCGGAAGATTTTGGAAAACAGGACGGCCCGACGCTGGTGACTGCGCCGACTTCCGCGCCGGCCTTGCCGGTGACCGTGCTCAGCGCGGCCGAGGCTTACCAAAAAATTGTCGCGAGTGCCGGTGCGTCGTTGCATCGCGATGCCGTGGACCGGCGGTTGATCGAGGATTTAACTTCGCTCGGAGTGCGCGGGCAGACCGTTCACGATCCGGCCGAGATGGGCGGCTTTGGCGAGATTGCCGGCGGCCCGGCACCGCTTGATTCCGATGGCGATGGGATGCCGGATGCGTGGGAACTTGCCCACGGTTTGAATCCGCAAGTGGCCGACGGTAATAAAATCGCCGCGTCCGGCCGCACGCAGCTTGAAGAGTATTTGAACTCGCTCACCGTGCCGCATTCTCCTGTCATACAATAAAAATTCATTCGCCTGCTGGAACAAATTCTATCCTGTGGCAATTTTTGCCTCATCCGGATTGCTCGGCATTCGCATGGTGAATATGAAGAATA